>CANRBV010000004.1 GCA_947628965.1 uncultured Bacilli bacterium | reverse complement strand
GTGTAAAATCATTATACAACAGCAAACTATTGTTCTTCAAGATATTTTTTTGTTTTTTTAGAACTTTCCTATAAAATAAAAAAATACGAAGTTTTTTCGTATTTTTAAATTTTTAATAAATTTTTTAAATTTTTAATAACTTTTTTTTCAATTCTAGAAATATAAGATTGACTAATTCCCAACATTTCTGCTACTTCTTTTTGCGTATATTCTTCCGTATTGTTTAACCCGTATCTTAATATCATGATTTGGCGATCTCTTTCATCTAATTTATTAATTTCATCCGCAAGCATTTTTTTATCCATAGAACTTTCAAATTCTTTTATAACAATATCTTCATCCGTTCCTAGAATATCTTCTAAATGCAGTTCATTCCCTTCAGAATCATAATTTAGCGCATCTTCAAAAGAAATTTCCGTTTTTCTTCGTTTGTTTTTTCTTAAAAACATTAAAATTTCATTAGCAATACAGCGGGATGCATAAGTTGCTAATTTAATATTTTTATCTATTTTGTAAGTATTAATTCCTTTTATTAATCCAATAGACCCTATACTCACTAAATCTTCAATGTCATAGCCACTTGATTCATATTTTTTGGCTAGAAATACAACTAAACGTAAATTATGTTCAATTAATAGTTCTCTTGCATGGTCATCACCTTCTTGCATACGTATTAATAAAGCAAGTTCTTCTTCTTTACTAAGTGGAGGTGGTAACTTATCACTACTTCCCACAAAAAAGCAATTCGCATATTTAATTTTTAACCACAATAATAATTTTTTTATCATGATAAATCCTCCATTATTTTATTATTTAATAAACATTCTACACCATCTAAATGAAATTTTTTGTCGCTTATACCGAGAAGAACATTTTTAAATTTCTTTTTTTCAATTTCTACAGAAGTAGGTTTAAAACATTTTAAAAGTTTATGTTCTTCTAATCCATTATAAGGAACATAATAAACTTTCAAATTTTTTTCCTCTATTACACCTTTTTCAAGTAAAATAATTGGCTTGTTGGTAATAGGATCTACAAGTTTATTTCCTGTATCCAAAAATCCTTTTAAATGCCATTTCTGTTTTTGTATTATTATATTTACATCATAAATTAAGTTATACATTGATTTAAATTTTTTTGACTGCCTATAATAGATATATAAAATAATTGGAGAAATTATGAGTAAAAACACTCCATTTACATTTAATTTTTTAGAAAAGAAAACGAGTCCTATATGGGAATAAGAAAATTCAACATTTAAATAATATAAAAATCCCCCTAAAATTACACTAATCATGTAAAAGTAACTCAAATTATTTAAAGTATATTTTAAATCTTTAAAATGAAAGGTTGCAATTATCATAAAAAAAGCAATAAAAAATTTAAAAAACAATAGTAAAATGGAAGATATCGAAAAAAAGAGAAAAAAGATAGAAGTACTTCCTATTAGGGTTCCTAAAAGTAATCTTTTTATTGTTACATTTCTTTTTAAAGTAACAGAGGTTGTCATTAAAAGTAAAAAATCTAAGTAAAAGTTTAAAAGAAAAACCATATCTACATAGACTTTCATAATATCACCAAAAAAATTGTATAAAAAAAAGACATAAGATTATGTCATTTTTTGTATTTGTTTAAAAATTATCGTGATTTCTTAAAAATGGAGGAATATCGTATTCAGAATCATCATCATCCATGCTTCTTTTCATTTTTTGCTCACGTGAATTTAATTCCTCACGATTTTCTCTATCTTTTTTAGCTCCATCAAAACCAGTTGCAATTACAGTTACAATAACTTCATCAGTTAAATTTTCATTTTTAATTGCTCCAAAAATAATATTAATATCATTTCCAGCAGCAGCACGGACAGTTTCAACGGCATCTTCTGCTTCGAACATACCTAAAGAGGATCCACCTGTAACATTTACAATCGCATCAGTAGCACCTTCAATGGTCGTTTCCAAAAGAGCACTGGATACGGCTTGTTCTGCTGCATCAATTGCACGATTATCACCAATACCCATACCAATACCAATTAAAGCTGTTCCTGAATTTTGCATAACCGTTTTTACATCGGCAAAATCAAGGTTAATTAAACCTGTTACCGCTATTAAATCAGAAATAGATTGAACTCCTCTATGTAAGACATTATCAACTTCTTTAAAGGCATCTTCAAAAGTTGTTGTTTTATCTATAATTTCTCTTAATCGATCATTTGGAATAATGATTAAAGTATCAACATGTTTTTTTAATTCTTCTAAACCAACTAAAGCATGTTCCATTCTTGTTGTTCCTTCAAAACGAAAAGGCTTTGTTACAATTCCAACCGTTAGAGCTCCTAATTCTTGGGCAATTTCTGCAACAACTGGCGCAGCACCCGTACCAGTACCACCACCTAAACCACAAGCAATGAAAACCATATCAGCACCACGAATCGCATTTTCAATTTCGCTTTTATTTTCTAATGCCGCTTCGCGACCTACTTCAGGATTTGATCCAGCTCCACGTCCACCTGTAATACTTTCTCCAATTTGAATTTTATGTTCAGCTTTAGAATCATCTAAAACTTGCTTATCTGTATTCACAACATAAAATTCAACACCTTGTACTCCTTCTTCTACCATTCGATTAACAGCGTTACATCCGCCTCCACCAACACCAAATACTTTAATTTTTGCTATTGGATTTAATTTAAGTCCATTTGTTCCTAATCCGTCCATGTTACACTCTCCTTAATTATCAAAAAATATCCAAATAATTTTTCTAATACCAAATTATTCTTTATATTTAATCTCCATCCATAATACATTCTCCTTAATTATCAAAAAATATCCAAATAATTTTCCTAATACCGAATTATTCTTTATATTTAATCTCCATCCATAATACATTCTCCTTAATTATCAAAAAAATATCCAAATAATTTTCCTAATACCGAATTATTCTTTATATTTAATCTCCATCCATAATACATTCTCCTTAATTATCAAAAAAATATCCAAATAATTTTCCTAATACCGAATTATCCGATATATTTAGTTTTTTATGTTTACCACTTAATTCTTCCAATTCTTCTATTGAAAATATAGAATAAGCATTTCCACGCAATCGCAACTTATTATCAAAGTTTTTAAGAATACCTAAACAGGCAGAATATTTATTATTTCGTACTCCAATTTCGTGAATAAGAGCAAGTTTAGCACTTTTGCCAAAAACACTTTCAAGAGTCAAGGCAAAATCTTCCGTCTCACTTACGCCACCCGTTACTATTATATAATGAATTTCCTTTTTTGTTAAGTAATTAATTTGTTTTCTTGCTAAATTTAGAATTTCTTCTAATCGACTCATTATAATTTCACTTAACTCATATTGATTAATCGTGATGCTTTCTCCTAATTTATTGGTAACGACAGTGGTATTGTTTGCTAAGGCCTGTCTTTTATGGGCAAGTCCTAACGTTTCTTTGATGTTTTTAGCATCATTTTTCGTTACCTTATATATAAATGATATATCATTATCGATATTTTGTCCACCAATTTCGATTGCAGAAGTATTCACAAGTATGCCTTTATTAAATATAGAAATGGTTGTACTTTCACTTCCAATATTTAATATTGCTCCCACATCGTTATCCATTTTATCATTTTTTATAGCATAATAATCGCCTACCGAAGTTAAATTCGTTCCTATTACTTCAACATCTATTTTAGAAAAGCATTCTAAAATAGGCATCATCTCTTCTTTTGGAATCACAGTAATTAATGTTTTTACATGCAACTTATTAGCAGTCCTATCCAATGGATTTAAAACAGGTTCTTGCTCATTAACTATAAATTTGGTTGGAACAACATCTACAATTTCATAATTCTCTGGTATTTTATTATAAACGGAAGCTTGCATTGCTCTTATAATATCGTTACCTTTTATTATTTTGTCTTCACTCGTAATCGTGGTACTTCCTTCACTAATAAGAAATTTCGTATGAAAAGAAGGAACGGTAATAATTATCTTTTGGATCTTTAAACCCAGAATATCTTCTGCTTTTTTTAATGTTTCTTTTAAAGCCGAAACAAAAGTATCCTTATTAACAACAAGGCCATTTTTGAATCCTTTAGTATTTGTTTCCGAAACGGCTAAAATATTGACTTTTCTTTTTACTATTTCAGCTACAATAATTTTTATTGTATTAGAACCAATGTCCATACTAGCTAATATTCTTCTCATACCTTTATACTCCTATGTTACTACAAATTATTATAAAAAAAAAAAAGAAAAAACACAAGTATTTCCCAACAATTTCCTTAGGGTAGTTTTCTTTTATTTTAATTTTAAAAAAAAGAAATTTAAACTGAGATTTCTTTCTTTTCAAAAATCTCTTTATAAATCTCTTCATATCGTTCTACTTCTATAATTTCTAATTTTTCTAATATCTCTTGGGGTACATTCAATAAATCATAATGATTTTCTTTTGGAATAAATACCTTTTTCATACCCTCATGATAAGCACCTATCAATTTTTCTTTTATTCCTCCTACTTTATTTACAAATCCTAATAAAGTAATTTCTCCTGTCATAGCAATCCAACTTGGTACTTTTTTATTTATTGCCAAACTAATTAAGGCCGTAGTAATACTTACCCCCGCACTAGGTCCATCTTTTTTCATTCCTGCTTCCAATATGTGAATATGAATATCTTTATTTTTAAAATCATTTTTGTTTATATTAAATAAAGTAGTATGACTTAATATGTAACTTATAGAAACAGCTATACTTTCATCCATTACTCTTTCCACTAATCCAGTAATTTTTATTTTTCCCTCTCCATCATAAAAACAGGTTTCTATTGGAGTAACCATTCCCCCATGGTTCGTAGTAGCAAGTGCATTAACAACTCCCGCATAGCCCTTTTCGACTAAAGAAGTTTGTACGTATTTTCCTACACCTAATAGTTCCAATAAAATCTCATGGGTTATTTTTATCTCCTCTAATTTATTTTGAACAATTAACTTTCTTACCAAAGTGGTTAAAACTCGATATAAGTCTCTTACTCCTGCTTCATAAGTATAAGAATCTATAATTTCTCTAATGGCTATATCCGTAAATTTTATATTTTTAGAAGAAAGGTTATGTTCTTCAAATAAAGTTGGTATTAAATATTTTTTAGTAATAAAAACTTTTTCAGATAATGTATAACTTGTTAAATTAATTACTTCTAATCGATCCGATAATTCATTGGGAATATCTTCTTTATAATTAGCCGTTAAAATAAACAAAACATGTGATAGGTCAAATTCTTCTTCAATATAATGATCTATAAAATATTTATTTTGCTCTTTATCTAAAATATCCAACAAAGTACTAGAAGGATCTCCCTTATAATCTTTTACCATCTTATCTACTTCATCAATTAAGATAACTGGATTTTTAGATTTACATTTTTTCAAAGCTTCAATAATTTTTCCAGGACTGGATCCTAAATAAGTTCTTCGATAACCCGTCAAAATAGAACTTTCATTTAACCCTCCTACACTAATTTTATAAAAAGATCGATGAAGACTTTCAGCAATGGACTTAGCAAGCGTTGTTTTTCCAACTCCAGGAGGACCTACCAAACAAAGAATTGGAGTATTAACATTGGCATTCCTTTTTTTGGCTGCAATATATTCGATTATTTTATTTTTAACTTCATCAAGACCAAAATGCGTTTTGTCTAAATTTATTTTAATTTTATCTAAATTTGTTTCATCTATCGTCTCAGTTTCCCAAGGAAGACTTAGCATCCAGTCTAAATAATTTCGAATATTAGAACATTCTGGACTTGTTTCACTCATTAATTCTAGTTTTTTTATTTCTTGCTCAATTTTAGTTACAATTTTATCATTTTGAATATTTAATTTTTTTAAATTGGCTCGATATTGTTCTATTTCCTCTTGCTTAGCATTGGTTTGTCCTAATTCTTCTTGAATTTCTCGCAATTTTTCTTTTAAAATAAACTCTTTTTGACTTTCTTCTAAACCATTTTGAAATTTTTCTTCAATTTGTTCATCAAGTTTCATTACTTGCAATTCCAAATTCAAATCTAAAACAAGTCCTTCTCCACGGACGACAGGATTCATCTGTTCAATATAAAAAAGTTTACGAGAGAAAGAAATTGGTAAAAAAGAAGCTACAATATCCGTTAATTTATTTAAGTCTTTTACATTCTTTATAATATTTAAAATACTATTGGATACTCCATCACTTTGAACATATTGAGTAACTAATTTTTCTATTTTTCGTTGTAAAGCTAAGGCTTCTATTTCATCATATTCTGGAATAGACATTTTTTCATAAAAGCACTCTAAAACTTCTTTTTCTTCGTCATTATTTACTAATGACTTTACTTCTGCACGAAATAATCCTCTTAAAGTAACTCTAAAATTGCCATTTGGTAATTCTATTTTACTTTTTACTTTGGTAACAATAGCTACTTTAGGCAAATCACTAATTTCAGGCTTTTCCTCCATTTGATCTTTTAATGGTAAAACAATCAGTTCATTTTTATATTCATTACTTGCTAATGAGATAACACTTTGACTTAAAGAATTGGTTAATTCTAGTTTAACTTCTTGATTGGGAAGAAGAAGAAGATTCTTTAATAATAAAACTGGTAAAGAATTTTTCAAGTCTATCATCTCCCAACAATTGATGTTTTTTATTATAAAGAGCAAAAAAAAAAAAGTAAAGAATCTTTACATTTTTTTACAAATAATTTGAACTATTTATCTTCATTCATGAATGTTATGATATTTTCATTAACATCTTGATCATTACGTTTTGGTAAATCTACTCTTTTAGGAAGTTCAAAAGCTTTAGTATCGCTATTAAAATTTATTTCTTTTTCTGGTTCTTCTGCTTCTTCATTTTTTTCATTTTCTAAATAAACAGAACTAAATGGAGCATTAACGACCTTATTAGTTTCTACATCTTCTGTAAATATATTACTTGGTGTTACTTCTTCAATAACAGGTCTTGTAATATCTAAAGTATCCTCATGTTCTGTTTGTTCTTCCCATTGATCATACTTACTTAAAACATCCTCAATAGATTCTTCTTCATTCATAAAATCAAGATTTTCTTGCATGACATTATTTAAATTATAGATATCCGAAGTAGCATCTACACTTGGTGTTTCTTGATTATTAGATTCTTCGTTAATATAATCCGTATTTAAAACCAAATTGCTTGTTACAAATGGATCGATATCTTCTATTTTTTTCTCTTCAAAAGTTTCTAATTCTTCTTTAGAGTCTTCTTCATTTTCAAGTCTATTAAAATTTTCTTCAATCTCTATTTGGTCATTTTCTTCTTTTGGTTCTGATGCAATTGCATCTTCATTTAAAGTAATTGTATCTAAATCCTCTTGTTTTATAGGCTCCTCTTCTTTTTCTTCATTTAACAATTTTTCTTCTTTTATTCTTGCTTTTTCATCCTTTTTACCAAAAAATAGTACTACTAAAAATGTAAAAGCAAGTATGGACATTACTACAAATAAACCAATTCCAAAGTATTCATTACTATATAATTTATTTAGAAATTCCATATTTTTCACCACCTTTTATCCTATTCATAAGAATACCATATTCTAATTTTTTAGTCAATTACTAAAAAAGCACGTTACATATAACGGCTCATTTGTTTCATAACTTGATTTACTTGTTTTTGACTCGGTTTTCGACCCATACTACTCATCATTGCTTCAATCATTTTTTCATTAATGGGAGGATTTTTTTGCATATATTTTTTCATAGCAAAACGCGCACCAACAAAACCAAGAATAAGTCCAACAATTAAACCAATAAGTATTAATAAAATATCATGTAACATAAAAGTTCCTCCTTTTCTATATTATTCTACTAAAATTTTTTTTAGACTGCAAGTTTATCCAACCAAAAATAATCCTTATTTTCAAAATCACATAAAAACAGATGATTTTCTTCTTTTAAATCTTCGATAAACGTAGGTTTAATTAAAGTGCTTTTTAAAAGTAAAAAATGTTTTTTAACAATCAATTTTGATTCTTCTTTTTTATATAAATTATTTATTTGATGGACATTTTTATATTTTGTATAAAAATAATTTTCTCGATATTTTTTAAATAGATGAATATCTAAATTTTTTTCATTAAAACGCTCTACAACTTTATAAAATAAATCGGCTCCTTTATTTGCATCACTTTTATCTAATGTATAAATAAAATCTAACATTCTAAAAAGTTGATAAGGATTATTTTTGGTAAGGGTTGCATATTCCTCTTTAATTTTAAAAATATAAAATGTACGCATTTTTTTCACCAATTTTAGTATAGATTAAAACGTTATTATCTTTTGTCGAATTTTGTCAATTTTTTCTATTACTAAGAAAAAGTTTAGCAATTGTAATTTTTAAACTTTCATAATCATAACCTATTTTTCTTAAAATTTCTTCTTGGTGACCACTATAACCAAAATCATTTAAACCAATTATATCATTAGGATCCTTTACAAAAATGCCCCAAGAAAGTTTACTATTTGGTTCCAATACAATCGTTTTACATGTTTTAGGCAATATTTGATCTTGATAAGTTTTATCTTGTTTTAAGAAAAGTTCAATAGAAGGCATTGTAACCACACGAATATCTAAATTTTCTTTTTTGAGCTCAACAGCAATATTTAAAGCATCTAAAACTTCACGTCCAGTTGCAACTAGAATTCCATCCAAGTGTACCTCTTCTTTTTTTACAATATAACCGCCTTTTAGTGTCAATTTAGGATGTGTATTTAAAACCTTAGGCATTTTATTATTTCCAAGTATTACACAAATAGGACCCTTTTCTTTACAGATATATTCCCATATTCCCAAAACCTCATTAATATCACTAGGACGGAAAACCTTCAGATTAGGAATACTTCTTAACATATCAAGTTGTTCTAAGCTTTCTTGAGTAGGACCATCTTCTCCGTTACCAAAACCATCATGTGTAAAAAAGTAAACAATTGGTAGTTGCATATAAGCACTCAAGCGCATAGAACTTTTTAATCGATCCGCATTTATTAATTTAGTACTACAATAAGTTTTTAAACCACTTAACGAGATACCATTTAAAATACCAGCCATGGCTTCTTCTCTTAAACCAAAATTAATATTTCTTCCTAATGGTTTTTCAGGACTTTGAATACTCGTATGATCAATATAGACTTTAGTAGTAGAAGCAACATCTGCACTTCCTCCAAATAAAAATTCTGTTTTCGAAGCAACCATATTTAAAATTTTATGATTTGTCATTAAAAGATTTTCATTATAGGAATCATTTACTTTAAAATTTAAACTTTCAAAAGGGATATTAAATTCTTTATTTACTAATAGTTGCAATAATTTTAGTAATCGGTCGTTTGCCGAAGACTTTATTTTATTAAAAGAATTGATGTAAAGACTATATTTTTCTCTGACACGATTATTAATTAAAGAACGAATATAGACAACTGAATCCTTTCTAACTTCAAAAGGAGCAACTGTAACATTTAATTTTCTTTTTATCGCAAAAACATCATCGTCACTTAATGGTCCTTCAAAAGAAACACTTTTATTTTCATTACGAGAATCTTTACCTATAATTGTTTTAAAGAATACTACGGATGGTTTTTTACTTTTTTTCGCATTGGTGATTGCTTTATCAATAAGTTTTAAATTACTACCATCCTTTACAGTTCCCACATAAAAACCGATAGATTCAAAGCGCATTTCTAAGTCTTCGATAAAATTATTTTTAACTTCACCATCATTTGTAATTCCAGAAATATCGCATAAAAGCATAAACTTATCTAGTTTTTGGGCTCCAGCAAAAGAAGTAGCTTCGTAACTTACCCCTTCCATTAAATCAATATCACTACAAAATACATAGGTACGATAATCGATTAAAGCTTGTTCTTCCTCTTCACTTTTTACAATATTTCTAAGATATCTTTCAGCAAGAGCAAGTCCAACTCCATTACTAATACCTAAACCAGCACTTCCGATAGAAACATCAATTCCAGGGGTTAGTTCCTTATCAGGATATCCAGGCAAGTTAGAATCAATATTGCGATATTGTTTCAAATCTTCCTTTGTTATAGGAAATCCACAAATATGTAATGTTGCATAAAGAACACTCGTAGCATGACCAGAAGCAAGAACAAAACGATCTCGATTTAACCAACCTGGATTTTCTGGATTAAAATTTAAATGTTTTGCATATAAAGTATACAATATGGGTGCTGCAGATAAAGCAATCCCAGGATAGCCACTTTTTGCATTGCTAATCATATCAAGTGCAAGGGCTTTAATTTCATTTACCGAATTTATATCATTTTCTATCATACTATCCCTACCTATTCTTTGTTAAGTATAACAAAAAATGGCAAAAATTAAAACCATTTTGCCATTTTTCCATTTAAAAATTGTTCTTTTTTTATTAAAGCATCAAATAAATTGATATTCAAATTATTGCATAGAGCAATTAAGATGAGGAATATATCCGCTATTTTCAGTTCGGTATCTAAATAGGTATCATTTTTTAAAGCATTTCTTACTTCTTTTCCTAATTCCATAATACCAAAAAATAAATGAAACATTTCATTAGAAATATCTTTTTGAATAACTTTAGTTCCTTTTTCTTTTTCTAAAACATATTTTTGAATATAATCTAAATTGTCCCCACGTGATAAGGAGTATATAAGTTGTTCTTGCATATTAATCTCCAATTGCTACAATTGAGCAATCCCTTTCTATATTTTGTTCATTCAAAAATTTATATCTGATATTGATGGCAATGATACCAAAAAAGACCACCGAGTAGAGCAAAATAGCTCCACAATATTTTGTCCATATTTTTTTCATATACATTCCTTCTTTCTGTTTTAAGATTAACACGTATATTTGTTCGTGTCAAGAAGAATTGTGAACATTTGTTTGACTTTTTACACATAAAGTGTTAATATAAAAATGGAAAGGAAAAACTTTTATGAAAGAATTAACACTAAAACAAACTGAAGTCTTAACTTTTATTAAAAAATACACGGCAATGCATGGATTTCCACCTTCTATTCGCGAAATATGTGAAGGTCTTGGATTATCAAGCCCAGCAACTGTCCATGCTCACATAAAAAAATTAGAGAGCGCTGGTGTCATTAAAACAAGCAATAACAAATTTAGAACAATAGAAGTTCTTGTTGAAAATGAATATTTAGAAAAAGACGAAGATGTTATTAAAATTCCATTGCTAGGAAAAATAACAGCAGGTAGTCCTATTGAAGCAATAGAACAACCAAACGAATTTTTTAATATTCCTGCATCTTTAGTTCCTAAAAAAGAAACTGTCTTTGCTCTTCATGTTAGTGGTGAATCTATGATAAACAAAGGTATATTTGATGGAGATTATGTCATTGTCCAAAAACAAAAAGTAGCAAGAAATGGTGATATAGTTGTAGCGATGACTTTTGATAATGAAGTTACATTAAAAACCTTCTACAAAGAAAAGGATCATATTCGCTTACAGCCTGAAAATGATACCATGGCCCCGATTATATTAAATGATTGTACAATTTTAGGAAAAGCCATTGGTCTTTATAGAAAATTTTAAAAAAATAAAACTTCGCTCTATGAATTTTTATTTTTTTTTACTCATTTTATTTTAAAATTTTTAACATAAATAGACCTTTTATAAGGCAAGAACAATACGAAAAACACCCATATTACCATTCATATAATAAAAGGCAAAAAGTCCATCATTAGATCCAGTACTAACATGTCCACCACGGCGAAAGAAAATGCCATTATAACAAACAAACCAAGCATAATCACTATACATTGAACTTATCGTACCATTCTTACTTGAAAAAGGTCCCAATTCTCCAGTTGCATCTCCAAGGATTCTTTTATTATAAATTTGGAGATGTGAATTATACAAATATTTATCATAATATTTCTCCTCGGTTGGAAAATTTTCGTTTGTAAATCCACTCTCTGTATTGAATTGCAAAGTACCATTTGCATTCGCCATAATTCCCATAACGCTTTCCCAATTTCCCCCACTCATATCATAGATTCCTGAACGATTAGCGGTTGTACTTGCTCCCGTTGAATTTGGATATTTACCGCTTTCATATGTATAGCCTGTTAAAGACTCACTATTTCGATTTTGTGTTACTTCTGTACAAGTAGCTTGCCCATTTACTTTCGTACATCTTCCATATAAAGAATTGGTAAGGTAAGCTACAGCTCCCCACTCTGTATTCTTCATCATATGACTTTCTAAATCTCGTTTATAATTAAAACTTGTTTGGTAGGCATTTGCTATGACCATTCCACTCCAACTATACAAATTTGGCTTGATGATAATTTTTTCAGGATCACTAACCTTTTGTACTGCATTTTCTTTAGTCCAACTTGTTGTATCTTTTAATGAACCATCTTCACTTTGATTATATCCTGTTTCAAATTTGCCTACCCATAATCCTTTGGTGTTTTCAAAAGCTAAAAATGCTGGATGCGTCATCCACTTCCCTACTGCACAATCTCCACTTTCCCCTGACACTTTTGGCGTTGCACATTCTTTTTTTGTATCGGTTGTATCGCTTGTTCCAAATCTTATTTGAATTGCTGTTGTGGGTCCTTTGTTTGTTATTGCATCCGTTACACTAGTATATTCTCCCATATCAAAAAGTTTATAATTATATCTGGGTATCCATACAAAATAACTTTCTATATCCTCTTCTGGTATTTGTTCTCCTTCTTTATAATCTTCAGAACTTCCATTTGCTAAGATGATTGCATTTGCCCATCTTTTTTCTTCATAGTTGTACCACTCTTCTTTGGTATTGGCTTTTGTTACATTTCCTTTATCATCTATTACGACTGGCACTAATTCTTCTTTTAGTACTGGATTCGTTCCATGTAAGATGGGTTCGTTATATTCTGCTAACTCATTTAGATTTCCATCTACTACAACTTTACCTATAAACTTTTTATTTACTACATTATCTTCTAATGTTACATTTTCATCCATCCATAGTTTTATAGCATAGTTTCTACTTTCTTCTCCTTTTAATGTTCCTTTTACTATCTCTCTTGCTTCTATAGATTCGTACTCTTCTCCTTCATAGGTACTTCTTCCTTTTGTATAATCCCCTAATATCTCTTTTTGTCCTTCATTTACTTCTATTGCTATATACTTACTTTCTATTTGATTTGTTTCTTCTTCGTTATTTGGTTTTAATTGTTCTATTTTTATTGTGTAATTCACTGTTGTTTTGCATACATTTTTTATTGTAAATTTATAAGGCGTTAATTTTTCTCCTTCTTCATCCTTTAAAGGATATGCATTTTCTATTGTGATACTATTTAATTCATTTTCTAATGCTAATTTAATACAAGAAGTTTGGATTTCATTTATTCCTTCTTGATGTGTTGTATAGTTCCAATAAGCATAACTTGTTCCTAAAATACTTAATCCTATTATGGCGATTCCAAGGACTAACCATTTTATTTGGTCTCTGGGTTTCTTTCTTTTACTTTCTAATATACCCCCCCCCCGAGACGCCTACTAGTCTTGGTTGGGAGGTTCTCTTTAAAATGATTCATGTTTTAATCCTCCATATCTTAATTTCATTTTACTCTTTTTTTCCTTTACTTTCAATCCAATTTGCATTTATTTATATTTTATAGTATAATTTAATTATGCGAGTACTAAATTTAGTGCTTGCCCGTTTGGCAAACATCATTCCTTATTGGAAATGGTGTTTTTTCTTACCTTATCAACCAAAACCACTAATTTAACAAACGTTAATTATCAAGAATACGATTAATAAAATAATTATCACGATCAATGCTGCAATTAAAAAATCTTTTTTTGTCATCGTGGCCACCTCGTTTCTTTTAAAAATTGGTGGCAAACACCATAATTTAATACTCGTATGGTCAATATAGCAAAGAAAAAATAGAAAAGCAAATATATATTTAATAAAGTTTTAACCAAAATTTCCATAGAAAAAGACAAATTATTAGAACAAATTTGTCTTTTTTGAACTAAATTTTAAAAAATTGGTATTTTTTTCATTTTTTAAATTAAAGTGCAAGAACAATACGGAAACTGCGAACGTTACTCAAATTTCCATAAGCACGATCCAAAGAAAAGATTCCTGCACCAATACCATGAGAAGTACCTAAACCTCGCATGATCCATGGAAATCCATAAATAATAGGTAATATATCTTCGTCATACCACCCGCTAATATGTCTTGTTTGAGCTTCTTCACCATTTGTTGGAGTATAAACCGCATTTTTAAATGGGCCCATTTCACTTGATGCATCTCCTAAGATTCCGTTTGTATAATCATTAGCACTCTTCGAATATTTATAAGTATCATAATATTTCGATTCCCTTGGAAAATCTATTCCATCTTTTACCTCAGTTGTACCATCTGGTTTTAATGTTCCTTCTGCGCAATTGGGACATGTTAATGTTCCATTGAATCCACTATTATAAAGACTATTCCTTCCACTTGATGGTTTGCCATTTTCATCTACCATCACAGCCATCATGTATTCAACTGATCCTCCGCTCATATCATAAATACCGTAATAGTTTCCAGTAGTACTTGCAGAAACACTTTTTGAGTTAAAATAATTTAAGGTATAAGTTCCATCTTGAGCATTCATTCCTGTCCCTAGATTCACCTCTTCATATTTATTGCATGTTTCATTTGTTGCTGTATATCCACAAGTTGGTTTATTCACTGCAGCATATCCTGTTAAATAAGCACGATTGTTATTAATTCTGACACTTTCATGAGAACCATACAAACTTTGTTGTAAATAAGCTACTGCTCCCCACTCTGTATTCTTCATCATATGACTTTCTAATTCTCGTTTATATCCAAAGGAAGTTTGATAGGCATTTGATACTTGTATACTTCTCCAACTGTACACATTTGGTTTTATAATAACTTGTTTTGAGTTATTTATATTATGTTGAGCAGTAGTTGTACTGGTTGCTCCCTTATATCCTGTCTCAAATTTGCCGACCCATAAACCTTTCGTATTAGGAAATGCTAGAAATGCTGGATGCGTCATCCAATCGCCATTGTTGCAGTTTCCAATATTACCTGATTCTCCTGGTGTTGTGCATTCATTTTTATTTTTATCATTTGTTTCTTTTGTTCCAAACCTTACCTCTATTATTTGTGGACTTGCTACTTCTCCTTCAGTTGATGCTGTATAGGTAAAATTCGTTGTATTAAATAATTTATAATTGTATCTTGGTATCCATACAAAATAACTTTCTATGTCACTTTCTAGTATTTGTTCTCCTTCTTTATAATTATCAGCTGTTTTATTATTTGTAAGTATTACCGCATTTGCCCATCTTTTTTCTTCATAGTTGTACCACTCTTCTTTAGTATTGGCTTTCGTGACTTTTCCTGTATCATCTATTACGACTGGTACTAGTTCTTCTTTTAATACTGGATCTGTTCCATGTAAGATAGGTTCGTTATATTCTGCTAACTCATTTAGATTTCCATCCACTACTATCTTACTTATAAAACTTTTATTCATTGTTTCTTCTGTTGCTTCTACACTTTCATCCATCCACAATCTTATTTTATATTCCTTTGTTCCTTTTCCTTCTATTGTTCCTTTTACTATCTCTCTTGCTTCTATAGATTCGTACTCTTCTCCTTCATAGGTACTTCTTCCTTTTGTATAATCCCCTAATATCTCTTTTTGTCCTTCATTTACTTCTATTGCTACATACTTACTATCTAATATTGTAGTTTCTTCTTTTCCTTTTCTTTTTAATTTCTCTACTTTTACTGTATAATTTGCTTTTTCTTCACATAGGTTTTGTATTGTAAATGTATAGGGTTGTAATTTTTTTCCTTCTTCATCTGTTAAGGGATAAGCTTCTTTTAAACTAATTGCATCTTTTTCATTTTCCATAGCTAGTTTTAAACAGCTACTTCTTACTTCATTATATTTATTTTGACTTGCTGTATAGTTCCAATAAGCATAACTTGTTCCTAGGATACTTAGTCCTATTATGACGATTCCAAGGACTAACCATTTTATTTGGTCTCTGGGTTTCTTTCTTTTACTTTCTAATATACCCCCCCCCCGAGACCTCTATTTGTCTTGGTTGGGAGGTTCTCTTTAAAACGATTCATGTTTTTATCCTCCTCTATTGTTGCTTTTATTGTACAAAAAAATAATAATATTTTCAAGACATGAAAAAAAGAAGAAAATTATTTCCCCTTTTAATTTTTATATTGCATTTCCTTTTCACTTATTAAATCACTTACAGTTATAATTTTTAAACCTTTAAATTCAATTTCTTTTATTAAAAGTTTCAAATGTTCTAGATTGACATTTTTTTGAATATAGAAAATTGCTCCACTTTCTACTCTTTTTTTAGCTTCTATTAAATTATTACTATTCAAAGTCATTGTTTCCTCTATTAAATATTTTTTTTCTTTTTGGCATAAATCTTTACCTAAATTTTTTATATAACAAATATTTTTATTTTGATTATTTTTATTTAATAAACTCTCTACATTTTTATATTTTTCCTTATCATTATTAATTTGTTCAAAATAATTATTATTTTGATAAGTATTTTCTTGTATTAAAAGACTAGCAGGTATTTTATTTTCTTTGAGGTAATTCTTAATTTGCTCACTTCCATCCTCTAATAAAAAAGCAACTGCTTTCTTTTCTTTATTTCCTTTTTTAATAATTTTATCTTTATTATCTTCTAAAGATATATCGGGTTTAATATTATCAAAAATCAAATAATATTCATTAAATAAGCCAAAAGCTTTCATATTAACATAACTTTTTGATTTATTAATCATTCGTCCCATAATGCCAGGAATAACATAATTTTCCTCTATGGTTGCATTAACAGCTTCAACTTTATAGTTGTCTTCAATTTCATTAATGCTTTGCATAATGGGACTTTTATTTTGCATTAAAATTGCAATTTTTTCCGTATAATAAAAACTAAAAAGAGTAATTGCTACTAGTCCTAAAGTTTTATATATCTTCTTCAAAAAAATCACCTAGTTAAATATATGTTATTCTTTTCTTTCTTTTTCCGAATTTTTATTATTTGAAGATAAAAAAGTAACTTTTTCAGCGATGACATCCATAACAGATTTTTTATTTTTTTGTTCATCTTCATAACTGCTTGTTTGAAGTCTTCCCTTTATACCAATGACATCTCCTGTATGACAATACTCAAAAGTATTTAGAGCAATATTATTCCACAAAACACAACGAATAAAATCTGTTTCGTAAATACCATCCATATTTTTAAAAGGACGATTTACAGCTATGGTTATAATACTTCTTTTTCTTTCATCATCTCCAATAATTTCTGGTTCACAACAAAGTCTACCAACCAAAACAACCTGATTCATAATAAGTTACCTCCTTTCTAAACGGGAATATAACAAAGAAAAAAAAAGATTGCAAATTACCAATTTTGCAAATTTAGTTTCATTTTACATAAATTTGTTATAAAAAAAGAAAAATTTTAATAAAAATTTATCTTTTTTAAACCAATTTTAATAAAATTTGTAAAATTTAAAAAAAAGAGAGATTATCTCTTCTTAGATAGTTATTTTTCGAAATCACAGTTTGAACAAGCAATTTTATTCTTCTTTTCAACAAGTGGCCAATTACAATTTGGACATATTTCACCAGTTGGTTTATACCAAGAAGCAAAATCGCATTTTGGATAATTTGAACAACCATAGAAAAATTTTCCTTTTCGGGTTCTTTTTTCAACTATTTTTCCATCACATTTTGGGCAATCGCAAAGTTCAGTAATCACTTTTTCTTCTTTTTTAATATATTTACAATCTGGATAATTTGAACAAGCGGTAAATTTTCCGTATTTTCCATTACGAATTACTAAATCATTGCCACATTCAGGGCAAACTTCACCAGTCTTTTCAGCTTCTTTCTTTTCCATTTTGGCAAATGCTTCCTCTACACATGGTTCAAATTTATTATAAAATTCATGTAAAACTTTAATATTATCTTTTTCTTCATCAGCAATTTTGTCTAAATCAGTTTCCATAGCACTTGTATATTCAACATTGACAATATCACTAAAGAATTCTTGTAATTTATCGGTTGTTTCTACACCAATATCTGTTGGAATCATTTTTTTATCTAAAATGGTAACATATCCACGATCCTTAATCGTAGATAAAATAGTTGAATAAGTACTTGGTCTTCCTATTCCTAAATTTTCCATTTCTTTAATTAAACTGCTTTCCGTATATCTTGGAAGTGGTTTTGTAAAGTGTTGTTCCTTTAAAATACGATTGGCAATAATAGTACTACTTTTATAACTTTGAAAATCAGGCAGAAGAGTATCGGTTTGCTCTTCAAAACTAGCATAGATTTTTAAATATCCTTCAAAAGTAAGCACACTGCCTGTTGTTTTAAAAGTATAGCCGTTATTTTCTAAAATAATCGTAGTAGTTTTAAATTTTGCATTCGCCATTAAAGAAGATAAGGCACGAATATAAATTAAATTATATAACTTATATTCATCATTTGTTAAATACTTTTTTACACTTTCAGGTGTACGATAAATGCTTGTAGGCCTTATACCTTCATGGGCATCTTGCATTGTTTTATCTTTTTTACCTACCTTAACACTTCCAATATATTCTGGGCCATAATTTTTTTTAATATATTCATAAGTTTCCGAAACAAAAGAGCTGGAAATTCTTTCAGAATCAGTACGCATATAAGTTATTAAACCAACTGTTTCACTACCAATATCAATTCCTTCATAAAGCTTTTGGGCAATACGCATTGTTTTGGATGGAGCAAAATTAATACGATTCGCTGCCATTCTTTGCATGGTACTTGTTTTAAAAACAGGCTTAGCACTTTTAGAAGTATCACTTTCCTTAATATCTTCTAATTTAAAAGATTTGGATAGCTTATCAAGAATTTCACTAGCTTCTATTTCACTTTTAATCTCTACTTTTTTACCATGATATTTCTCTAAATCAGCTGTAAAATCTTTAAAATCAGCAGTAATTGTCCAATATTCTTCAGGAATAAAGGCCTCAATTTCACGTTCACGATCAACAATCAATTTTAATGCTACACTTTGCACTCGACCAGCACTTTTTCCACCTGTTTTAGATTGCATTAATTTACTTAATCGAAATCCGATAATACGATCTAAAATTCTTCTTGTTTCTTGACTTTTTACTAAATTTTCATCTATTTTACGAGGATGCTTCATAGCATCGATTACAACATCCTTTGTTATTTCGTTAAAAACGACACGACTATAGTTATCCTCAATATCTAATGTATCTTTTAAATGCCAAGAAATAGCTTCCCCTTCTCGGTCTGGGTCAGTTGCTAAATAAACAAAGCTGGAATTTTTGACATCTTTTTTCAAAGCATTAATATCTTTCATTTTTCCTTTTATAGGAATATAATTGGGTTTAAAATCGTGATCTACATCAACACCTAAACCAAATTTTCCACTTGTTGCTAAGTCGCGAATGTGTCCTTTGCTTGAAACAACTTTATAATCACTACCTAAGTATTTTTCAATTGTTTTACTCTTTGCTGGAGACTCAACAATGACTAATTTTTTCATATTTTTCCTTTCTATTGTTCTGTACTTGTATTTTCTTCCTCATTTGTAGTTGGATTTAATGTATCCAAATAGTATTTTTTTAGTCCATCACTTAAATATTCAAAGTAATTTGATGTAATTGCTAAATTACTCATTTTTATCATATTATTAATTTCTTTATTGTATGCAATAATTTCATCGTTCGTATATTGTTCATCGCCGAAATAAGTCATTTTTCCAGTAGTAGCATTATAAGAACCTATACTTGTTTCCCAAGAGCCATCTGCAAATATTACTCTATTTTTATAAGATGTTGCATATTCTGGATTTAAAATATCTTCTCCAATATATAATCTAGGATCATAATTTAAATTAAATAGGTTAGCAATTGTTGGTACAATGTTTATATAGGATGTATATTCTTTAAAATTCTTGCCTTCCATTCCACTATTATATATAACAAATGGGGTTTTTTCAATATTATTTCTTTCCAAAGCATCTGGCAAGACACTTACAACATCACTATCATGTAGTCCATATGGATAATGATCTCCAAATAATACCAAAACAGTGTCATCTAAAATACCCTTTTCTTCTAATAGTTCCAAAAGTCTTGCTAAAGCATGATCAAATTCTACTAATTTAGAAAGATAACGCTTTGTTCCCATCGAATAATTGGTATCTTTAAACATACTTAAATATTTATCTCCAAATTCACTTGAGACATAATAAGGTTGATGAGATGTAACGGTTGTCATCCATGCCATAAAAGGTTTTGTTGTATCAATATGTTCCATAGCTCTTTCCATTAAAAGTACATCACTTGGCCACTCTTCATATACCCAGTTATAAGGAATTTTTAAATCTTGTACCCCATAGTAAGCACCACTTCCCATATTTTTATGAATTGTAGAACGATAGTAATAAGCTTCTGTGTAATCATGGAAAGAACTCGTTGTATATCCAGCATTATTAAACAAGCCAAAAATGCTTTCATCATATTTATTATGTTGATATTTATTTGCTGTACAAGTTCTATAAATACTAAATAAACTTATCATTCCACTCATTTCATTATTTCCTGTTGCACAAGAATTTCTTGGAGAATAATTATTGGAAAAACTAAAGCCTTCACTATACAATTTATAAAATGTTGGATAGTACTCTCTATTTACAATCATATTGCCAACACTTTCCATCATGATAATAATAACATTTTTACCTTCAAACATTCCTGTATATTCATTCTTATCCGTAATTGTTCTATTCATAAAATAGCTATTCAAAGTTTTATAAGTACTATTTGTTGTATTATCTGCAAGATTTTTCCAAGCAGTATCATCTATTATACGAGAATTATCCGTAATTTCTTGATCTTTAATTTGATCATCAAATAAAATAAGTTCTTCTTCAGTATTTTTAAAAAGAGTTGTTTTTACATCTAAAAGACCAAAAACACTTGTTCCAAATTGATTAACACTAATATTGGGATTGTCTGGCTTTTTAAACAAATATTTGGTACTTTCTAATTGTAAATCATTTTGCATAAAGGAAGCAAATAAAGTTATATTATAAATTCCAGCAAGCAAAAAAAGAACTACAGTAAAAATACCTGCTATTTTCCTATTTATTCTTTTTTGAAATTTATTTTTTTCAATTCGAAATATTTTATTTTCAATAAATATTTTATAAATAAGATAAAGAACAAAAGGAATGAAAATCGTCCAAAAAAGAGGATTAAAAGAAGAAAAATAATCTCCAATATACTCTTTAACCGCACCTAGTTGACTACTAGTTCCGAGTGAGATATAGACCCCTAAAAAATTTTGGAACCCTGCTTGTAAAGTGGTATAAATGGCTATTATAAACAAAACAATCCCACTAAAGATATTTCCTATTTTTTCTTTCATAAAACTCGTTAGAATACTTACAAATAAGGAAAGAATATTAGAACTGATAAAGATTCTTAAGACTGCCCAATCAAATATCGGCATTCCCTCTAAAATACGAAATAAAACCTCTATTATAAATAAAGGAACTAAAAAAGAAATGTAATTTTTAACAACAATATTATTGAAATACTTCTTCATTTTCTTCTTCACCTTTCTTAATTAAATCACGAACTGGCTTATATGTAAATCGGTAATTTTCAAGTGGACCATATTTTTTTAAACATTCTAAGTGTAATTTGGTTGGATAACCTTTGTGTTTATCAAAATGATATTCAGGATGTTTAACGTGTAATTCCATCATCATTCGATCTCTGGAAACTTTAGCTATAACACTTGCAGCAGCGATAGATAAAGATAGGGCATCTCCATGAATAATACTGGTTGATGGAACATCTAAATCTAATTTCATCGCATCAATTAAAACGTGCTCGGGTTGTATTTTTAAATGCTTTAAGGCTTCATACATTGCAAGTTTACTGGCTTCATAAATATTTACTTCATCTATTTTTTTGGCAGAGATTTCTCCTACTCCAATAGCAAGCGCATCTCTTTTTATTATTTCGTAATACTTTTCTCTTTTTTTCTCACTCAATTGTTTAGAATCGGTAAGGCCTTCACATTTATAATTTTTAGGAAGGATAACAGCAGCAGCAACTACTGGACCTACAAGTGGTCCACGGCCAACTTCATCTACGCCTGCTATTAATGTAATATTCTTTTTATATAATTCTTGTTCATATTTTAAAAGATTCACTACTTGTTTTGCCACTTTTTTACACCTTCTTTTATCATTTTATCACATTTTTCTTAAATCGCTAAAAGAATTTAAAAATTTAAAAAAACAAATAAGTAATTCCTTACCTATTTGTCTATAAGTTTAATTTAATTTTTAAAATACACAAGCTAACTAATTAAATCTAATATTGCCTCTCTATCAACTTTTATAAAACAATAAGATTTACCATTTACATAAAAATCTAATCCTGGATAAAAATAGGCTACCGCGCTTATTTGATCATTAGAATCAAACATAACAATTTTATAACTAGGACCTACGCCTGCTACAGTACCACTATAACGTTCACCAGCTAAAACCAAATCAAAAAAAGAATGGATAGTCTCAATAGAATCAATACTTTTAATCAAATATTCTTTAGGACAATCTTTTAAATTATCAGCAATAGAACAAATATGCAGTTTCGTTCCAGTATTTTTAAGGGATTCAATATTAAAAGCTGCATATTTAGCTTCTTCTTCTTTTTTTGATTAATTAAGTTTTTTTCTATCCTAGTACTTATAAATAGTAATAATGCAAACCCTAAAATTAAAATTAAAAATTTCTTCATAACACTAAATTCCTTTTATTAAATTTTTTAACCATTTTAGGTAGTCGGATTAAAAGTCTACTTTTCCCTCGAAACCTCTATTTGTCTTGGTTGGGAGGTTCTCTTTAAAATAATTCATATTTTATTTCCTCCATATCTTAATTTAAATTTTACTCTTTTTTTCCTTTACTTTCAATTCAATTTGCATTTATTTATATTTTATAGTATAATTTAATTATGCGAGTACTAAATTTAGTGCTTGCCTGTTTTTTGCAAACATCATTCCTTATTGGAAATGGTGTTTTTTTTACCTTATCAACCAAAACCACTAATTTAACAAACGTTAATTATCAAGAATACGATTAATAAAATAATTATCACGATCAATGCTGCAATTAAAAAATCTTTTTTTGTCATCGTGGCCACCTCGTTTCTTTTAAAAATTGGTGGCAAACACCATAATTTAATACTCGTATGGTCAATATAGCAAAGAAAAAATAGAAAAGCAAATATATATTTAATAAAGTTTTAACCAAAATTTCCATAGAAAAAGACAAATTATTAGAACAAATTTGTCTTTTTTGAGCTAAATTTTAAAAAATTAGTATATTTTTTTATTTTTTTAAATTTTTTTGAAAATTTTTAAAAATCGTTTCATCTTCTAATCCTGTATCACGAAGTTCTTCTAACAAACTTTTTTGTTTACGATTTAATTTTGTTGGGGTAACCACATTTAAAATAACATATAAATCTCCTTTACGTAAAGAGTTTGGTATTTTAATTCCTTTTCCTTTTAAGCGTAATTTGTCTCCTGTAGAGGCTCCAGGTTTAATTTCTAACATAACTGAATTTTCTAATGTTGGAATTTCTTTTTTACAACCAAGTGCAGCTTCAACAATTGTTATAGGCACTTCCAAATAAATATCTTCCTCATGTCTTTCAAAGAAATCATGTTTTTTTACATTAAATTCAATATAAATATCACCATTAGGTCCACCATTTTTTCCAGCTTCTCCTTTTCCTGTAATACGCAATTGATATCCAGTATCAACACCCTCTGGTACACTTACAACAATTTCTTTATTCTGTTTTAGATATCCAGTACCATGACACTCTGAGCAAATACGTTCAAAAGTAACGCCACTTCCGCCACAATCAGGACATGTCGTTTGGGTTTGGAAAATACCAAACATTGATTTTTGTTCCATTACAACGACTCCACGACCATTACATTTTGAACATTTCTTTTCATTAAATCCACCTTTGCCATGACAATTTTCGCAAGATTCGTTTAAATCCAAATGAATACTTTTTTTACATCCAAAAACAGCTTCTTCAAAAGTTAAATTTAAAGTAACTAAGCGATCTTTTCCTTTCACAGGAGAATTTCTTCTATTTTCTCCACCAAAGTTAAATCCAAAATTAGAGCCAAAACCTCCACCAAAGGAAGAACCAAATAAATCTTCAAATATGGAACTCAAATCAATATCATTGATATCAAAGCCACTAAATCCTGCCCCGCCATTTTCAAAGGCAGCATGGCCATATTGGTCATATTGACGACGTTTTTCTGGATCAGAAAGAATAGCATAGGCTTCTCCTATTTCTTTAAATTTTGCTTCGGCATCAGGGCTTTTATTAACATCTGGATGGTATTGTTTAGCAAGACGACGAAAGGCTCTTTTTATTTCTTCATCGGAGGCATCTTTACTTACGCCCAAAACCTCATAATAATCTTTTTTATTCATAATCTTCACCTCTAATTTTTATATAACGATTCCAGGTCATTTACTAACTCAGAAAAATAGTGAAATGCCTCTTCAATTGGTTCTTTTTTAGACATATCAACACCAGCGACTTTTAAAGATTCAATTGGATTTTTTGTACAACCAAGACTTAAAAATTTTAGATAATTTTCTTGGGCATTTTCTTTATGATTTAAAATATCCATAGCAATTTTAATCGCTGCTGCATAGGCAGTTGCATATTGATAAACATAAAAGTTCATATAGAAATGCGGAATTCTTTCCCACTCATATTTTATGTCATCATCAATTGTAATATTTTTACCATAATATTCTTTGTTTAATTTGTAATAAAGACTACATAACTCTTCATGAGTAAGAATTATTCCTTCGCTATCCTTTTCATGAATTAATTTTTCAAATTCTGCAAACATGGTTTGACGATAAATCGTCGATTTAAAATCTTGAATTAAATCATCAATTAAATATTTCTTTTCTTCAACATCCTTGGTTTTGGAAATTAAATATTTACTTAATAAGATTTGATTCACTTGGCTTGCTACTTCAGCAACAAAAATAGAATACGCATAGTCTTGAAAAGATTGATTTTTACAAGCATAATAGTAATGCATTGCATGCCCAAGCTCATGAGCTAGCGTAGAAACACTATTAAATGAGCCATCGAAACTTAATAATACATAAGGATGAACACTATAACAAGCAGTACAATAAGCCCCATTTCTTTTGCCATCATTAGGGGGAAAATCGATCCATCCTTCATGAAAGGCTTTCTTTAAATCTGTTATATAAGTACTGCCTAAAACTGAAAGAGCATCCATTAATAAATTCTCAGCATCCGATTTTGTATACTTATGTTTTATTTCTTTCGTTATAGGAGCATAAGTATCATATATATGAAGAGTCTTTACTCCTAATGCCTCTTTTTTAAGTTTCCAAAACTTAGATAAAGGTTTTATATTTTGTTTGACAGTTTGAATTAAATTGGTATAGATTTCTTCTGGAATCTCATCAGGATATAAGGAAGCATTTAAAGCACTTTTATAGCCTCTAACGCTAGCCATTTTATTGTTATTCTTTACCTCACTCATTAATAAAGTTGCATAGGTATTTTTAAAATGACCATATGTCTCTAAAAGTTTCGTAAAAGCTTGTTTTCGAACATTTCTTTTGGAACTTTCCATAAATTCATGATAATTCTTTTCTGTTAATTCTTCATATATTCCTTTTTCATTTTTGATTTTACCAAACTTCATATCGGCATCAGTTAAAACAGAATAAACTTCATCTGGAGTTCTAAAAGGACCAACAAAATTTGATATTATTTTTTCTTCTGCATCACTTAAAGTATACTTTTTAAATTTAAATGTTTCTTTTAAAGTACGTTCATACTCTTTTAATTTAGGATTTTCTAAAATATAATTTTCAATGACTTTATATTCCTTTTTTAGAATTTCTGGAACAATAAAAGATGTTGCTGCTACATATTTTTCATGCAATTTTGCAACACTCCCATACATAGATTGATAGTATGTGTTTGTTGTATCTTGATCATTTTGAATATGAGCGTAAATAAATATTTTTTCCAATCTTTTATCCAAAGAAGTATTAAATTTTAAAAATTCATATAAAGTAGTACTAGTATCTAATATATGTCCTTTAAAATCTAAATATTTTTCTAAATCTTTTTCTAGATTATTAGATTCTTTTAAAAATTCTTCATCAGAGGAATATAAATCTTTAACATTCCATTTTAATTGATCACTAAAATCTTTTCTAGGTTTAGACATGCGTATTTCCTTTCCATGAAGATAAGTTCTAGAAAACTAGAACTTACCCAATTATTTTTCTTCGTAATTTGCTTCTTCAACATCATCTTTTTTATCTTCAGATTTCGTATCTTCTTGTTTATTTTGATTTTCTTTAGCAGCTTCTTCATAAACTTTTGTAGCAAGTTTCATAGCCACCTCGTTTAAAGCATCCGTTTTCTTTTTGATATCTTCAATATCGTCTTTTTCTAAAGCTTCTTTTAATTCTTTCATTTTTTCTTCTGCATCGCTCTTGTCTTTTTCGTCTACTTTATCACCTAAATCATTTATAGCTTTTTCCGTAGCAAAGATCATAGAGTCAGCATTATTTCTTACATCAGCTTCACTTTTTCGCTTTTCATCAGCTTCTTTATTAGCTTCTGCTTCTTTTACCATTTTATCAATTTCTTCTTCGGTTAGACTTGTTGAAGATTGAATTGTGATAGATTGTTCTTTATTCGTTCCTAAATCTTTTGCGGTAACATTAACAATACCATTGGCATCAATATCGAATTTAACTTCAATTTGAGGAATTCCTCTTGGTGCTGGTGGAATATTTGTAAGTTGGAAATTTCCTAAAGTTTTATTATCAGCAGCCATTGGTCTTTCTCCTTGTAATACGTGAATATCAACAGCAGGTTGGTTATCAGCAGCAGTTGAGAACACTTGAGATTTACTTGTTGGAATAGTTGTATTTCGCTCAATTAATTTTGTGAAAACGCCACCTAAAGTTTCAATACCTAATGAAAGTGGTGTAACATCAAGTAAAACGATGTCTTCAACTTCTCCAGTTAATACTCCACCTTGAATAGCAGCACCCATAGCAACAACTTCATCTGGGTTTACCCCTTTATGAGGTTCTTGGCCAAGTTCTTTTTTCACTAATTCTTGAATGTATGGTATACGAGTAGAACCACCTACCAAGATAACTTGGTTAATGTCACTTTTTGATAACTTAGCATCTTTTAAAGCATTACGAACAGGTTCTAGTGTAGAATCAAATAAGTCACGGCATAAATCTTCAAATTTTGCTTTCGTTAAATTGATTTCCAAATGAACTGGTCCATCTTCTTTTTGAGAAATGAATGGTAAGCTAATTTGCGTAGAAGACATACCAGATAAGTCTTTTTTTGCTTTTTCGGCAGCATCTTTTAATCTTTGCATTGCCATTTTATCTTTTGATAAATCAATACCATCACTTTTCTTAAATTCTTCTACTAAGTAGTCAATGATACGAGCATCAAAGTCATCTCCACCTAAATGGTTATTACCACTCGTTGCTTTAACCTCGAAAATTCCATCTCCAAGTTCTAGAATAGATACATCAAATGTACCTCCACCTAAATCATAAACCAAAATTGTTTGTAGTTTATCTTGTTTATCAAGTCCGTAAGCAAGTGCTGCAGCCGTAGGTTCATTTACAATTCTTTCAACCTCTAATCCTGCAATTTTACCAGCATCTTTCGTAGCTTGACGTTGAGCATCATTAAAGTAAGCAGGAACTGTTATAACGGCTTTCGTTACTTTATCTCCTAAGAAACTTTCGGCATCGGCTTTTAATTTCATTAAAATCTTCGCACTAATTTCTTGTGGGGTATATTTTTTACCATTGATTTCTACTTTTTCATCCGTTCCCATTTTTCTTTTAATAGAAGAAATAGTATTTTTATTAGTAACCGCTTGACGTTTAGCGTTATCTCCAACTAATTCTTCACCATTATCTTTAAAAGCAACAACACTTGGAGTGGTACGATTTCCTTCGCTATTTGCTATAACAACAGGTTTTCCTCCCTCTAAATATGCTACACATGAATTTGTTGTACCTAAATCGATACCTATAATTTTTGCCATAATTTATTCACCTTTCCTTTTCTTATTCACTTACTTTGACCATGGCAGGTCTAAGTAATTTATCTTTATACATATATCCTTTTTGTAGGACCTCAATTACTTGATTTTTAGGTATTCCCTCTTCTTTGGATGTTAATACCGCATCCATAACAGTTGGATCAAATTCTTTACCTAAACATTCAATTTCTTTGATTTCTTTTTGATTTAACAAATTTACTAAATTTGCATAAATCATTTTAAAACCACTTAAGAATTTTGATAACTCATCATTAAGATTTGTATCATCTAACAAAATGGCTCTTTCAAAATTATCAATTGTAGGAAGCAATTCTTTTGCAAGTTCTAATCCTTCATATTTTTGTAATCTTGAAATTTCTTCTTCAAGTCTTTTTTTCATGTTTTGAGCATCTGCACTAATACGTAAGATTTTTTCATTCAGAGCCAAATTTTCATTTTTTAACCTTTCTATTTCTTTATTACTTTTATTCTTTTTCCCCTTTTCTTCCTTTTTAGTCTCATTCTTTACCATTTCTTCAGGCTGTACTTTTTCATCTTTATTCATTTTCGTCACCTTTCTTATCTACATCATTTAAGGCTTTTTGTAAATAACTTAAAAGCCCCACAACTCGATCATATTCCATTCTTTTTGGACCAACAATTGCAATGGTTCCTTCTTCTCCATTTAACTTGTAAGTACTTTTAATAATCGTTACATTGGGATCAAATTCATTCTCTTCGCCAATATAGACTTTAATATCACCACTGCTATCTTCTTCTTCTATTTTCTTAATGAAATCTTGATTTTCAAATTTACTAGCTAAACGTTTTATTTCGTTCGCATCGTTGTATTCTGGTTCATCAAAAATCATTGTCTTGCCACCAAAATGAACATTCCCTCGTTTATTAATAAAATCATTAAATGCATCAGCAAATATATTATATACTGCTTCGTACTGCTTAATTTGTCGACTTATAATCGGTTTAATTTCAAATTCAAGTCTTCTTGCAACATCATTAATCGGCGTACCTACTAACATTTTATTGACAATGTCACAAGTTTTTACTATTTCATTAATTTCTGCTTCATTATCTAACATAAATTGTTTATTTTCTACAATTCCTTTATCGGTACAGACAACCGCAACAATTTTATGATCACTTATAGGAATAATATTGACTTGCTTTAAAGTATTTTCATTGCTGCTTTTTCCAAGTACAATACTGGTATAATGTGTAAGCTCACTTATGATCTCCACAGTTTTATTAATTGTATCACTTAATTCAAGTTCATTATTTTTAAAAATGGTTTGCAATTTTAAAACATCTTCTCCAGTAAGTTCTTTAGGTTTCATTAAGTGTTCTACATAATATTTATACCCAGCTTCACTTGGTATCCTTCCCGATGAAATATGGTTTTTCTCAATAAGTCCTAAATTTTCTAGTACAGCCATTTCATTCCGAATCGTTGCACTTGAACAATTAAACTTTTTACATAAGGATTTAGAACCAATTGGTTTTACTGTTTTAATGTACGATTCCACAATAGCCTTTAATAACCTATTTTGTCTTTCGTCCATTTTTTCACCTTCTTTTAGCACTGGTATTACCCAATTGCTAATCTCATTATAATATTATGTTTAGCACTTGTCAATATATGAGTGCTAATTTTTTAAAATTTTTTGTAAAAAAAGAAAAAGCCATAAAAGGCTAAATTTTTAAAATTCTTTCGATTTCATTCGTTTCTATTTCTTGATCTATACATTCTATTTCTTCTAACTTTGTAAGAGAAAGAAGAATTGTTTGATCTAGACTTAATTCTAAAGTAGAAGCTAAATTAGAATTCTCCTTTATATATGGGCATAAAGCTTCTGTCAATTTTCTTGCTTCTTCATAAGATTCAGCATTGGCAATTTGTTCCATACATTCCCTATGATATGCATTTGCTAATGAATTTGCATCTTTTGCAACTATACATAAGCATTCGGCTATTTGAGCTGTTTTAGCATTAGCAATTAAGTTCATATCAGTATTATGATATTCACTTGCTAATGAATTAGAATATGTAGCAACATCCTTTAAACAGGCTGCTATTTTATCAGACACCGCATTAGAAATTAATTGCATATCGTCTTGGTGATAATCACTTGATAATGAATATACATTTATAGCAACTTCATGTAAACAATCTGCTATATACTCTGTTTTTGCATTTGCAATTAAGTTCATATCTTCACTATGATATTCGTTTGCTATTGAATTTGGATCTATGGCAACAATACTTAAGTATACTGCTATTCCAGCTATTTTAACGTTAGCAATTAAATTCATATCTTCACTATAATGTTCACTTGAATTTGTGACAACATAACGTAAACATTCGGCAATAATACCTGATTTAGCGTTAGCTATTAATTTCATATCTTCTCTATGATGTTTGCTTGCTAACGAGTGTACATTTATAGCAACCTCATATAAATTATATGCTATATATCCTGTTCTTGCGTTTGCAATTAATTTCATATCTTCACTATGATATTCACTAGCTAATGAATTAGAATATGTAGCAACATAGCATAAATATTTAGTTACTTCATCTGATTTAGCGTTAGCTATTAATTTCATATCTTCTCTATGATGTTCACTGGCTAATGATTTTAGATTTTTGGCAACAAGACTTAAACATTTCGCTATTTTATCTGATTTAGTATTTGCTATTAATTTCATATCTTGTCTATGATGTTTGCTTGCTAATGAATCAGAATCTGTAGCAACACGGCATAAATATTCAGCTATTTTATCAGATTTGACATTAAATATAAGTTTCACACCTTGCTTATAATAATCGGTATTTAATAAATCTAAATCAATTAAAAAGTTAGTTTTATTTAAATTTATTTTTTCTAAATCAATACTTAAAAAGTTTTGAATTTGTTTGGGGTTTAAACTACCAAGCCAAGTACATAAAGCATCTTTATTTGCAAATAAATTTGTTAAGTGGTATTTTTTTATTTTTAATAAAATTTGTTGCATTTCTTGATATGTCATATTAATACCTCATTTCTTTTTGTATATTATATCTTATTTTTCATGTTTTGTAAGAAAAAAAGTCGCTAGGGCTTTTTATAACATAGCTAATTTTTCTTCTTCTAGTTTCAATTTTTGTTTTTCTTCCTCTACCAATTCTTTTGGTGCTTTTGCTACATAGTTTTCATTGGCTAAAAGTTTTTTCCTTCGTTCGATACTCGCCATAAGTTTTTCTTTTTCTTTTGCAAGACTTTCTAATTCACTTTCACTCATAACTTTTTCAAAATAAATAGTAGCTTCATAAGTATTTGATTTTACCATATAAGAAGAAATATCTAAATTATCTTTAATAATATGGTCTTCTAACTTTAACATTTTAATAATTAAAGTATAATCTTTATCATTATTAAATCGAATTTTAAAATCTTTCGTAATATTATTTTCTGCTTTGATATTTCGATAGTTTTTGATAAATAAGAAAGCATCTTCTATTTCTTCGTCCTCTTTTTTAAAAATCCATTCTTTTTTATAAACAGGATACGTGCTAATCATAATATTTTCTTCTTTTATAGGAAGTAAATTATAGATTTCATCGGTTACATAAGGCATAAAAGGATGAAGCATTTTTAATGTTGAAGATAACACCTCTAATAAAACGGATTTCGTTGTAAAATCATTTAAATTAAATTTTGAAACCTCAATGTATTTATCACAGAATGTATTCCAAATAAAGTCATAGATAGAAGCTCCTGCATTATTAAATTCATATTTATCCATAAATTTAGTAACCTCTTTAATGGTTTTATTTAGCTTTGATAAAATCCATTTATCTTCTTTTTTCAAGTTTTCTAAAGTATAGTTTTCTTCTGTTAAATCTTCGATATTCATAAGAACAAAACGAGAGGCATTCCACAACTTATTAATAAAGTTCCAAGTGGATTTCATTTTTTCTTCATCAAAACGAATATCAGTTCCGTTACTTGCTGTTGTTGAAAGATAAAATCTTAAAGTATCTGCTCCATAAATTTCACACATATCCATAGGATCTACTCCATTACCTAAAGATTTAGAAAATTTACGTCCCAATTTGTCACGAATAAGTCCATGTATTAATACATCTTTAAAAGGCCTTTTTCCAGTAAACTCTAAACCTTGAAATGTCATACGATTGACCCAAAAAGGAATAATATCATAACCCGTAACCAAACAATCCGTTGGGTAATAGCGTTTAAAGTCTTCTGTCATTTCTGGCCAACCAAGCGTACTAAATGGCCATAAGGCACTACTAAACCAAGTATCTAATACATCTGGATCTTGTATCCAACCTTCTCCTTCAGGAGCTTCCATGCCAACATAGACTTCTTCACCCTTATACCAAGCAGGAATTTGATGTCCCCACCATAATTGTCTTGAGATACACCAATCATACGTTATTTCCATCCAGTGATTCATAATTTTTTCATATCTTGCGGGAACAAAACGAACTTTGGTTTCTTTATTCTTTTGATTTTCTAAAACGCGATTGGCAAGCGGGCGCATTTTAACAAACCATTGTTTAGAAAGATAAGGCTCAACGACTACATCCGTTCTTTCTGAATGCCCTACACTATGGGTAATGGGTTCAATTTCGATTAATAGATCTTGTTCTTGTAAATCTTTTACTAAGGCTTCGCGACAAACAAAACGATCCATTCCGTTATAAACCCCAGCATGCTCATTCATAGTGCCATCAGGATTAATTACAATTATTTTTTCTAGGTTGTGACGTAGTCCTACCTCAAAATCATTTGGATCATGGGCAGGAGTAATTTTAACAACACCTGTACCAAATTTTGGGTCAGCATGAATATCTCCAATAACGGGAATTAAACGATTAACAATTGGTAGAACAACATTTTTACCAATATATTTTTTATAGCGTTCATCACTCGGATTTACTGCAACCGCTGTATCCCCAAATAAAGTTTCTGGTCTTGTAGTTGCTACACGCAAATATTCCGTATTACTTCCTTCAATAAAGTATTTCAAGTGATAGAAAGCTCCTTTATCCTCTTTCATAATAACCTCTTCTTTGGATAAAGCTGTTTTAGCAAGAGGATCCCAGTTAATAATACGTTCTCCACGATAAATTAAACCCTTATTATATAAATCAACAAATACTTTGCGAACGGCCTTAGATAAGCCATCATCCAAAGTAAAACGTTCTTTATTGTAATCAAGAGAAAGGCCAAGTCTAGCCCATTGTTCGTGAATACTAGCTGCATACTCTTCTTTCCATTCCCAAGCTTTTTGAAGCCAATCCTCTCTTTTCATTTCTCTTGGGTTTATTCCCATCTCTTTTAATTTTTTATCCACCTTGGCTTGGGTTGCAATTCCTGCATGATCCATTCCAGGAAGCCACAAACAATCATACCCTTGCATTCTTTTATAACGAATTAAAATATCTTGTAGCGTTGTATCCCAAGCATGTCCTAAATGAAGCTTTCCAGTAACATTTGGAGGAGGTATTACAATCGTATAAGGGATTTTACTTTTATCCCCACTATTAAAATAACCCATTTTTTTCCAATAGTCATACTTATTTTCTTCTACTGTTTTATGATCATATTTTTTATCTAACATAATGTGTTCATCCTTTCTTTTATAAATGTACGAAGTTCTTTTTTTACATTTTCAAATTCACTTTCTAATTCCTTATCCACTTCCACAACACTCAAGAATAATTCTAAATTATCTGTATCTAAAAGTAATTCAAAAGATTCTTGAAAATTAATATCGTAGGTGAAAGCCAGTTGCATAATTAAAGAATCCGTTTTAGAAACTAAATCTTTACTATCAATTAATTGATGTTTATAAAAAACAGTTCGCACTTTTCGAGACATGGTCTTATTATATTGCCATTCAAAAGAAGTCGCTTCTTGTCTAAAAATATCAATTTTATCAACATCTCGAATAAATTTTGTAAAAAATAATTCTTCTTCGGTTAAATTGCTTTCAATTTTTAATTTATTATGGTTAAAAATAGCTTTTTCTAAAATTTTATAGTACTTATTGGGAATCGCAAAATCTTTAATATGATTTTCTTGAAATAAATAATTTACTCCATATAAGGCATGGTCAAATTTGGTTAAATAATCATTATAGGATTTATTTTTTTGGTATTGAAAAAAGCGTCCAATATCATGAAGCAATCCTAAAACTTTGCAAAATACAATTTGTTCTTCTTCTAGTTCCAAACGTTTTGCAAGTTTTCCTGCTAAATCTGCCGTATGGATACTATGAGAAATTTTCATAGCAATCCCCGCGTCTTTCGTATCAAAAGTATTTACATATTCCATAAATTTTTTTAAAACTATTTCATAATTTAACATAAAAAATCTCCTCCTTTGTTATAAGGACGAGATTTCCCCGCGGTACCACCTTATTTTATACAATATGTATACCCTTCATTTTCTTTTTAACGCTAAGATTGCGAAAATTCCTAAAGTTATTTTTAGAATTTCAACTCCACTGCTACCTTCCATAACTTTCTTTGTTTATTTTCAGCACCCATAAACTCTCTAAAAAATCCAGTTATGTACTCCTCAGTTTCTTGGTTTTTCTTTATTCTACTCTTTTTTCTACTTTATTGCAACATTTTCTATTAATTCTTCACCAAAATAAATTCGAATAAAATCATTTTCAATTTTATAGGACAAATCTTGAATATTCGTTAAGACATGACGCTTTGATACTTCTTTATTTGAATCAAGATCATATAAATAAAAATTGGAAGAATTATCAACAACGGCAATATATTTATCCCAAAAATCCAAATACGGATAAGAACCAAATAATCGATTAATACCATTATAAGTTAAAAGATTCATTTGTGTAGTATTCGTAGTAATTACATAATAATCATTATAATTTACAAAACTATCCGTAAAGGCATCACTCAACTTATTATTTTGTGAATCAATTAAATACCAAGTATTATTTTCATAAACAGCAAAACAATCGGATTTGATTTTTCCTTCTGCATTTTTTATATCTCTAAGTCCTATATAATCGTATTGAAAAGGAATAATTTCTTTTACTTCATCCGTAATTTCTAATACACCCCATAAATCCTCTTCATTTTGAGCAATGTAATAATTATTTTCAATTCCAACTCCATAATTTTTAATTTCTTTATAATTAGCGTAAATCTCTTCATTAATAACATCATATAAAATCATATTTGCATCTAAAAGATTTGTAGTTGCAGTGTCCATTAAAATTGCATAGCGATTATAAATTAAAGATTGTTTTTTACTTCCACTAACCTTTGGTTCTTTTAAGGAATAGGTACTGCTATTTCTAGATACAGCATAATCGCAATAATCGGTACTTTGACAAGTATACTTTCCTAAAAGAGTATCTTTATTATAGAAATATAATTTTCCATCTGAATAAAAATCATGATTTTTATTTTCTACTTCTTTATTCCTATCAATATAGTGCATAGTTGTCGCAAAAATGGTGATTGGTAAAAAAAGGATTAACAAAACAATTATAACTATAAGTGATATTTTTTTATTTTGCACTTTAACACCACCTTTTAATTTTCTTTTTCTGGTAAAACAATCGTTTGAGAAGCTGGAATATAAGTTTTATCACTATTTCCAATTAATACTTCTGTTCCATTTATTTTAAAAGCAAGAACTCCATTTCCATAATAATTAGTTATATTTAATTGAATCTGTTCATTGCCACTTAAAATATTTTTTTCTGGATGAAGATAGGTATACACCCCTAATTGATTATTACTATCTACACCTGCAAAGTAATCATCGTATAGTTCAATATATTTAAATTCATTTTCAGCTGTATTAATTTGTTTTCCTTGATAATCATATATATAATACTTACCATCATTTTTTACTTTGACATACTCTTTTGTATAATTTCTAATTTTATAGAGAATAGCACTTGTAACACTGGCACCATTGCTTTTAGAAATTAATAAATATCCATTAGCATCTTTAGCAACATAATAATCTTTCAAACGTTCTATAGAGCTATAATTAAAACCAATATGCCCTGTAACTTCTGTTAAATTGATTTTAATTACTCCAAAATTGCCATTTTGATTTTCAGCTACCACTTGTAAGTCCGTAACAGTTGAGAAAGTGATATCCTCCGTTCCAGTATAAGAATAAGTATTTACAGAACGATATTTTCCTAAACTTGTATTTTTCTTTAAATCATATAAAACAATCGTCTTACTATTTTCATTTACTAATTCTGGGTTATCACTAATAAAGATAAAACGTTCATTAAATAGTGGTATAACCCCTGTTTTTCCTGGAGTTTCATAATCATTATCTTCATAAATTGTATCTTCGGCAAGTTTACAATTATTTAATGTTTTATCTTTACTACCCACATTATTTTTATTGGCACAGGTATAACTTCCTAATAAAGTTTCTTTAGCCGTATCACTATAAATATAAATCTTACCATTAAAATAATTCATATTTCGTAGATTTTTACTTAAGTTTCCTTCATTTTTGTTCACGACTTCGATACTGCTACTATTTCCATCAAAAATCGTAATCGAAATAATTCCATTATTTTCTTCAAGATAGAAAGATTCTCTTGTTTCTTTTAAAACATTGTTTGTATCATATACGCTTGTTTTTACATAATTTTTATTCTTTAATAGAATAGCCTCTTCATTTAATTTATTTTGATCATAAAACTTTAGATACATTTTGTTATCATTAATTAAAACAGCATAGTCATTATAAAGTGCAACATAATCGTAACTTTCATCAAATATTTTTTGATTATTGTAATTGTAAACAACATACTTGCCTTCATTATTTAGAGCTTTAATATAGGTTTCTGTAAAATTTTCAATACTATCGTTAATTGCTTTACTAACGTTTTTACCATTTTCATCTATTATTAAATTTTGTTCATTTTGTAATGCTACATAATAATTTTTTTCATTTGGAATAAATCCTAAATAAGGATATATAAAATCAATTTTTGTTAAAATGGAATCTGCATTTAGTTCAATGACTCCATAAAGACCTTCTTCATTTTTAACAATCGTTTTATTTGCATCCACTTTCTTAACTAATTGATATACATTTTCTATCCTATTTTCTTTCATGTTATAAAGTCTTATTTTAGTATCTTCGCTTTTAGGATTATCATTAATAAAGACATATGTATCTAAAATTATAGAACTACGGCTTTTTACTTTTTCGTTATTTTCATAGATTTTTTGTTCTACATCAAATAAATCTTCGGTACTATAATATGTGACAAAACATAAATTTTCATTTTGATTTTCACATGTATAACGACCTATTTCCTCCTTTTTATTATTTAAGAAAATTAATACCCCATTTTCATAACGATAATTTTCTTCTTGAACAATAACTTCAGGAGGTTCGACATACTCTTCTTCTTTTGTTAAATTTTTAATTAGAAGAACTACACCAAGTACAATAGCGAAAATAAATACTATAATTCCACTTAGCACCATTATTTTTTGTTTTTTATTTAATTTTTTCCACCAATTTTTTATTTTATCTTTTAATGTTACTTTTGTGGGTGGAGTAAAAAAGGTATCGGCATTTATTTCACTTTTAAGGGTAGCATTATCTACTTCTTTATTTGCTTCTTCTACTTCAATAATTTGATTATTTAAATCACTTATTGTTTCTAACTCTCTTGTTGTTTCGAATTCTTGATTTTCTTCATTTGGCATTTTCCCACATCCTTATTCTATAAATTTTATTATAGCATAAGATTTCAATTTCTTATAGGGGTAAAAGAAAAAACTAGACTTTTTTCTTTCAATAATTCCTTAAACTAAATTTCATATAAAAGTTCTTCTAATAAACTTGCATTTTCTTTTGCTTTTACCCAAAATTGTCCCTCATACTTTTGATTTAATTTCTCTATTCTTTTTATAAAATCTTTATAATCGATTAAAAAAAGATCGATATATTCATTTAAAATATCTTCTATATAGTCGACTTGTTGTTCTTTTAAAAAAATAAGAATTTTTTTCATATTTTCTTTATCAATAGACTTTAAAATACTAGTTTCAAATTTATTTAAAGCATCCTCTACTTCGAACATAAGTATTTTCCTTTCTTAAACTTTTTAAATCTATCTGATAGATTTTTTTTAATCGTAAGGTTAAGGCATTTAAAATAGGATTGAGTTTATTATCAAGAATGAGAGGGATACGATTTTTTAGTAAATAGACAATTAAATTTTCAAAATCAATTGGATTTTTTCTTAATGTGCAAATTTTAATAAAACCTTCTATTCCATATTTTTCAGCAATTTCTATATTTTTGATAATATAATCAGTTTTTATAACAAAGATTGTCGGAGTTAACAAATGCCTATAAAGAGAATTATTCCAATAAGGTAAATTTAATTTTTCCCTTATATCTTCATAATTACAACTCCATATGGAAGATGTTAGTAAGACTTGAAACTTTTCTTCTTTCCATTCTTTCATTTCAAGGATCTTTTTTATTTCTTGACAATTACTACTCCATAGATTAGGTGTTAATAGCGGTTGAAACTTTTCTTCTTTCCATTCTTTCATTTTAAGGATATTCTTTATTTCTCTATAGTTACTATTCCATATGTTAGAAGTTAATAGGACTTGAAATTTTTTATCTTCCCATTCTTTCATTTCAAGAATCTTTTTTATTTCATTATAATTACAACTCCATATTGAAGATGTTAGTAAGGCTTGAAACTTTTTTTCTTGCCACTTTTTCATTTCAAGGATCTTTTTTACTTCTTCACAATTACGCCCCCATATATTAGAGGTTAATAGGTTTTGAAACTTTTCCTCTTCCCATTCTTTCATTTCAAGAATTTTCTTTATTTCATTATAGTTACTTTTCCATATTGTAGAAGTTAATAATGGTTTAAATTTTTCATATTGCCAATACTTTAATGATAAAACTTGAGAGACAAAAAGTACTTCTCTTCGATAAACATAATTGCATTTTAAATTTGGATAATCCTTTAATAAAGAATCTATGATTCTTTTATCTCCCATAATAACCCCATTTTCTATGGAATATAGAATTTAAAACTTAGTCTATTTTATCTACAATATAGTAAACATCCTCTATTTTTAAATCCTTTTTCTCATTTAGAACACCATATAAAAATACTTCTATACCTTTTTTATGATATTCCTCCACTAATTTTTGCGTAGTTAAATTGTTTAAAAGACAAATAAAATCATAGGAATACTCTTCTTCGCTATTGAAAACATAATTTAAAATTCCCAATTTTTGTTTGAAACCGCGTTTTTTTAATTCTGCAATTACTTTATTATGAAAACTCATCACATATATTTTTTTATCCGAAAAAGCATTTAATATTTTGCTTAATTTATCATAGCAAATTGTATTATCTTTTATTTCTATCAATATTATTTTAGTAGTATTAAGAGCCAAAACTTCCCTAAGAAGCGGTAGATGATATTTCTTTTTTAAATATTTATAAGTTTTATTTTTAATTAAGTCTTCCTTTATAAAGGCATTATGATTGACAACGAATTGATGATCGAAAGTTTTACGAATGTCTAACTCAAAACCATCTATTTTTTCATTTTTTATTGCATTTTGAAAAGCTTCTAACGTATTTTCTTTTATTTGTTCATTTCTTAAACCGCGATGAGCAATAAATTTCAAAAAAAATCACCTAATAGATTATATTAGATGCTTTATTTTTTATGAAAAAATAAAATTTTATATGAAATTAAAATAAGTATAAAACAACTTATGGGAATAATACTATTTTTATATTGCATCATAAAATTTGTATTTTCCTCTTCTTTTTCTTCTAAAAAGACCATATTTGTACTTTCTTCTTCCTCTTTTAAAATTTGAAAGGTATAAAAAATTGTGTCTTCTTTATTCGTTAAAGAAAGAACCACTACGGAATTGTTTTGTAAATCCTGATTATTTTCAATAGTAACTTCTATATCATTATCAACTTCATAAACAAAATTTATTTTATCAATATCTTTTTCTAAAGAAATTGTATAACTTGTATTTAAAGGATCAAAAGGTAAAGACAATTCCCCATTTTCTATCACTAAATGATTTAATTTTAAATCACTTGCTGACACAAAAAGAGGAAAAAATAGAAAAAACAAAAAAAAGACTAATTTTTTCATAAAGCACCTCTAAATCATTTTGAGTAAAATCTCATTCATAATATATAGTTTGTCCGAATTTATAAAAATATTGCCTTTTTTTATTCTTAAATCACCATTTTTTAATAAGGGTTTAATTGGATAAACCTCTTCTAATTTTACATGATATAATTTTTCAAATTCTTGAATATTAAACCCATTGGTAAGACGAAATCCTAACATTAAATGATAATCTCTTATTCCTTCCTTTGTTAAAAGTTCTCTTTCGCCGATTTTATTTCCATTTAAGTATTTTGTTAAAGAACGAGTATTTGTATACCTTACTCTATCAATATAACCAGAAGCTCCTAAACCAAAGCCATAATATTCTAGATTATGCCAATAAGTAAGATTGTGTTTACTTTCATATCCCTTTAAAGCAAAATTACTTACTTCATAATGAAGATAGCCTTTTTTCTTTAAAAACTTTTTAATAAAAGAATATAAAAGAGCATCCTGATCGTCTTCCAAACGTTTATATTGATTTATACTGAGAAGTGTATTTTCTTCTATCATTAAACTATAAGTACTAATATGTGTTGGTTTTAATGAAAGAATTTGCTTTAATTCTCTTTTAACGATTTGTTTTGTTTCAAAATGAAATCCATAAATGAAATCAATATTAATATTAGTAAAATACTTTTTACATAAATTTATTTTAGCTTTTACTTCATTATAATCATGATTTCTTCCCATATATTTTAATTTTTCAGGATGAAAAGATTCAACACCAATACTTAAACGATTTACATTATTTTCTTTTAGAAAAACTAATAAATCTTCACTTAGATCCTTTACATTGCATTCAAAAGTAAATTCTTGTAAGTTAGAGGTTTTAAAAATTTTTAGGATTTTTATTAAACGTACTAAATGTTTTTTAGATAAACAAGAAGGAGTTCCTCCTCCAATATAGATAGTTTCAATTTCTTCTCCAAGATAAAAATCCTTTATTTCTTCTTCTAAGCAATCTAAATAGGTAGAAATCCATTTTTCACAATAAAGAACTTTACAAAAATCACAATAAGAACATATACTTTTACAAAAAGGAATATGAATATAAACACTTTTACGATTTTCTTCCATAGCTATCTTCCTCAACTTCTTTTAAAACATCTTGAGACAAGTTAATTTCATTAAGTACCATTTCTATTTCATTAATTGTAGCTTGTTTTTCTAACAATTCAAAAAATATAACATTTAATTTTTGTAATGTTTTTACTTTTTTCGCTTCTTCTATTATTGCATCAAATTGATCTTTTAACATCGTTTTCCTCGATTTCCAACTTAATTTTCCTTTGCATTTCTTTATATATTTTACAATAAAAATCCAAAGATCCCGAAAAAATTGCATCACGTTCTGCTAAATCAAATATATATTCTTTTATCTTTTTGGCCTCCATATGTAAAATATTTGAAGCAGACATTAAGCTTAAGTAATATTTGACAGTATATCGTGCAATCGTATCTTTCTCTTCTATAGTATAGGATTTTTTCCCTTTATTAAGTATTTTTTCAATTTTAGAATCGTCAATTTCATGTTGAAGATTTCTAATTTTTTCTTTGATAAACTCTTTTTTTTCTTGATCATTATGATTTATAGAAGTATTTAAATAACGAACAAGAGCATTTCTTCTAAGTAAATAGTTTTTAGCATTTTCATAAGCATTTAATTCCGTATTTAAATCATTTCCAATGGTATCTAGAAATAACATATCAGAAACATTAAAATCCATAACCGACATAAATCCTTTAGCAATATCTAAAACAGTTGTATTTAATAATTTTGCCATAGATTTAAAAGATACGCGATAAGTTAGAGCAAGCAAAAGCATTTCTTTTTTAAAATTATTTGGATATTCACTAAATGGTTTTTTAACTTCCTTTTGATTATCTTCTTTTGCAAATCCATATGGTTTTAAAAATTTTTGAATCGCCTCATAATAACTGGCTACTTTATTATTACTAAGTTCTAAAAGAAATTGAACTACAAAAGTTCTTCTTTCTTTAGCTGCCATACGTAAGTCTATTTCACCTGCTAAAAGCTTTTTTAAAATTCCTAAAGATTGTCCATTTATAAAGTAGTCATTATCTAAATGCGATTTGCGTAGTAGTTCGTCTTGCTTTTGTAAAATTTTATTATAGCGTTCTACATTATAAATTGAAGAAGAAGGGTCATTTAAACTTCTTATTATTTTTGGTAGTACATTTCTAGAAATATGCAACTCTTTAGCAATTTGGGAATTAAATTCTCCCATCATTATTTTTTCTTCAATGATATCAATATACTTTGGGTAATCTTCAATATTTATCATGTTTTACACCTAACTTTCTTCTTTTAAAATTTCTAAAAAGGCTTCTTTTGGTACTTCAACACTACCGAGCATTTTCATCTTCTTTTTTCCTTCTTTTTGCTTTTCTAATAATTTTCGTTTGCGTGAAACATCTCCTCCATAACATTTTGCCAAAACATTTTTTTTGATAGCACTAATGTTTTCCCTTGCAATGATTTTAGAACCAATACTTGCTTGAATTGGAACCTGAAACATTTGGCGAGGAATTAGTTTTTTTAGCTTATCCACTATTTGTCTACCTCTTGTATACGCAAAATCTTTATGAACAATAATGGATAGGGCATCGACAACTTCACCATTTAACAAAACATTCATTTTCACTAACTTGCTTTCTTTATAACCACATAGTTCATAATCAAAAGAAGCATACCCTTTCGTCGTACTTTTTAATTTATCAAAAAAATCATAGACAATTTCAGATAAAGGAATTTCATAGTGAATATTTGCGCGTGTATCTTCTATATATTCTATAGATTTATAAATTCCTCTTTTATTTTGACATAATTCCATAATAGCCCCGATATACTCATTAGGAACAATGATATTAGTAAAAATATAAGGCTCTTCTATTTTAGAAATATAAGTATTATCGGGCATTTTATTTGGGGAATCTATTTCTAAAATCTCCCCATCGGTTTTGTATACTTTGTAAATAACATTTGGACTCGTCGCAATAATATCTAAATGAAATTCTCTTTCTAAACGACTCATGATAATATCCATATGTAAAAGCCCTAAAAAACCCATTCGAAAGCCAAATCCTAAAGCACTAGATGTTTCTGGTTCAAAGGTAAGAGCTGCATCATTTAATTTTAATTTTTCAATCGCTTCTTTTAGACTTTCATATTTATTTGGTTCAATGGGAAATATTCCAGAATAAACCATAGGTTTCATTTTTTTGTAACCTGTAAGAGGAGAAAGTGCACTATTTTCATTTAAAGTTATCGTATCCCCTACTTCAACACTCGTTATATCTTTAATACTTGCACAGACATATCCTACTTCTCCACTTTCTAAAGTAGACAATTTTTTTTCTTTAGGCGTATGTACTCCAAGTTCAGTAACTTCAAATAATTTTCCACTCGCCATCATTTTAATCGTATCTTTAATATGTAGCGAACCATCCACTACTTTTACTAAAGCAACAATTCCTTTATAAGGATCAAAATAAGAATCAAATATTAGAGCACGCAATGGTTCAGTAATATGATTTTTTGGAGGAGCAATTCTTTCTATTACGGCGTTTAATATTTCCTTTACTCCTACACCAGTTTTACCACTACAAAGCAAAATTTCTTCTTCTTTAAAACCAAAAACTTTTATTAATTCTTCTTTTACTTTTATAATATTTGCATTTGGTAAATCGATTTTATTAATGACAGGAATAATGGTTAAATCATTTTGCATTGCTAAATAAAGATTGGCTAGAGTTTGAGCTTCAATCCCTTGGGCAGCATCTACAACTAAAATAGCCCCTTCACAAGCTGCCAAACTTCTAGAGACTTCATAAGAAAAATCAACATGTCCTGGAGTATCAATTAAATTTAAAATGTACTCCTTCCCTTGATAATTATAATTTAAACGTACAGCGTTTAGTTTAATTGTAATGCCTCTTTCTCTTTCTAAATCCATATTATCTAAGACTTGCTCAACCATTTCTCTTTTATCAATCGCATGCGTTATTTCAAGCATTCGATCCGCAAGCGTACTTTTCCCATGATCAATATGGGCTATAATTGAAAAATTACGTATTTTTTTTTGTTCCATAAACAATCACTACTTACTATTATACTGATTTTTACTAAAAAGAAAAGTAATAAAAAAGAAAAAAATGGATTTAAATCCACACACCATAAGTAATTGCAGCCATCGCAAGTAAAAATCCAATTACCCAGAAAAATTTAACAATATCGGTTTCTTGCCATCCCAGTTGTTCAAAATGATGATGTAATGGGGCCATTTTAAACACTTTTTTATGAAATTTTTTAATAGCAATTATTTGAATAAAACTAGATAAGGTTTCGACGACAAACACCCCACCAACCAGAACTAAAGAAAGTTCATGTCTTGTTATAATAGCAACGGTTGCTAAGGCACCCCCTAAAGCAAGACTTCCTAAATCTCCCATAAATATTTTAGCTGGATGAGAATTATAAAGCAAGAAACCTAGTAAACTTCCTACAAGTAAAAAACAAAAAATGGCAACCTCTTCATAACCTTCCATCCAACCAGTATTCCATGAGATAATACCAAAAGCTAAAAAGGCAATAGCAGATAGGCCTCCCGCTAAACCATCTAAACCATCGGTAATGTTAACAGCATTACTTGTTCCTACTAAAACAAAAAGAATAAAGATACCAAACAACCATCCCATAGGAATACTTATATTAAGAGAAGTAATCCATAAAACAGGTTCTCCACCATTTTTCATAAAAATATAGAAAAAAACTAAAGCAATACCCATTTGAATTAAGAACTTTGTCGTAATACTGATTCCTACATTATTTTTAAACTTTATTTTTAAATAATCATCAATAAAACCCAATATAGCATAGGCTACAAAAACAAAAACTAAAATTAATAAATTGGAATTAATCGAAATACTTCCACGAATATAAAGTAAAAATAATGAAAGCAAAACTGGAAATATAAAAATAATTCCTCCCATTGTAGGTGTTCCATTCTTTTTTAAATGACGCTCTCCAATCGTATGACTTACGTTTTGACCTAATTTTTTACAACGGGCAAATCGAACAAAAAAGAAACCAAAAAGCATTGAGATTACAAAACCAAGCATTATAGCCATGGCTGTTTTTGCTAATATTAACATATGAAATTCACCTCGTAATCAAATTATACAATATTTTTCTTAAAACAAATTATATCACCTACTAAAATTGACACTAGTTAGACAATAACAGAGAGATTTTACTTCCTTCTTCAGCATAATAGTTTCCTTCTGGACTTTGATAAATCACTTTATCTCCACTACCACTTGTAATGACTTGAAAATCTTTAAGTGTTGTTTTAGCATCTTTTAAATTCATTCCAACCACATCGGGAAGCATTTTATATTTTTTATCTAACCAAGTATATTCTCTTGGCATTCCTTCATTCGTTTTAGCATATCCATAAAGTTCTATCGCCGTTTTAAAAACATTTTTGGCAATAGGTGCAGAAACAACGCCACCATATTGTGTAACGCCCTTTGGATTATCGATTGCAACATATACAACAATTTCTGGGTCATCCGCTGGCATAAATCCCATAAAAGATAAAATATAATTTCCTACCATATAAGCCCCATCTTTTACTTTTTGAGCCGTTCCTGTTTTTCCCCCAATTCGATAGTTTTCAATATAAGCGTTTTTTCCAGAACCATTGGCAACAACACTTTCTAAAGCATATCTTACCATTTTACTCGTATCCTCACTAATAACCCGAACTCCTTCATCAGGGTTAAATAATTTAATGACACTATTCGTTTCTGGTTCGGTCATTTTGGATACAATGTAAGGAGTATGTAAAATTCCTCCGTTAATAGCAGCAGAGACAGCACGTACTTGTTGAATGGGAGTTACACTTATTCCTTGTCCAAAACTAGTTGTTGCAAGTTCTACTGGGCCCATCTGTTCTAATGAAAATAAAATACCACTTGCTTCTCCATTTAAATCAATTCCCGTTTTTTTACCAAAGCCAAAATTTTTAATATAATTTAATAATCGTTCTGCCCCTAGCTTCTGTCCCATTACCACAAACCCTGGGTTGCAAGAGTTTTCAACAACTTGTAAAAATGTTTCTGCACCATGGCCTCCTGCTTTCCAGCATTTAATTCGAGCATTTTCTACAGCAATAGACCCACTATCATAATAATTATCTTTAAATAGATTAATGGTTTGTTCTTGTAAAGAAGCTGCAAGCGTAATAACTTTAAAAGTAGACCCTGGTTCATAAGTCATCCATATAGGTAAATTTCGATTGATTACTTCTGTTGAAGCTGTTTGATAGGAATTGGGATTAAAATTAGGTCGACTAGACATAGCAAGAATTTCCCCCGTTTTAGGATTCATTGCTAAAATGAGGGCTTGATCAGGATTATATTTAGCAACGACATTATCGAGTTCATTTTCTATAGAAAGTTGTAAATCAATATCAATTGTTAAATCAACATTAATACCATTTTGAGGTTCTTCATAAATTTCGGTTAAAGAAAGACGATTCCCCTTACCATCGGAAAAATATTTAATTGCTCCATCTTCTCCTGTTAAATATTCATCGTAATTTAACTCGATTCCTGAAAGCCCTTGATTATCAATCCCAACATAACCAAGAACATGGGACAATACATTACCATACGGATAGTATCTTTTACTTTCTTTAACTAAATATACCCCATCATAATTTAAATTGTTAATTTGTTCAGCAACTTCATAAGACAGTTGCCTTCCTTCTGGATGAACTCTTTCGATGGAAGTTTTTTTACTAATATGGCGATAAATTTCCTCATAATCTACATTTAAAATTTCAGCCAACTTTGTAGCAACTTCTTCTTTATTTTTAATTTGATTTGGAATAACCACTAAAGAAGTTGTTGTTATATTTGTTGCTAAAACTTTGCCATTTCTATCTCTTATTTCTCCTCGATCAGCCGTAATTGGAAGTTTTCGACTCCATAGAGATTCAGCTAAAGTACTTAACTTATTATATTGAAATACTTGAATATAAAATACTTTAAAAATAATTAAAACTAAAAGGATACACACTACTACTAATACAATACGCATTCGAATATGTAATCGATTAAAAAACATAACCCAGGCTCTCCTTTTTACTATTTTATTTCTAAAGAAAACAAATTATTAATATAATTTAAAAAAAACAATTAGTATTTCCTAATCGTTTTCTTCTTCTAGATTTTCTTTAAATAATTCAAAAAAGATTCTTGAAATTTCCTTTAGTTCTTCATTATCGGTTACTTTTTCTACAGCTTGTTCTTTATTATCCAATACTAATTTAACAATCATTTGATTCTGCTCAATGAGATTTTCATTTTCATCAACTTCGATTAAATATAAATAAGTACTTTCATTATAATCTGTCATATTGGCTATTGTATAATCATGATTTTTTCCATCTTCACACTCAATCGTTAAAATTTTATATAATTCTAATTTTTCCATTAGCGCCCTCCTCCTAAAATAATTTCTTCTTCCTCATTAGAGAAATTAACATCATTTTCATTAAAGAAGCCTTCATAACCTTTATAATTGGCATTTTTATTTCTGCCGACATAACCAATTTGTTTAGCACCATTTTTTTCTAAAGCCGTTTTTTTAGCTTCTGCATCCGTATCTGTATCAAAAATAGTGATTTTTTCGCCATTATAATCATAAACAATTCCACCTATTTTTCTAGTACTTAAAGCATCAAAATAGGTTTTTACTTCCTTTTCCTCATTTGCCATATCATTTTGATTTTTATATATTATTCCTGTCGTAGTGAAAGTATCGCCAAAATCATGCGGATTCTTATCTTCTTCTAATAGGTCCTTTTGAATGAGATTTTTTTCTTCAATAGTATCAACACTGACTTCTTTTGCTGATGTATTGGTTTTATTATCCATTTCAATAATATTAAAATATTGATAGTCTTCCTTTGTTTCCCAAACGGAATCATCATTACTTATTTCATTTTCAATAGGATTGGCATCTAAAAGTGTTGTATTTGTCAAAGAGGAAATTCCTAAAATAGCAGTTCCAATAACCATAGCAGAAAGAGCACCTGCTAATGCTTGTTTATTCTTAGCTTCTCTTACTTTCATTATTTTATGAACATGCTTCTCTTTTTTAGGAAGAATATGAAAGCATTTTTTTATTTTTAACAATTGTCTTTCTAATAAAGTTTCTTTTTGTTCCTTATCAGAAACTTTTAAACATTTCATTATCTTTTCTAAAATTGTTTTCTTTTCTTCTTTTGTATAATCCTCTGATTCTATTAATTTTTCAGGATTTTCAGCAATTGATAATAAAACTTCTTGTTTCTTATCATCGTTTGTAAGACTTTTTAACTTCATTTTTAAATTAGCAAATAGAGCTAATTTTTTTCCTTTATTAAAGCGAGTTAATTTTTCTTTCAAAGTTTTTATTTTCTCTTTGCTTTCAAAAGAAGTACTTTGCTTTTCTAAAGATTTGATTTCTTTATAAATTTTAAGTTCTGCTTCTTCTATCGTTTCTAACTTATCTTTAGTATCTATTATATCAAAATGATTTTCTAAAGCAAAACGATTTAATCGATTTTGATACTTTTTATATAAAACAAAAATTTGATTAAATTTTTCTAAATCATTTTTTGAAATATAAAGAGGTTCTTTATTAAAAGAAGCTACAGCAATAAGATTTTGGCTATCTTCATTTTTAGCATTTTGTACAAGAGTAAATAATTCTTTTTCGGCCATTTTATAGTCTTCATATAAATAAGAATATTCTTTTTTTAAGTATATAGTTTCCTCTGTAGAAGGAGTCATTTCGTTTATATCTTCTTGCATTTCATTTACATATTTATTTAATAAAGATTGGCATTTCAACCATTTAGATTGATATTTTGAAGAAATTCTTTTTTTGGTTTCCTTATATTTTAATGATACTTTTTTGCCTGGCATTTTTTCAATATTAGAGATAATTTTTTTAATGTATTCAATTTTATCAGGAAGATAAGAAAGAGTATTTAAATATTCTTCATCAACTTGTAATTGATCTTTAGCGATTGTTTCTATATTTATCTTTGCATCCTCTTCGTATTCTATTTCTTCCATTTCAAAGAAATGTTCCAATGAAGCGATCGTTTCTTTCCCTAATTTTTTTAATTTTTCGATTTCGTCATTTTTTTCTTGTAAACTTGCTTCGCTATTTCCAAGTTCTTCGATTCGATTAAAAGCTTCATCCATATCTTTAGATGATTCTAATATAGTCAATTGGTCTTTTAATTCAAAAAATTCTTGGTTATCTTTTGGGGTAGGCTCTTTTGAAGGTGTCGTAAAACTTTTAAGTTTTTCAGCTAATTTTTTATAAATCGTACTCTTTGCATAATTAAAGGAAAGGACTTTTTTTACATCTATCCATTCTCTTTCAATTTGAGCGTTTTCTACAAATCCGATCACGTTATGATAATGATTTAAATGATTTAACATTGAAACTAATAAAGTTAAGAAATTATTTTCGGTCTCTAAATATTCTAATAATTGTTGGCGATTTACCAAATTTGCTATGCTTTCATAAATAGAAGTATATTCATTTAAAAGAATTTCTACTTCTTTTTTTAAAGTATTAAAATCAAAAATATTTGCCAGGGGAATAGCATCATGAATTATTCTTTTTTCTAATTCATTTACTTCTAATTGAAATTGGGCTACTTTTTTATTATAAATATCTATGTTCATGAAAACACCTCTTTTATTTTATAATTATACCTTAAGTTCATAAAAACTGCAAATTAATTTCCTAAAAAGATTTCTAAAGGAATCGTTTTATCAATTACACTATCTGGGGCAATACTTAAGTTAATTACTTTACCATAACCCGAAAGTTCATAAGGTAAACCAATCAAATTGCAAAATGTCACAATTTCATTTGTACTCCAGCCTATAGCATTGGGCATTTTATAGTTGGTTGAACTTGTCAATAAAAAGATTTTTGATCCAATTAAAACATTTTTTCCTTTTATAGGATATTGATTGGTAATATATTTCCCATCCCCTATAACAATAGGATTTAAGCCAAGTAATTTCAATTTTTCTACTGTTGTGGTAACTTCATTAGAAATATAATTTGATAATGTAATAATTTTAGTTTTATCTTCATCACTTTCGATTTCAACAATATTTAAACTTTTAGCAGCTTCTTCAACTATATTATGGACAATTTTAGCAACATCAGCCGTACCTCCAACAAATTGATTTATCGAAATATAAATTACATATTTTGGATCTTCATAGGGAAATAAGCCAGCAAAACTTTTTAAGTAATCGTATTCTCCATCTAAATATCCTCCTGTAGGGCTTGCAATTTGAGCTGTACCTGTTTTACCAATTAAAGTCACATTATCGGGAGCAAATAAATGATTTGTTGTTTCTACTCCATAAACGACACTATACATCAAATCTTTCATTTTTTGAATTGTTTCTTTACTAGCAACTTTTGCTAATTCCGTACGGCCATATTCTTCAACAATATTTCCATTTTCATCCACTATTTTAGAAACGAGATAGGGTTTTACCATGACTCCATCATTAGCAAGTGTACTAAGGGCTTGAAGCATTTGAATAGGGGTCACAGTAATTCCTTGTCCAAACGCAGCAGTTGCAACTTCACTTTCGTATTGAAAAACATTTTTTCCTTCTACTTCATTTGGAAGTTCAATTCCTGTTTTTTTCCCAAATCCTAATGTATCATAAAAAGTTCTTAGATTATCAGCGCCTAATTCTTTTGCTAAAAGAGTCGCGGCAACGTTACTTGAATGAGCAAATCCAGTATCAAAGTCGATTTCTCCCCATCCTTTTCCGTTATTATAATCGCGAATAGTCGTTCCATCACTTAAAGTTGTTGACCCAGATTTATAAGTTTTTTTCCCATCATATTTTCCACTCTCAATTGCATCCATAAAAGAAAATATTTTCATAACAGATCCTGGTTCATATTGATAAGAGACTAAAGGATTCAAGTAACTTTTCAAATCATTTCTCGTATTTAAATCAAAATTAGGACTACTAGCACTTCCTAAAATTTCTCCCGTTTTGGCATTCATCAAACTTACACTTGCCCAGTCGAAACTATATTCTTTTTCTAACTCACTTATAGAATTTTCTAATAAATGCTGAATATCCGAATTTAATGTTAAATATAAACTATTTCCACTTTCGCTTTTTACCTCATCCCAAGGAGTATTAGGAATTTGATAACCATAGGCATCCTTTTGATATTCAATATAACCATTCTTTCCTTTTAAAGTATCATTATAATATAACTCAAGACCCATTTCTCCATTAATTTCACCAAAATCATTTGCTTTGGCATACCCAAGAATATAGGAAGCATAGCGACTATTTGGATAGTATCTTTTCACTCCGTTAATAAAATCAAGGCCAGGCAAATTAAGAGCCAAAATGTTATTTTTTTCTACTTCGGTTATCCCTCTTTTTAATTCTACCTGATAGCGATTTTCGTAATTTAATTTTTTTAATATTTCCGCTTCTTCAATATTTAATATCGTACTTAATTCTTTTGCTGTTCTTTCTTTATCTACCACATGTTGTGGATTTTTTTCATCCGTTGTTCTCTTTTTTTCCAAATATGCAATAAGAGTATAGGAATTTACATCTTCGGCAAGAACCGAACCATTGCTATAATAAATAGAACCGCGTGAAGCATATGTTATCTTTTTTTCTGTATTTCGATTGCTAGCAAAAACTTGTAAATCAATTCCATCTACATTTTTGCTTGTTGCTACATAAATAAGTTTTATACCAATAATGATAAATAAAAAAGAAACAAATAGTATGGTTAATTTTGCATTAAATTTTAGACTATTGTTTCTTTTCATATCGATTCTCCTAACGATTATTATTAATTACTTTTACATTATCATAATTATAATTTAAACCGATTTCTTTTGCAAGTTCTTGTATTTTATCTAAAGAAGCTAATTCATCAATTTGCATACTTAAACTTTCATTAAGATTTTCTTGATTATTAATTTTATTTTTTAATTGTTCAACTTCTATATTCGACTCAGATAAAAGTGCTTTCGTAAAGACATTTGAAATAGGCACTGCAATTAAAAGCAAAAAAATCACAGCATAAATAAGTTTTTCTCCTTTAACAAAATAATAACTTTTTCCATTTCTTTTTTTCATTCTATCACCTTTTCTATAACACGAAGTTTTGCACTTTTACTTCGAGGATTTTCTTTGATTTCTTCTTTTGTAGGAAGAATGGGTTTTTTGCTTACTATTTTTATTATTGGTTTAAAACACTCTGGTATTTCGGGTAAGCCTTTAACCATTTCATCTACTTCACTATATTTTTTAAAAATTCTTTTTACAATGCGATCTTCTAAAGAATGGAATGTAATGACACAAATTCGACCACCTTTTTTTAAAAGAGAAATCGCATCTGGTAAAATTTTTTCTAAACCATTTAATTCATTATTTACTTCAATACGAATGGCTTGAAATATTTGTCTTTCGGGATGATGGGTATAAAAATATTTTGCTCCAACCGCTTGTTCTATTAAATTTACAAGTTCCATTGTCCTAGTTATTTCTTTTTCTTTACGAGTTTGAATAATCTTTTCCACTATTTGTTTGCTTCTTGCTTCCTCTCCGTAAGAATAAAAGAGTTCTAATAAATCTTCTTGCGAGTATTCATTTACAACTTCTTTAGCACTAAGTTTTTGATTTTTATCCATACGCATATCAAGTGGTCCATCTTGCATAAAGGAAAAGCCTCGTGTTTTTTCATCAATTTGAGGACTTGAAACTCCTAAATCGAAAAGAATTCCATCTACTTTCTTTATTCCCTTTTCTTCCAAACATTTCTTCATATTTTCAAAATTATCATGTATTAGAGTAAAGTTTTTTCCTAAAAGTTGTAGTTCTTGTTTCGAATAAGTTAAAGCATCTAAATCTTTATCAAAAGCAAATAAATGGCCTTTTTTTAATTTTTTTAGAATACATTTACTATGACCCGCATATCCAAGTGTTGCATCTACATAGATACCGTCTTCTTTAATATTTAAGTTTTCAATTGCTTCTTTTAATAAGACACTATAATGTAACATTAAAAATTCACATCCATAAATAAGTTTTCCGCAATATCGGATAGTTTGTCACTATTAGTATTCATAAATTCATTCCAAGCTGCTTCGTCCCATATTTCCACACGATCGTTAGCGCCGATTACCACACATTCTTTGGTTAAACCGGCGTAACTAATGAGTGGGGAGGTAAGGCAAGTTCTACCTTGACGGTCAAACTCACACTCAGTGGCACCAGAAAAGAGGAATCTAACAATTGTACGGGCATCTTTTTTGGTAAAAGGTAGAGTTTTTAATTGTGCTTCTATTCTTTCCCATTCTTTTTTAGGATAAACATACAAACACTTTTCTAAGCCTCGTGTTACGATAAACTCTTCTCCTAAGGTGTTCCGAAACTTAGAAGGTAACACAAGTCTTGATTTATCATCAATATTATGATGATATTCACCCATAAACATGTTTATCCCCCACTTTCTTCCACAATATACCACTGTCTACCATTATATTACACTTTTTTATTTAAAATGTAAATAGTAAAATTATTATTTTAAGAAAAAATTCAATTGAAAAAGTAAATTGCGTTCAAAGACAAAGAAGTGAAACTTAGTCTTTCATCAAATTTAGTCAAGGACG
>CANRBV010000003.1 GCA_947628965.1 uncultured Bacilli bacterium | reverse complement strand
TTGCGAAAAATTTTTTTATTTTTTTTATTTTTTTCACTTTAAAAGGAGTGTTTTTTATTTTTCACTCCTTAATACTGATACATATTTCTCTATGTATCAAATAATTTAATCTAAAAAATTAAAAATTACTTTACCGCTAGAATGATACGAAAGCCATAATCAGTATGATTAGTACCCCTTGAACGATCAAAAGCAAAAACGCCAGATCCTGTAGCATAGTTATAGTGCCCACCACGTCCTAAGCATAAATAATCGGATTTCATCGCACGACCATAATCTTCATACATAGAACCAGAAGGAGTAGCAGCTGTACTAAATGGACCAATTTCACCTGTGGCATCTCCAAGTATTCTTTTACTATAGTTCGTTTCAGATGTATTATAATTATAAACATCATAATATTTTTCCTCTTTTAAGTCTTCTTTATTTAATCCTATACTACTATAATTTAAAGTGGAATTATCACTATTGGACATGAAACTTGCCATATATTCCCAAGCTCCACCACTCATATCATAAATTCCTGTATAGTTTCCCGTTGTACTTGCTACAACACTATTTTTATTCAAGTAATTTATAGTCGTTGTGCCATCACTTTTTGGAACAGCTTCAGATGCATTACTAGATTTACTTGTAGGTGCCTCTTTTGATGCATATCCCGTAATATAATTATAATTATTATTTATATATACTTCTTCACAGGATATGGCTCCATCTTCCGTTTTTGAACATTTACCATAAATACTTTGAGTGAGATACGCAACTGCTCCCCATTCCGTATTCTTCATCAAATGACTTTGTAATTCTGTTTTATAGGCTAAAGATGTTTTATAGGCATTTGCTACACTAATTAGCCTCCAACTATATACATTTGGTTTAATGATTATTTGAAAGGCCTCCGTTTCATTATTATGATTATTAGAATCAGTTCTACTAGTTATCGTCCTATTGCTTGTTTCAAATTTTCCAATCCATAATCCTGTTGTATTAAAAGCGAGGAAAGCTGGGTGCGTCATCCACATCCCTTCTTTACAATTTCCATTACTTTCTGAGGCTCCTTGTACTTGGTTTGCAAGCATTGGTGTTGCACATTCTTTATCATCGGGATTTGTTTCTTCATCGTCTTTTGTATTTGTTAATCCAAACTCAATTTCTATTGCTTGCTTACTTTTATCTTCTATATTTGTAGAAGATGTATATTTCCCTAGTTGTTTATCAAATATTTTATATTTAAATTTTGGTATCCATACAAAATAACTTTCTATTATATCTTCTGGTATTACTTCCCCTGCCTCTTCTTCTCTTTCGGTAAAATCTACATATTTTAATAAGTCTTTTCCATCATATATTTTTATTTCATCTGTAAATCCTTTTTTTATCTCTTCTTCTGTTAACGCTCGATCAAAGATTGCTGCTTGGTATACATCAATATTGGTAAATCCAACATGGTTAAATATTGATGGATTATCATTAGCTCCAATACAAAATTGAGCTGAAGAAGGTTTTATAACTGTTTCTATTTTTTCATTTAACACTAGATCTCCATTTAAATAAAGTTTCATTTCTTTTCCATTATATGTTCCTACTATTGTATACATGGTATTTAGTTCTGGTGTTATATCCGTTGCATAATAATGATAAATATTTTCATTTTTATCATATATTGAAAATGCAAATTTTTGTTGACGCAAAAGCAATTCTACACCAGCATTTTCTGGATTTGTTAAAAGCTCTGTTCCACTTAAACTATTAAAACTTAAACGAATTGCTAAACTAATAGTACTACCAAAGTCATAGTTTTCTAATCCTAAATCAATGTAGTCATCTACTCCATCTAAACTTACATAGCCTTTTTCTTTTGTTGCACTATTCACTTTTCCATAAGCATTTAATGCATCATAACTATTTTGTTTGATTATAGTATTTGCCCATCTTTTTTCTTCATAGTTGTACCACTCTTCTTTTGTATTGGCTTTCGTTACATTTCCTGTATCATCTATTTTTACGGGCACTAATATATTATTTTCATCTAATACTGGATCTGCTCCATGAAGTATATTTTCTTTATATTCGTTTTTAAAATTGGGTATTGTTCCTTTTAACACATCAAAAGTGGCATGCTCTTCATAAATTGCAAATGTTTTATATAGACTTATTCCTCCAATTACTAAAGTTAAAATAATTATTGTTCCTATTAAAATTTGTTTTTGTTTTTTATATTTCGTAAATTTTTTTAAGCCTTCTGGTTTCTTTCTTTTATTTTCTAATGCCCCCCCCCCGAGACGGCTACTAGTCTTGGTTGGGAGGTTCTCTTTAAAATAATTCATGTTTTTATCCTCCATATCTTAATTTCATTTTACTCTTTTTTGTACATCTTGGCAACAGGAAGAATATAGAAGAATAATTATTGAAAACAATGAGATTTATGTTATAATAGACACTTGTCTGGAGGCTATTAGTATGTATATTAAAGAGCTAAGTATACACGAATTTGAAAACTTTGTTGATAAAAGTGGCTTTGGAAGTCATTATCAAACCTATGAATATGCGGTACTTATGAAAGATAACGGTTTTTCTTTTGAAATGGTTGGTCTTGTAGATGAAAATGCTAATATACACGCTGCTAGTCTTATTCTTATTAAAAAGTTAACAAAACTTTTTAAATATGGTTATGCTCCAAAAGGATTTATCATTGATTATACAGATAAAAAATTATTAAAAGAATTTACAGATAAAGTTATTTCCTATTACAAAAAAAAGTTGGTTTTTATTAAAATTAATCCTGAAGTTGCAATTGCAGAAATTAATATAAACAATTTTAAAAAAACATATAATGATAATGCTCAAATTATAAAATCTTTACTGGATTTAGGTTATGTTAAATTAAAAGATAATTTATATTTTGAATCTACTTTGCCAAAATATAATGGTATTGTAAATTTAAAAAAATTTTCTTTGAATCATTTAGATAAAAACACAAGAAATAAAATTAAACGTGGTGCTTCAAAAGGACTTGATATTGAAATTGCAGATTATAATGGGATTGACATTTTATATAGTTTTATTAAAAAGAAAAGAAATAAAGATTCTTTTTATTATAAAAATTATTATAAAGCTTTCTCTCACTCTAAAAATGTTGATTTGTTTTTAGTAAGTATTAATACTCATGATTATTTGCTAAATTCTAAAAATGCTTATGAAAATGAATTTAATCATAATCAAGAGGTTGCTAATCAATTGATTGAAAAACATACTGAAAAGAATTTGAATATTAAGATGAATTCAGATAGAACTTTACTATCTTATAAAAATGATATGTTAAATGCTCAAGCAGAAGTTAGTAAGGGTGAAAAAATATATATTGCGGGAGCCTTAGTAATTAAATATCAAAATCATATACAAATTGTTATAAGTGGCTATGATACAAATTATAAGGATTTTCTTCCAAATTATTTCATGCATTATAAAATACTTGATTACTATAAAAAATATTATGATTTTGCTGATTTAAATGGGATGACAGGAGATTTTACCAAAGATAATCCTTATAAAGGACTAAATGATTTTAAGTTGGGATTTAAACCCACGGTTTATGAATTTATAGGAGAATATGACTTAGTAATAAATCATCCTATTTATACTTCTCTTTTAAAAAGTGGGAAACTGGCTAAAATTTTTAATAAAACAGATATAAAAACGAAGTAAAATGTTTGAACTTCGTTTTAATTTTCATAAACTTCTTTGTAACATAAGTTTTTTCTATTTTCATGAAAAGCATTATGTAACTCTCTTATTTTTTCATGAATACTTTGAACAATTTTTAAGTACCCACTATTTTCGTGTAAAGTTAATATTGAGATTGTATAAGGGTTTTCTTCTAGACTTAATCCAATATCGTGGTAATTCTCTGCATAACTTCCATATTTATGATAGATTTTTATAGTTTCCGTATTAAAAGCATTGCGTTCATTATTATCCATAAGGCTTTTTAAAAATGGGCCATACTCTTCATTTTCTGTAATTATTTTATAAGCTTCTTTTAAGTAAATGTTTGTATCCTCTGCTGTTTGATTTCCATAGTTATCTCCACCTGTTAAAATTACTTTTGCTCCTAAACTTTGCCCATACTCTTTTAGGGTATTAAAACCAATATAGTCAAGAAGCATTAAATGAGCACTATTATCACTTACAGATATGGCATAAGTAATCAAATCTCTTAAGGTTACTTTTTCACCAATTTTTCTTTTAGCCATTCCACTACTAAAACTTTTAACATATTTACTCGTATACGTTACAGTTTCGGTATCCAAATTCACATTACCTTTTATTGCTTCATTAATTAGATAAATAGCGTCAACAATTTTTATAAGACTACAGCCATAATAAATCGTACTTGCTTTATATTGATATATAAAACCAGTTGCAATATCTTCATACATTACACTTGCTTTATAATTATTCTCTTTAATATAAGCATCAATATTTTCTTTCATTTCTACTAAATCATCGGTAAGTTCCTCTTCTTGGAAGGGTTTTGCTAAACAAGCCGTATATTTTTCTTTTTGTTCTTTTTCTTTTTTTAATCTTTCCTCTTCCGCATGGTTATTGATGGAAGGAAGAAATACATCATTGTTTTCTTTGCTTTGATTAAAAATTAATACTCCTATAAAAACTAGAATAGTTAAAAGAAATAGCCAAACTATTTTTTTTAAATGTCTGTTTCTTCTTCTTTTTGCCATTTACTTCACCTACCATATAAGATAGTATCATATTTCTTAAAAAAGCAAAAGAGAATATACTTCTCTCTTAAACTTTTTTCTATTTCTTTTCTTTTAAAAAACGCTTTAACAAGAATGTTAAGAAATAAGGAAAGGTATAAAATTGATTTGCAAATCCAATGTTTTTATTTGCTAATTTTATTCCATACTTGATATCTTTATATTGTTTGTCTTGTAATAAATGTTTTAGCGATTTAGTTGGATTATCATTGCTTTTTACTTCTATTGGAATTAATGAATCGGCATCTCTAACAAAAAAATCCATTTCAATAGTGCTTTTATCATTTTTATAGAAATACAAAGAATATCCTTCTTTTACGAGCATTTCACCAACTATATTTTCATATAGGGCACCTTTATACGTATTAAAGTTCTTGTTGCTTCTTAAATCCTCTTGAGCTTCCTCATCTAGAGTTCCAATTAATAATCCAGTATCTCTAAAATACAATTTATAAGAATTGGGATTATAATTTCCTTTTAAGGGAAGTTCAACTTGTGCTAAACAATAGCATATATTTATTATTCCAGCATTTTCTAGCCACTCCATGACTCCAATATATTCTCTATTTCTAGCCCCATTTTGAAGTTTTGATATTTGAAATTTTTTGTTTTCATTGCCAAGAAAAACAGGTATTTTTCTAAATACATTTAATATTTTGGTTTTGTCTAATCCACCAGCATATTTCGTAATATCTTCTTCATAGTCTAATAATATTTGACGTTGCATTTCTAGAATGCCTGAATAATTTTTCTGTTCTATAAAACGAGCCACTATCGCAGGCATGCCTCCTATTATCATGTATTCTTGAAAATTCGCCTTCATAACATCATACATTGTTTGAGATAATGGTTCGCATTTTAACATAGAAGAATATAGGTCATCAATTTGTTCTTCTTTATATCCCTTCGCCCATAAAAATTCTTCAAAATCCATGGAATACATTTCATAATCTTGTTTATTCCCAACACTATTTGATTCAATTTCATTGTAGTTTATTCCCATTAAAGAGCCAGAACAAATTACATCGAATCTTCCATCCAAATGAAATGATTTTAGAGAGGTCGCAGCATTTATACAATCTTGAATTTCATCAAAAAAGATTAAGGTATTCTGCGGTTCAAAAGTAAGATTCGGATTGATTAAAGAAATATTTTTTAAAATCGTATCTACTTCATAACCATTATCAAATATAGATTGGTATTGTTTTTGCAAAACAAAGTTAATTTCCACCATATATTTGTAGTTTTGCTTACCAAAGTTTTCAATCGCAGAAGTTTTTCCTACTTGTCTTGCTCCTTTAACTATTAATGGTAATTTATTTTTATCTTGCTTCCATTCAATCAAAAAATGATCTATTTTTCTTCTTAATCTTGGCATTTTATCACCTTCTAAAAAAAGTATATCACAAAATTCCGTTATTTTTTACTACTTTTTTCACAAAATTCCAGACATTTTACGCCTTATTTTCACAAAATTCCTGATTTTTTGTTTTTATTTAAAAAATTTTACTCAACAAAAAAACCTCCGCAAGGGAAGTTTTAAATTTCATTATTCAATGATTTCAGAAACAACACCAGCACCAACAGTACGTCCACCTTCACGGATAGAGAATTTTGTACCGTTTTCAAGAGCAACTGGGGCAATTAATTCTACAGTCATATCTACGTTGTCACCAGGCATAACCATTTCAACTCCACTAGGAAGTTCGATAACACCAGTAACATCAGTAGTACGGAAATAGAATTGTGGTCTGTAGTTTGAGAAGAATGGAGTATGACGTCCGCCTTCTTCTTTACTTAGAACATAAACACTAGCTTTAAATTTATGATGTGGAGTAACACTTCCTGGTTTAGCTAGAACTTGACCACGTTCAACTTCATCACGAGCAGTACCACGTAGTAAAACACCTGCGTTATCTCCTGCTTGAGCAAAGTCTAGTTGTTTTCTAAACATTTCAATACCAGTACATACAGTTTTTTGAGTAGGTCTTAAACCAACAATTTCAACTTCATCGTTAAGATTTAGGATACCACGTTCAACACGTCCTGTAACAACTGTACCACGTCCAGAAATTGTGAATACATCTTCAATACTCATTAAGAATGGTTTGTCTGTATCACGTACTGGAGAGTCAATATAATCATCAACTGCAGCCATTAAATCACGGATAGATTGAGCAGCAGCTTCATCTCCTTCAAGAGCTTTTAAAGCACTACCACGAATAATAGGACATTCTGTATCAAAATCATATTCTCCTAATAATTCTCTAATTTCCATTTCTACTAAGTCAAGTAATTCTGGATCGTCTACTTGGTCACATTTGTTCATGTAAACAACAATTTTAGGCACTCCAACTTGACGAGCTAATAGGATATGTTCTCTTGTTTGAGGCATAGGTCCATCAGCAGCAGATACTACAAGGATTGCACCATCCATTTGAGCAGCACCAGTAATCATGTTTTTAACATAGTCAGCATGTCCTGGGCAGTCTACGTGAGCATAATGACGTTTTTCAGTTTCATACTCAACGTGTGCAGTATTAATTGTAATACCTCTTTCTCTTTCTTCTGGTGCTTTGTCGATATCAGCATAATCAACAAATTTACCAAAATATTTTGTAATAGCAGCTGTTAATGTTGTTTTACCATGGTCAACGTGTCCAATAGTACCAATATTAACATGTTCTTTTGAACGATCATATTTTTCTTTTGCCATCGTTTTTTTCTCCTTTCAATTTACTATTCTATTTTATCTAATGCTTGAATGTTTTTCAAGTATTATTTTTAGTTAACGCTGTTTTTCTTTATGATTTCTTCAGCGATAGATTTTGGAACTTCCTCATAATGATCAAGTTCCATAACAAAGTTACCACGACCTTGTGTATTTGAACGCAAACTTGTTGCATATCCAAACATTTCTGCAAGTGGTACCATTGCTGTAATTTGTAGGGCATTAACACGAGATTCTTGTCCTAGTGGGCGTCCTCTTCTACTTGTTAGGTCTCCCATAACATTACCCATATATTCATCAGGAACCGTTACAGCAACTTTCATAACTGGTTCAAGAAGAACTGGTTTACATTTATTCTTTGCTTCTTTTAAAGCCATAGAAGCAGCGATTTTAAATGCCATTTCACTTGAATCGACATCATGGTAAGATCCATCAAATAATGTTGCTTTAACATCAACCATTGGGTATCCAGCAAGGATTCCACCAGCCATTGCTTCTTGTAATCCTTTATCAGTTACTGGAATGTATTCACGAGGAACTACACCACCGACAATGGCGTCTACAAATTCATAACCTTTTTCAGGATTTGGTTCAAAACGAACCCATACGTGACCATATTGTCCACGACCACCTGATTGTTTAATATACTTACCTTCACATTCACCCATTTGAGTAATTGTTTCACGATAAGCAACTTGAGGTCTACCAATGTTTGCTTCAACGTTAAATTCGTCTTTCATTCTTCTTACTAAAACTTCAAGGTGTAATTCACCCATCCCACTGATAACAGTTTGACCTGTTTCAGGGTCAGTTTTATATTTAAACGTTGGATCTTCTTCTGCAAGTTTTTGTAAAGCAATGCCAAGTTTTTCTTGATCTGCTTTACTTTTTGGTTCAATTGCTTCATCAATAACTGGAAGTGGGAATTCCATTCCTTTCATGATGACTGGATTTTTCTCATCGCATAATGTATCGGCAGTTGTTGTATTTTTAAGTCCTACAGCTGCAGCAATTTCACCACAATAGACTTCACTAATTTCTTTACGATTATTAGCATGCATTTGTAAGATACGTCCAATTCTTTCTTTTTCACCTTTTGTACTATTAACAACATAAGAACCACTTGTTAAATGTCCTGAATAAACTCTAAAGAATGCAAGTCTACCTACAAATGGGTCTGCCATAATTTTGAAAGCTAAAGCAGTAAATGGTTCAGAATCACTTGGATGACGGAAAACATCTTCTCCTGTTTTTGGATCAAAACATTCAATAGATGGAACATCAGTTGGAGCAGGCATATAATCAATTACAGCATCAAGTGCTAACTTAACACCCATATTTGATAGGGCACTACCACACATAACTGGGAAAAATTCAGCAGCAAGAACACCTTTACGAATGGCACTCTTAATTTCTTCTACTGTTATTTCTTGTCCTTCTAAATATTTTTCCATTAAAGCATCATCAAATTCTGAAACTGTCTCAATTAATTCAGTACGTTTTTGATTTACGATATCGACTAAATCAGCAGGAATTTCAATTTCTGTTGGTTCCTCTTTTTCATTGCCATCATAATGATAGGCTTTCATTTCAACTAAATCGATAATACCATTAAATTCACTTTCAGCACCTATTGGCCATTGAATAGGTTTATAATTAACTCCTAAACGACTTCCAATTGTTCCTAAAGTAAATTCAAAATCGGCACCAATTTTATCCATTTTATTAGCAAAAATCATTCTTGGTACTTTATATTCAGTTGCTTGACGCCATACAGTTTCGCTTTGAGGTTCAACACCAGCATTGGCATCTAGTAGGCAAATTGCACCATCTAATACTCTTAAAGATCTTTGAACCTCAACAGTAAAATCTACGTGTCCTGGAGTATCGATAATATTTAATCGATATCCTTTCCAATGGGCAGTTGTAGCGGCAGAAGTAATTGTAATACCTCTTTCTTTTTCTTGCTCCATCCAGTCCATTTGTGATTCTCCATCGTGAGTTTCACCAATTTTATGAGTAATTCCAGTATGGAATAAAACACGTTCTGTAAATGTTGTTTTTCCAGCATCAATATGGGCCATTATCCCAATATTTCTTAATTTATCAATTGTAACATCTCTAGCCATCTTTTATTCACCTACCATCTATAATGAGCAAATGCTTTATTTGCTTCTGCCATCTTGTGTGTATCTTCACGTTTTTTAACAGCGCCGCCAGTTCCATTAGCTGCATCCATAATTTCATTGGCTAAATTAACAGCCATTCCTTTACCATTTCTAAGTTTTGCATAGTTTACGATCCAACGTAAGGCTAATGCTTGACTTCTTTCATCACTAACTTCTAGTGGTACTTGATAATTAGAACCCCCTACACGACGAGATTTAACTTCTAAAGCAGGCTTTACATTTTCTAAAGCTTCATTATAAACATCCATTGGTTCTTTACCAGTTTTTTCTTTTATGATATCAAATGCTTCATAAAGAATCCTTTGAGCAGTACCTTTTTTACCATCTTGCATAATTTGGTTTACTAATTTTGTAACTACTTTTGAATTATACACTGGATCTGGTAATACATCTCTTTTAATTGCTCTTCTCTTACGCATTTTTAATTTCCTCCTTTATCTATTATTTTTTTGGCTTTTTAGCACCATATTTACTACGACCTTGTTGTCTATTTTGTACGCCTTGTGTATCAAGAGTTCCACGTACAATGTGATAACGAACACCGATTAAGTCTTTAACACGGCCACCACGTACTAAAACAACGCTATGTTCTTGTAAGTTATGTCCTTCTCCTGGAATATAAGCATCAATCTCTTTTCCATTTGAAAGTCTAACTCTGGCATATTTACGAAGTGCTGAGTTCGGTTTTTTAGGTGTTTTTGTTCCAACACGAGTACAAACTCCTCTTTTTTGTGGACTTTTTTGATCTGTTTGTTTTCTTTCAAGGGTGTTAAATCCTACATTTAAAACAGGGCTTTTACTTTTCTTAGTTTTTTTCTTTCTTTTATTTGTAACTAATTGGTTTATTGTAGACATATTTGTCCTCCTTTCATTAACACACTTCCTGGTGTATCAAAATCTTGCTTAAATTAAGTTCTATCTAGGATAGAACCTCTTCTAAAAACCATGCTTAATATAACACTATCATTATATGAAAGTCAAGAAAAAAAATGAAAATATAATTTTATACTTTAAAAACTACATTATTTATATAATTTAAATTTTAATTCAAGATTTAAATACACTGATTATTATTACACTTTGAATCTATCAAAAAAAGATAACTAAATTTCTTTATGAGTTATCTTTCTTCTTTTACTTTTTAATATTTATATTTATTTTGCATCTTCTTTATTGTCTTTATTAATTTTTATTGTTATATGATATATATCCTCTAAATCGGCCTCTTCACATTCCACATTAAATCCACGGTTTTCTAAATTATCAACTGTATCTCTAACTATATTAATTGCTGTTTTTAAATCCCTACCTGCAAGTTCTTCTTGTTTTTGTTCATAATCAGGCTCAAGAGTCACTATACTATCTAATGGATCGACAAGTGGTTCTTCAACAACTGGTTCCACTTCTTCAATGGTATTATTTACAATTGGTTCTTTTTCCACAATAGTATTATCACTGGTATCGTCGTCATCGTTTGTAAAAAATATAGATTTAAATGGCTTTTGCTCTTCTTCTGCTGATTTAATACTTTCATTTTCTAAGTTTTGATTTAATTCTGTAGGTATTTCTTCAACAATTTGATTTGCTTCTGATGACTCTAATATTGGTTCTGGTTCAATAGGTGTAATTGGCTTTGAATCTTCTTCTATAGAATTATTTACTTCATTTAAAGGCATATTTTCTATATTATTATTTTCTGGATTAGAAGTTTCTGTTGATGTTGTATTTTCAAGTATTGGAGTTTCAACAGGTTCATTATTAGAATCACTAACAATTTCATTTACTGCATTTTCTAAATCCTCCATATTTGCTTCATTTTCTAAAATAGGAGTTTCTAATTCATTGGTAATAGAATTTTGTTCTCCATCTATATCCTCTAGTGTTTCAACTGGATTTTCTAAGATTGGAGATTCATTAAATATAGAATCAATTGAAGGAATGTTATTTTCTGAATTTAAATTAGAATCTAAATTTGCAGAATTTGGTGAGGTTTCTGAAGACTCTAACTCCTTTGGTTCATTTACCATTTCTAAATTTGGTGTAGAAGTAAAGGCATCTATATCAACAGGATCCATGACATTCATATTTGCTTGTTCATCTTCTAAAAAATTAAAAAATTTATTTGGATTTTTTACTGGTTCTGGAGTTTCTTCTTTCTTTTCTTCTACAGGTTGTCCGCCTTCAGGTATCAACATACTTGCAACATCATGAAGAGGTCTTTCTACAATGATATCTTCTGCGTTAGATACAATTTCATCAATATTGGGATTAATATTTACTAATTTAATATCGTCTCCCCCATCACTTTCTTGAGCTTTTTTTAGTTCCATATCAAGTTGTCTTACTGTTAACCTTTCATCAATAATTCTTTTTAACCATACTTTTTGTTCTTCTTTATCTAATGATAATAATGCTCTAGCATGACGTTCAGAGATTTTTTCGTTTAATAATGCATCTTGAACTTCTTCATCTAAATTTAAAAGTCTTAATTTATTAGCAATAGCACTTTGACTTACACCCATTTTGCTTGCTAATTGTTCTTGCGTTAAATATCCTCTATCTAATAAGTTTTTATATGATTTTGCTTCTTCAATTGCTGTTAAGTTTCTTCTTTGAATATTTTCCACTAGTGCCACCTCTGCGCTTTTATTATCATCAATATCAGAAATTACTGCTGGAACTTTAGCAAGACCTGCCATTGTTGCAGCTTTATATCTTCGCTCTCCTGCTATAATTTCATATTTATCGCCAAGTTTTCTTACGACTAGGGGTTGAATAATTCCGTGTTGTTTTATTGAATCTGCTAGTTCATTAATTCCTTCCTCATTAAATGAAAGTCTCGGTTGAAAACGATTAGGTAAAATGTCTTCAATTGGTATTTCTAGAATATTTTTCTCCATATTCATACTATCAGCCCCTTTAGCCTATTATTAATATACCTTAATTCTTTTTATTTTTCAATGGTTTTTTAAGAATTTTGTCATATGAACGTGGATATATAGTACTGGTTTTATTTTCGTGTTCTACTACAATTATGGTTCTTTTACTATTTTCAAATGGCAAAACAAATTCTTTTTTTTCTATTATTTTTCCTTTTAATTCTTCTATTGCTTCTAAAAACAAAGGATATTCTTTTTCTACACTTGCTTTTAAGGGAATAAAGAACCCTCCTATTTTTAAAGCTGGAAGAGATAATTCGGCAAGGATGTGCAACTGTGAAACAGCACGCGATGTTACAATATCAAATCTTTCTAAATTTTTTTTAACGTATTCTTCTGCTCTTTCGTTTATTATTTCAACATTTTCTAAATTTAATTTTTCTTTCAATAGTTTTAAAAAATCTGTTTTTTTATGATTGGAATCCAATAAAACAAAATGCGTCTTATTATTAACAATAGCTAAAACCATACCAGGAAATCCAGCTCCTGTTCCAATATCTAAAACTCTGTAATTTTCTTTTATATAAGCATTAATAGTTAAAGAGTCATAAAAATGTTTTAAATAAATACCTTTTTCATCCTCAATTGCTGTTAAATTGGTATGGCTATTATATTCTACTAAAAATTCTTTATAAATTTCTAATTGTTTTTTTGCTTCATTAGTAAGAACTATGTTTAGTTTTTTTAAAGCTTCATAAAATTCTTCTTTATTCATTTTTACCATACTCTTTCTTTAAATAAATGGCTAGTATTGATATATCTGCTGGATTTACACCACTAATTCTTGCCGCTTGCCCAATCGAAATCGGTCTTATTCTTTCTAATTTCACTCTAGCTTCACTCGCTAAATTTTTAATTTTTTTGTAATCAATATCTTTAGGAATTTGTTTTTCTTCTAATTTCAACATTTTTTCTATTTCTTTTTCTGTTTTTTTAATATAGCCATCATATTTAATAGCAATACTTACTATTTCTTTGATATCTTCTTCAAAAGGAATTGTTAAAAGAGAATCTAAAAATTCAAAAGTTATTTCTGGCCTTTTTAAAAGTTCTTTTAAACTTGTTTTATTTAACGGTAAAGTGAAGTTTTGTTCCTCAAATTTTGTTTCTATTTCTTCCGTTATTTCGAGTTTCGTAGAATTTAAAAATTCATTTAATTCTTTTATTTTTTGGACGCGATTTAAATAATTTTGATACATTTCATTGGTAATTGTACCAAGTTCATGAGCATAGCCTCTTAAACGTAAATCAGCGTTATCATGGCGTAATAAAAGACGATATTCAGCACGAGATGTAAGCATTCTATAGGGTTCTTTTGTACCTTTAGTCACTAAATCATCTATTAAAACTCCTATATAAGATTCATTTCTTTTAAGAATAAATGGTTCTTGATTATCAAGCTTTCTTGCAGCATTAATTCCTGCTATTAGTCCTTGGGCTGCTGCTTCTTCATAACCGCTCGTTCCATTAATTTGTCCTGCTGTAAATAAATTTTCGACTATTTTTGTTTCTAAAGATGGTTTTAATTGCAAAGGATCTATTGCATCATATTCTATTGCATAAGCATATTTGGTAATCACTGCACGTTCTAATCCCTTTAAACTATGAACCATTCTCTCTTGCACTTCTTCTGGCATACTTGTCGAAAATCCTTGAATGTACCATTCATCATAATACAAGCTTTCTGGCTCTAAAAATAATTGATGTCTTTCTTTATCTTTAAAACGAACAATTTTATCTTCAATAGAAGGACAATATCTTGGTCCAACTCCCGTAACATAACCACCATACATACTTGATTTATCTAGATTATCTAAAATAATTTGATGCGTTTCTTGATTCGTATAAATTAAATAACAGTTTTGTTGTTCCTCTATTTTATATTTTGGTTTATCATCGTGTGAAAAGGTGTAATACTTTTTATCGCCTTCTTCAATACTACATTTAGAAAAATCAATAGAATCTGCTTTAATTCTCGGTGGAGTTCCTGTTTTTAAACGTTGAATTGTAAAACCTAAACTTTTTAAATTATCACTTAAGTGGTTACTTCTTCCTTCTCCATGTGGTCCACCTTCTATTGAAACAGCCCCTCTTAAAATATTACTTTTTAAATAAGTTCCTGTTGTTAAAATTAAGGCATCACATTCTATTTTTTCGTTATTTGCGAGTATTATTCCTTTGATTTTATTTTCTTCAACGATTAAGTTTTCTACTAATCCTTCTTGAATTGTTAGATTGTTAGTATTTTCTAGCCTTTTTAACATATTTTTAGGGTAAGTTGTTTTATCCGCTTGACAACGCAAAGATTGAACGGCTGGACCTTTTTTGCTATTTAGCATTTTCATTTGGAAATGCGATTCATCAGCAATTTTTCCCATAAGTCCACCTAATGCATCTATATCACGAACGATAACACCTTTCGCTGTTCCACCAATTGAAGGATTGCAAGGCATATCGGCAATATTTTTTTTATTCATTGTAATAAGTAAAGTTTTTTTACCTAAAAAAGCAGCCATATGAGCGGCTTCACAACCAGCATGTCCTCCTCCAACTACAATTACTTCATATTTCATACATTTTCACCTCTATTTGTTAAAAATTGTTTTTATAAAAAATTACGCTCTAGAGTAATTTTTTGACATTTTTACAAAAAAATTACTCCATGCAGTAAATTTTTATTTTCCTAAACAAAAGTTTTTAAATAATTTATCAATTAATTCATCTTCATAGGTTTCTCCAATGAGTAATCCTAAATTATCGAATGTTTCTCTTAGATGAATTTCTAACATATCAACAGGAATATTTTCCTTCATATCTTCTAGTAATTTATTCATACTTGCAAGTGATTTTTTTACTAAATCAATTTGGCGTACATTGGAAAGATACGTTAAATCTTTTTCTTGAATTTTATCTAAGTGATATAATTCCATTATTTTTTGTTTTAATTCTTCTAATCCATTTAATTCTTTGGTATTTCCTTTTACAATATGTTCATTTTGTTTTAAAAAGAGTTTTTCTTCTAAATCCGTTTTATTAATAAAGATAAGATGGTTTTTTTCTTTTATTTGTTCTAGTAATTCTTTATCTTCATCTGTTAATTCTTCATTATTGTTTAAAACTAAAATAATTAAATCCGCGCTTTCTATTATTTGTTTACTTTTATCAACACCAATTTTTTCTACTACGTCATCAGTTGCACGAATACCAGCTGTATCCATTAAATTAATCGGAATTCCGTTTAAAGTCATTTTTGCTTCAATTACATCTCTTGTTGTTCCAGAAATATCCGTTACAATGGCTTTTTCTTCATTTAGTAAAGCATTTAAAATACTACTTTTTCCGACATTGGGTCTACCGATTAGTGCAACATCAATACCAGATTTTATTAACTTTCCAACTTTAGAATTTTTAAGTAAAAGTTCTAAATCTTTTTGGATATCCTCAACTTTTCCTTTTAAATTTTCGTGCGTAATTTCTATGGCATCTTCATATTCTGGATAATCGATATTGACCTCAATATTGGCAATGACATCTAATATTTTATCTCTTAACTCACGAACTAAATTTGTAGTTCTACCACTTACTCCACTTAGTGCCATGGAACGTTGTTTTTCACTTTTAGCCTCAATTAAATCACTAACGGATTCCGCTTCTAACAAACTTATACGCCCATTTAAGAAAGCTCTTTTGGTAAATTCTCCAGGTTCAGCAAGACGACAACCATTTTCTAGTAATAATTCAAGAATTTTATTTGTTGTTGCAATTCCTCCATGACAATTTATTTCTACAATATCTTCAGTTGTAAAAGTTTTAGGAGATAGCATAACACTTACTAAAACCTCATCTATTTGCTCTTCTTTCTCGACAATAAACCCGTAATGAATGGTGTGAGAAGCAACTTTAGTTAAATCACAACCACGAAATATTTTATTCACAATAGAAATTGCATTTGAACCACTCACACGAATAATAGAAATAGCTCCAACTCCTAAAGATGTTGAAATGGCAGCAATTGTGTCTTCCATAAGCACCCTCTCCTTCGCGGGTATTATACCATATTTTCTTGTAAATAGATTACTTTTTCTATATTGTTCTATATTCTATATAATTATTAACAATAAATTTTATATTTAAAAAAACAGTTAAAAACCTACTGGTTTAATTATCAGTAGGTTTTATTATGACATGACGGTCTGGTTCTTCTCCTTCACTTATTGTCGTAACTCCTTTGAAATCTGTTAATACATTGTGAACAATTCTTCTTTCAAATGAATTCATATTTTCTAATGTTGCTTCTACTTTAGTGCTTCTTACCTCTCTGGCTATTTTTTTGGCCATATATTCTAAATTTTTAATGCGTTTTTCTTTATAGTTTTCAACGTCTAAATTCAAGTTGATATGGACATTATAATCATTTTGTACTTTTTGCTTGGCAAGAGTTTCAAGTGCTTTTAAGGTTTGTCCATTTTTACCAATTAATATAGCATTGTTATCTGCATACATCGTAATGGAAATTCTTCTTTCTCTTATAGAAGATTCAAATTGAACATCTAAACCTAAATTGGTAATAACTTCTTTTAAATAGTCCTTTATGTTTTCTACTAAATCAATTAAGGTAATCGCTTTTATTTTATATGTACTTGATTTAAATAGACGTCCACTTACTTCTTCATCAATATGATAGACTATCTCACTTTCACTTGCATTTAATTTTTCTGTTGCAAGTTTAATTGCTTCTTCTTTTGTTTTTGCTTCTAATATTACTTCATTCATTTTTATTTACCTCTCTTTTTACCACGTTCTCTTAATTTTTTAAATACAATATTTTGAATTACTGCAAAGCCATTAGTTACTATCCAGTAAAGTGCTATAGCAGTTGGTAAACTAAAGGATGCAATGGAAATCATTATTATCATAAATTTTAAAGTGAACTGCATTTGTCGTTCCATTTCGCTATTTCCACTTTGACTATTCATTGAATTTTTAAATGAAAAATAAGTAGATAAGATAATAAGTAATAATAATCCGATATAAATATACTTGCCTTGACTTAATCCAACAAGGGGTGTCATACCTAATTTCATTCCAAATAGACTATCTTCAAATATAGCAGGTACACGATTAATTGCTTGTAAGAAGGCAAAGAATAATGGCAATTGTATAAATGCAATTAAACATCCTGAAATAGGATTAATTTTATATTTTTTATAAACTAACATTGTTTCTTGGCTTTTCATCATCATAGAATCTGTATCTGTTTTATTAGCATATTTTTTTTCAATTTTTTGAATTTCTGGTTGAGCTTTTTTCATATTTTCAGATTGATCCATAGTTTTTTTAGAAAATGGTAAGAGCACAAGTCTTATTCCTAAACCAATTAACATAACAGATAATCCGTAATTTTTAAGTAATATTCCTAATTTTAATATTAACCAAGCAATTGGTTTTACAAAAAAGGATTCCCATAAACTATGATATTTAATATCATTTGGTTTAAAATTTTCACATGTTGGTAGATCTTCTAATTTTGTTTTTAATTGATCATTGTATTTTACATAAACATCATATAATTCTTGTTCTTTTGGTTGACATAAAATATTATTTTGTAAACTTTGACCCGTTGGTTCATAGGTTACAATTGTCTTATCTTCTTTCAAATAAGTTTTATTTCCACATCCTGTAGTTAAAGTTAAAACCATTACTAGTAATAAAATTATTTTCTTAATTTTCATAAAATTCGTACAATCAATAATGAATATTTTTTATTATTGATTACTCCTTTCTATTAAATTTTCTAAAGATTCTTTCATCTCTTTAAATGATATTAATTTACAATCCTTTTTAATCATTATAATATAATCATTATAATTTTTAAAGTTTTGTTTTAAAATATCTATAATCATTCTCGTTTGTCTTTTTAATTTATTTCTCTCAACTGCATTTCCTACTTTTTTACTAATGGCTATTCCAAAAAGGGGAATTTTATCTTCTTTTTTCTTTATATATATAACAAAATTTTTATTCTTTATATAAGAACAATTGTTGATAATATAATTAAATTCTCTTTTAGATTTTATAATATCTTTTTTTTTCATTAAAATCCCCTCCTTCTAAAATAGCAAAAAAACCACGTACTGTGGTTTACTTCGTTATTAAATTTTTACGACCTTTTTTTCGTCTATTTTTTAAAATTTTTGTTTCTTTACGCGCAAAAAAACCATGTTTTTTAGCTTTTTTTCTTTTATTTGGTTGATAAGTGCCTATTTTCATAATTGTTCCTCCTTTAAATCAAGCTTCTTTATTATAATATTTCTTTTAAAAAATTGTCAAGAAATAATAACTAGCCCTTAAAATTTTATTTTTTTAAAATTTCCAGAATTTTTTGTTTTTCTTCATAAGTAAATTCTTTTTTATCATTATATTCTTCTAAATATTCTGCTAATTCTTCTACTTCTGTCGTTACGTTAGCTTCTAAATCAATTATTGAATTTCTAATTGAATTCATTGTCCATATTGCCCATATTACCCATATATAAAAAGTACCAACTCCAATTAAAGCAATTGTTAAAATATATTTTTTAGAATTACGTTTTTTTCCATCTCTAACATTTTTGATTTTCATATTCTTTTCCTCTTTCTATACCTATCTAATTTTTAAACACATAAACACAAAATTTTTTATAACGTTCAAGATATCTCTATTTTATCCAAAAATAAAGAATTGTCAATTATATTTACTAAATTATTCACTTAATAAACTGATTGTAGATAAGTATTATAAACATGTGAATATTTTTTTATAAAAAATTGTGAATAATGTTGATAAATGTCAAAAAGTCATGTATTATAAAGAAAAATTTAAGTGGATAACCTGTGAATAACTGAATTGTTTTATTTTTTTACTTTTCATTCCAAGATTATTGAGATAAAATGAAAATACAGAAAATAGTACAGAGAGTGGGGTGAGGGAATTGTTAATTGATAATCAAAATTTATGGACTAATTTTCTAAATAATATAAAAAATGAAATTAGTTCGGTTTCTTACAATGCTTGGTTTAATGATTTAAAGTTAATTCAAATAGAAAACAATAGAATGATTATACAAGTTCCTATGGAAATTCACAAGAAAATATTAGGAGACACTTATTATTCTTTAATTGAAGACACTTTATATAAATTATCGGATATTAATTATGATATTAATTTTGTTTTAGAAGAGGAAATAGAAAAAGAACATATCGAAATGACTGAAAACAATAATGAACATTCAGATACAGAAGAATTGTGGATAAGTAATCTAAAACCTGAATTAAATTTTGATACATTTATAGTAGGGGAAACCAATCAACTTGCAAAAGTAAGTGGAATGGCTGTTGCAGAAGCTCCTGGAAAATTATATAATCCTTTGTTTATATATGGAAAAAGTGGGATTGGAAAAACTCATTTAATGCAAGCAATTGGAAATTTTATTGCCAGTAATACAGATTTGAAAGTTCTTTATACTACCTGCGATATGTTTATGAATGATTATATTGGTATTATTGGTAAAGATAAGGGGAAGGAATCTATAGATTATTCTAATCATTTTAAAAATAAATATCGAAATGTAGATGTTCTTATTATAGATGATATTCAATATCTAGTAGGAGCTGAGAAAACACAAGAAGAATTCTTCCATACATTCCAAGCATTACATCAAGCAAATAAACAAATTATTATAAGTTCTGATAAAAGTCCAAATGATTTAAAGAAAATTGAAGAGCGTTTAAAAAGTCGATTTTTATGGGGATTAACAGTTAATATCGACCCTCCAGAATTTGATTTAAGATGTCGCATTTTAAAGCAGAAATTAAAAGGTATGAGTATTGAACATATGGTAGAAGACGATGTTATTGAATATATAGCAAATAATTGTCAAAATGACGTGCGTTTCTTAGAAAGTACTTTAAGAAGATTGATGGCTTATACAGCTATGGTAGTTCCTGAAAAAATTGATTTAGCGTTTGCAAATGAAGCATTAAAAGATTACTTAAATGTAAATATTTATTCAGAAAATACCATTGAAAATATTCAACAAGTAGTTGCAGATTACTATCATATAACAGTAGAGGATTTAAAAGGGAAAAAAAGAAGTAATCAATTTGCAATTCCAAGACAAATAGCTATGTATTTATCAAGAATGCTTACTGAAGAAACTTTTCCACGGATAGGATTTGAATTTGGTGGAAAAGATCATTCTACTGTAATTCATGCTTATGAAAAAATAAATAAAGATTTAAAAGAAAATAAAAAATTACAGCAAGAAATTCAAGAAATAAAAAATAAATTATGAAATGTGAATAAATAAAACTTTTAAAAAAAGTTATTCACTAAAAAAATAAAAATAAATAAAGGTAATAAAAGAAAATAGACACTTGTAAACATTATCCACACTATAATAAAAATAAACAAAAAAAGAAAGAAGGAAAAAAAATGAAATTTACAATTGATAAAAATATTTTATTAGAAAATTTAACAAATGTTATAAAGGCAATATCTACTAAAAATGTTATACCTGTTTTAAACGGAATAAAATTTGAATTAACTGAAAAAGGCTTATCTTTAACTGCAAGCGATAGTGAACTTACAATTAATTCATTTATAGAAGCGAAAGAAATTAAACATATAGAAAATTCAGGAACGACTATTATACAAAGTAAATTTTTATTAGATATTATAAGAAAGTTACCTAGTGATATTATCGATTTTGAAATGATTGATAAATTAAAAGTTAGAATTTATACTGAAAATGATCAATTTCAATTGAATTGTTTGGATGCAAATGATTATCCTAATTTAAAAATGGAAGAACATAAAGATCCTATTTTATTAAAAGGTGATGTATTAAAAGAATTAATTAATCAAACAGTTTTTGCTATTTCTACACAAGAATTAAGACCTCTTCTTACAGGTATTAATATGACAATTACAGGAGATTCTTTATTATTTATTGCTACCGATTCCTATCGTCTTGCTAAGAAAAATATTAAATTAGATACTCCTGTTGAAACAGATATAAATATAGTTTTACCTGGTAAAAATATTATAGAACTTGAAAAAATTATAACAGATGAAGAAAAAGTAGAAATTCATATATTTAATAATAAAGTCTTATTTAAATATAAAAATATTAAATTTCAAACAAATTTATTATCAGGAACTTATCCAAATACTTCTAATTTAATTCCTAATGAATATGGTATTATTGTTAAAGTAAATAAAGATGAATTAATAGCGAGTGTTGATCGTTTTTCTCTATTAGCACAAGGTAAGGACAAAAATATTATTCGCATGCAATTAAACAATAAATTACTTACAATTAGTTCGTATGCATCTGAGCTTGGTAATGCCAATGGAAAACTTTCAGTGGATACAGATGAAAGTTCTAAAATTGATATATCTTTCAGTTCAAAGTACATGTTAGAAGCTTTAAAAACCATTAAAGAAGAAGAAATTTTACTTTTAATGAATGACGATATAAAACCAATTGTTTTAAAATCAGTATCTGATGAATCCTTAATACAATTAATTTTACCAATAAAAACTTACTAAAAAGTAGGTTTTTTTCATTTTTTGACAAAATTTTCATTTTTCCCTTGTTAACATAGAAAACAATTTACGAAATGGGGGAGGTGAGGAGAAATGGATCATTATGAGATTAATGATAAAACTATTGCTTTATATGGAATGCAAAATAAAACAAGAGTATATGAAGAGGACAAAAGTTTTATTATAGACAAATCAGCAACTACAATTATGGAAGAGAGTTGTACTTATTTTGGAAGTTCGTTAAATGGTAGAAAAAGAGGAACAGAAAAATTGATTGGAGTAAGTTATAAAGCTCCAATCATAGTTGAAGAAACAAATGATTTAATCTTTTTTCCTACCTCAAGTCCTAGATGTGATGAGTGTTCCTGGATTCGAAGTAATAAAATTGATAAATTTTATTATAAAAATAATCATTTAATGATCGAGTTTAAAAATGGTAATAAAATTTATTTAAAAATTTCTTATGATGTATTTAATAAACAAATACTAAGAGCTACTAGATTAGAACATGTCCTAAATGATCGTAAAAAGGAATTAAATAAATAATAAATTTTAGATAAAAATGCATTTTTTAAGGATATATTTAAGCGTCTTTAACTCATTTATTTTAAAAAAGCAAGAATTGTTGATATTTAGGAAAAAGTAATTTGTTTAAATGCTTTCATAAAATAAAAAATTTTTATTAAAAAATGTTTAAAAAGGTCTTAAAATATGTTATAATTTTAATAGGTATGGGAGTACATAAATACCTATTATTTTTATTATACGGGCGTAAAAGAGGCAAAATATGCAAATACAGGAATTAAAATTGCTAAATTTTAGAAATTATGAAAGAATACATATTTCCTTTAAAAATCATTTTAATATTATTTATGGAAAAAATGGAAGTGGCAAAACAAATTTAGTTGAAGCCATTTATGTTCTAGCTTTATCTAGATCATTTAAACAAACCAATGATAAAACTTTAATTAAAAATGGTTCTGATATAACAAAAGTAGAAGGAATTATTAAAAATGTATATCAAAATACTTATAAAGTTATAATAACGCCAGAAGGTAAAAAAGTTAAAATTGATAATAATAAAATTACAAAAATTAGTGATTATATTTCTAAAATTAATATTGTATTATTTAGTCCAAATGATTTAAAAATGATTAAAGATACACCGAGTATAAGAAGAAAGTATTTAAATATTGCTATATCTCAGCTAAATGTTACATATTTAAAAGAATTAAACCAGTATAACAAATTACTAAAAACAAGGAATGTTTACTTAAAAAGAATGTATTTAAATGGTAATTCTTTAGAATCTTATTTAGATATTCTTACAGAAAAACTTATTGATGTTGGAATATCAATTTATGAAAGTCGAAAAAAGTATTTAGAATTGGTAAATTTATTTTTAAAAAATATATATCGTTCTATTACTAATTCTGGTAATTTAGAAGTTCGATATATTAGTGATTATGATAAGAAATCAAAAGAAGAATTAAAAAGACTTTATCATAAAAATTTAAGTAAAGATATGTCTTTTGGAAAAACAAATGTTGGTATTCACCATGATGATATTGAATTTTCTTTAGATTCTTATTTATTAAAAGAATATGGGAGTGAAGGTCAACAAAAAAATGCTGTTATTTCATGGAAATTTAGTGAAATAGAAATAATGAAACAAGAAAAAAAAGTAATTCCTATTTTAATATTGGATGATTTATTTAGTGAACTTGATATGGAAAAAATAGAAAATATATTTAAATTAATTGATAAAGATACACAGACTTTTATTACAACAACAGAAATTAGTAAGGTCGAATCTTTATTAAATAATTGTGATTATAAAAAAATTTATGTAGAGAATGGAACATTAAAGGAGGTTTAAAAAATGAATGAGAAGATCAAACATTATAATGATGATGATATTCAAGTATTAGAAGGATTAGAAGCTGTACGAAAAAGACCTGGTATGTATATTGGTACAACTAGCGAAAGAGGACTTCATCATTTAGTTTGGGAAATTGTTGATAATTCCATTGATGAAGCATTAGCTGGGTATTGCGATGATATTGAGGTTATTGTCGAAAAAGGAAATATCATTACAGTTAAAGATGATGGACGTGGTATGCCTACAGGAATAAACAAAAAAACGGGGTTATCTACAATTGAAACTATTTTTACTGTTTTGCATGCAGGGGGTAAATTTGGTGGAGATGGTGGTTATAAAGTAAGTGGAGGATTACATGGAGTAGGAGCAAGTGTAGTTAATGCTTTATCCACTTGGCTTGAGGTTACTGTTTATCATGATAGTAAAATATACTATCAAAAATTTGAAAATGGAGGACATCCTGTAGAACCATTAAAAGAAATAGGTACGTGTGAAGAAAATCGAACAGGAACAACGGTACGATTTAAAGCAGATCCTGAAATATTTACGGAAACTACAATTTATAACTATGATACACTTGCTAAACGTTTACAAGAACTCGCTTTCTTAAATAAGGGAATACGAATTTTGTTACGTGATGAACGTGAAGAAGAGAAAAAAGCAGAATTCTTATACAATGGTGGTATTATTGAATATGTTAAAATGCTTAATAAAAATAAAGAACCATTACATGAAGAGGTCATATACGTCGAAGGTGTGGAAGATGATATTGAAATTGAAGTTGCCATGCAATATAACGATTCTTATAATGCTAGTGTCTATTCTTTTACAAACAATATCAATACCTATGAAGGTGGAACTCATGAGGATGGAGTTAAAAGGGCATTAACACGAATTATTAACAATTATGCCAAAAATGCCAAGATTTTAAAAGAGAACGATGAGGCATTAACAGGTGAGGATGTTCGTGAAGGTTTAACAATGATTATCTCTTGTAAGCATCCAAATCCTCAATTTGAAGGTCAAACCAAGACAAAACTTGGAAATGCTGAGGTAAGAAAGATTGCTGATGATGTTTTTAGTGAAGGATTTGAACGATTCTTAATGGAGAATCCTGATGAAGCCAAAATTATTATTGATAAAGCGTCAACAGCCGCTAGAGCAAGACTTGCTGCGAAAAAAGCTAGAGAACTTACAAGACGTAAATCTGCACTTGATACAATTAATACTTTAGGAAAACTTGCAGATTGTACAAGTAAAGATGCTAGTATTTCGGAAATCTTTATTGTCGAGGGAGACAGTGCAGGGGGTTCTGCTAAAAGTGCCCGTATTCCTGCAACACAAGCAATTCTTCCTTTACGTGGTAAAATCTTAAATGTTGAAAAAGCAAGACTTGATAGAGCTTTAAGTAATGAAGAGATAAGAACAATGATTACGGCTTTTGGTACAGGTATTGGGGATGAATTTGATATTAGTAAATTAAGATATCATAAAATCATTATTATGACCGATGCCGATGTTGATGGAGATCATATTCGTATTTTATTATTAACATTATTTTATCGTTTTTTTAGACCGATTGTTGAAGGTGGTTACGTTTATGCAGCTCAACCTCCATTGTTTAAAGTTGTGTATGGAAAAAATATAAAATATGTTCAAACAGAAGAAGAACTTGCTGAATACCGTGCAACACTACCTGCTTCTGCTAAACCAATTGTAAATCGTTTTAAAGGTTTAGGAGAAATGGATGCGGAAGATTTAAGAGATACAACTATGCACATTGAAAATCGTGTTTTAAGAAAGATAACCGTTGAAGATGCTATGCTTGCTGATCAAATATTTACTGATTTAATGGGAGATGACGTTACTCCACGTAAAAAATATATTGAAGAGCATGGTAGCGAGTTTGATGATTTGGATGTTTAGGAGGTGTAGGGTATGGATAAAATAATTGAAAATAATATAGTTGAAGAAGTAAAAGATTCTTTTGGACGCTATGCAATGAGTGTTATTGTTGCTCGTGCATTACCAGATTTAAGAGATGGTTTAAAACCTGTACATCGTCGTATTTTATATTCTATGTATGAATCGGGTTATACACCTGATAAGCCACATCGTAAAAGTGCTAGAATTGTCGGAGATACAATGGGTAAATATCATCCTCATGGTGATTCTTCAATTTACGATGCTATGGTTAGAATGGCTCAACCATTTAGTTTCCGTCACGTACTTGTGGATGGCCATGGAAACTTTGGTAATATGGATGGCGATGGTGCTGCAGCAATGCGTTATACTGAAGCTCGTTTATCTAAACTTTCTCTTGAAATGGTACGAGATTTAAATAAAAATACAGTTGATTTTGTACCAAACTTTGATGAAACAGAATCAGAACCAAAAATATTACCTAGTCGTTTTCCAAATATCTTAGTAAATGGAACAATGGGTATTGCGGTTGGTATGGCAACAAATATTCCTCCTCATAACTTGGGAGAAGTTATAGATGGTTGTGTTGCATATATCGATAATCAAGATATTGATACCGATGGTTTAATGCAATATATTAAAGGTCCAGATTTTCCAACAGGAGCTTCCATTTTAGGTAATAGTGGTATTAAAAAAGCCTATGAAACAGGTAGAGGAACTATTACTATTCGTGGTAAAGCCGACATTGAAGAAGTGAATGGCAAAACAAGAATTGTGGTTACAGAACTTCCTTATCAAGTTAATAAAGCAGAATTCCAATCTCGTATTGGAGAACTTGTTCGTGACAAAATTATTGATGGGATTAGTGAATTACATGAAGAATCTAACTTGGAAAATCCCGTTCGTGTAGTTATTTATTTAAAAAGAGATGCAAATGCCAATGTTATTTTAAATAATTTATATAAATATACACAATTGCAAACAACTTATGGTATTAATTTATTAATGATTGATCAAGGAGCACCTAAAGTATTAGGTCTTAAGGATATTATTTCAAAATATATTGATTATCAAAAAGAAATCATTATTCGAAGAACTCAATTTGATTTGGCAAAAGCAGAAGAAAGAGTTCACATTTTAGAAGGTTTAAAAATAGCTTTAGATAATTTAGATGCAGTAATTAAAACGATTCGTGAAAGTGAAACAGATATTATTGCTAAAGAACAATTAATGTCTAAATTTAATTTGGATGAAGTACAAGCTCAAGCTATTTTGGATATGAGATTACGCCGTTTAACTGGCTTAGAAAGAGAAAAAATCGAAGCAGAACTTGCTGAATTATTAAAAGTTATTGAAGAATATCGTAGTATTTTAGCGAGTGAAGAAAAAGTTCTTGCTATTATTAGAGAAGAATTATTAGAAATTAAGAATAAATATGCTGATGAGCGAAGAACAAATATCGATATGTCTGCCATTGAATATATTGAAGATGAGTCTTTAATACCAGAAGAAGATATCATTATTGCACTTACGCACAATGGTTATATTAAAAGAACAACTTCTGATACGTTTAAATTACAAAACCGTGGAGGAGTAGGTATTAAGGGCATGAATACCAATGAAGAAGATTATGTTGAACATTTGGTAAACTTATGCACACATGATTACATTCTATTCTTTACAAATAAAGGTAAGGTTTATCGATTAAAGGGTTATGAAATTCCAGAATTTAGTAGACAATCAAAGGGCTTACCAATTATCAACTTATTGCAAATTGATAAAGAGGAAAAAGTTAATTCAATTTTAAGCATTAAACGTAATGATGAAGCAAAATACTTATTATTTGCTACAAAACATGGAATTGTAAAAAGAACAAGTATTAATGAATTCGATAATATACGTACAAACGGAAAAATTTCAATTAACTTACGTCCTTCAGATGAGTTGATTTCTGTTAAAAAAACGACAGGTAAGGATATGATTTTACTTGGATCTAGCAATGGAAGAATGGTTAAGTTTAATGAAGATGAAATCCGTGTTATGGGACGTACTGCTAGCGGAGTTCGTGGTATTAATCTCGACGGAGGAGAATGCATTGGTGCCGAAATCGCTACTGAAAATGATTCTTTGATTGTTGTAACGAGAAAAGGATATGGGAAACAAACTTTAATTAGTGATTATCGACAAACCAGAAGAGGAAGCAAAGGTGTCAAAGCATTAAATATCACTGATAAGAATGGCACAATGGCTGCATTTAGATTAGCAGAGGAAAATAGTGATTTAATTATTATTACAAATACTGGTATGGTAATTCGTATTCCATTAGAACAAATTAACAAACTTGGTCGAGTTACACAAGGGGTTCGAGTTATTAATTTAAAAGATGGACAAGAAGTTTCTAATATAAGTTTGGTAGAAAAAATGCCCGAAATTGATGAAAATAGTGAATCTGAAAATACTCTTATAGACAACACTGATATTATTGATAAAACAGAAATTATCGAAGAGGAAAAAGAAATATAATGTTTCACGTGAAACAATAAAATAATCATTTTAGTAGAAGTTTCACGTGGAACTATTGTAATTTTAATCAAAATTTGTTATTATTATGACGTGCAACGAATATATTGTAACTTGGTCAGAATCGGAAGATAGCAGCCATATCAATCTCTATTCGTGTGCACTTTTTTATTAGGTGAAGTATTATATGGAGGAAAATATTATTATAAACAAACTTTTTCGATTGGCTAATAAAGCATATAACAAAGGTGAAATTCCTGTCTCTGCTTTATTAATTCGTAATAATAAAATAGTTGCCCAGGCTTATAATCAAAAGGAAAAAAAATATGATATTACAGCCCATGCGGAAATTTTAACTATTAAAAAAAGTGCAAAAAAATTAAGAAGATGGAATTTATCCGATTGTGATTTATATGTAACTTTAAAGCCTTGTTCAATGTGTATGGAAATCATTAAACAAAGCCGTATAAGAAATGTATTTTATTTATTGGATAAATTAGATTATAAGCATGATTTTACTAAAACAAAATTACAAAAAATAAATTATGATTTAGATAAGGAAAATTATCAGCAATTATTATCCAAATTTTTTCAAAATATGCGTTAATAATTGTTTTTTTATGTTATAATTAAATAGCAAAGGAGATTATAATGACGAACGATTACAAAGTTTTATACAGAAAATATAGACCAACTACTTTTGATGAAATCGTTGGTCAAAAATATTCAATAACAATGCTTAAGAATGCTGTAAAAAATAATAAGATTTCTCATGCTTATATTTTTACAGGACCAAGAGGTACAGGAAAAACAAGTACAGCAAAAATCTTTGCCCGAACCATTAATTGTGAAAATGCAAAAGATGGTGTTCCATGTGGAACATGTCGCAGTTGTTTAGATACTAATAATTCAGATATTATTGAAATAGACGCTGCCTCTAATAATGGAGTAGATGATATAAGAGAACTTATTAACAATGTTAAAATAGCTCCAGCATATAGTAAATATAAAATTTATATTATTGATGAAGTACATGAATTGTCTGAAAGAGCTTTTAATGCTTTGTTATTAACTTTAGAGGAACCTCCTAGTCATATTGTATTTATTTTTGCTACTACAAATATTGAAAGTGTGCCAATTACTATATTATCAAGGTGTCAACGCTATGATTTTAAAAAACTTTCAGACGATGAATTAAATGAACATTTAAGAAATATAGCAAATAAAGAAAATATTGATATTACAGATGAAGCAATTGAAGAAATTACATACTTATCGGATGGGGGATGTCGCGATGCATTAAGTATTTTAAATCAATTGTATACAAGTAATGAACATATTGATTTAGATACAGTTTTAAATAATTATGGGTCAGTATCTTTAGTTCAAATTAAAAATATTGTGGAGTCATTTATAAATAATCAATATGATCAAATAAAGGATATATTTAATCATATTGATAAATCATCAATAGATTATAAAGTATTTATAAAAAAATTAGTAGATCAACTTTTTATAAAAGCTTTGCAATATAAAAGTGATAAGAATGATACTTTGTATTTAAAAATAAAAGATACAATATTTGAACTAAATGACATTATTGCTAAAATAAATATAAATGTAGATCCTTTTATGCTAATCTTTTTGATTTTAATAAAAAATGTAGATATACCTGAGGAGGGTCTGAAACAAGAAAAAAAAGAATCTAAAGAAAAAGTAGATAATAGTCCTATAAAAGAAGCAAAAGCAAAACAAATAGAAAATAAAGTTTCTAAATTAGATAACTTATCAGAAACAAAAAATAATATTCAAGTGGAACAACAAAGCAATTACATAGAGGAATTAAAAAAAGTACGCATAAATAATTGCTTTGCTAAGGCTGATAAATCATTGCTTTTGGCTAGTAAAGAGGATTGGAAAATTTTTAATGAAAAAATAAGTAGTACAGATATGGTAAAATCAATTATTATTGATGCTGATGTTGTACTTTCTTCCCCAGATATCAACATTGTTGTAGATTTACAAGAGAGTATAGTAAATATGTTTAATGAAAATTTAACCATAATTGAAGAAAAATATGCAGAAATTGTTAGAAAAAATAAACATTTTATTGCTCTAACAAATGATGAATGGGAATTATATAAGAAAGATTATGTAAAAAAATTAAAAGAAAAATATAAGTATCAAATTTTAGAAGAACCCATAAATATTGAAAATAAAGTAAATAAAAAGGTAGAAAAAAATGATGACTATGAAAAGATAATTTCTATTTTTGATAAAGAAAAGGTAGAAATTAAATAGAAAGAAGGAAAAAATATGAATATGCAAAATTTAATGGCACAAGCTCAAAAAATGCAAAGGGATATGCAAAAAAAGAAAGAAGAAATAGATAGTACTTTATTTACTGGTAAAAGTGAATTAGTAGAAGTTGTTTTAAATGGTAAAAAAGAGATGGTTTCTATTAAATTTAAAGAAGGTATTGATGTAGATGACATTGAAATGCTAGAAGATATGGTAGTGCTTGCTTCGAAAGACGCTACACAACAAATTGATAAGGCCATTGAAGAAAAAATGGGATCTTTTGGTAGTTTAGGTGGACTTTTCTAAGATGATTTATCCTAAAAAATTAGAAGCAATTATAGAATTTTATAAAAAATTACCTGGTATTGGTGAAAAGAGTGCAGAACGAATGGCACTAGCAACGCTTGATCTGCCTACAGAAGAAATAACAAATGTAAGTAATGATTTGATAGACGCTAAAAATGAATTACGACCTTGTAAAATTTGTGGCCATATTACTGATAAAGAAATCTGTGATATTTGTAGTGATGAGGGTAGAAATAAAAATATTATCTGCGTTCTTGAAGACTATAAAAGCGTTTTTACTTTCGAAAAAACTGGTAATTTTAAAGGAGTTTATCATGTTTTAGGTGGACTAATATCTCCAACGGAGGGGATAAGCTATGAAGATATCAACATTCCTAAATTATTGGAAAGAATTGAGAATTTAAAAAATCCTGAATTAATCCTTGCTTTGAAGTCTAATATTGAAGGAGAAACAACTACTTTATTTATTAAAAAAATACTGGAAGGAAAAAATGTTGTGATTTCGAGACTTTCTTATGGAATCCCAATGGGTGCCGATATAGACTATATGGATACTATTACTTTGGATAAAGCTATTGAAGATCGTAAAAAAATATCTGATTAATAAATAAATAGTTTGTCCCATATACTTTATAAAGGTGATTTTAAATGGGAAAAAAAATAATAATGTTAATTAAGAAGTTTGTTTTTGCTTTTTTATTACTATATGGTTTAAATTTATGTACAACGTCATTAAATGTTTTAATACCCATTAATGTGTTTACTTTGGGAACGGTTACTTTTTTAGGAGTTCCAGGCTTGGTTTCCTTAATAGTTATGTTTTTTATAACAAAATGAGTAGGTGATAGTTTGATAAAAAACGTAAATATTCAAAATTTAGTACAGAAATTTAATGAGAATAAAATGTCTCATGTTTTTTTAATGGAAACAAATGATAAAAAATCTTTACTTACCGATATTTTAGAACTATGCAAAATCATGAATTGTTCAGAGGAATTTCAAAATGATTGTAATAAATGTAATTTATGTCATTTAATAGATACAGATACACTTCCTACTTTAAAAATTATTTATCCAGATGGACAAGTTATCAAAAAAGAGCAAATGGAAGGTTTAAAAAAAGCCTTTTCATATAAGCCTTATTTAACAAAATATAATATTTATATTATAGAAGAAGCGGAAAAATTTAATAGAGAATCTGCTAATACAATGCTTAAATTTATAGAAGAACCTGAACAATACATAATAGGGTTTTTAATAACGAATAACAAAGAAAATGTGATTGAGACACTTAAAAGTCGTTGTGAATTTGTAAAAGCTAACTATATAGAACCAAATGAACCGATAAATGAAAGAATCGTAAAGCTAGCAGAAGATTATCTTTATAAATTAGAGGTAGAAAAAGGTTTAAGTATCGTTTATAATAAAAGTATTCTAGATGAAAATTTAGAGAAAGAAGAAATTGTTCAATTTTTTCAAGCTATTTTGAATATTTATCTTGCTATTTTAACTGAGCATAAAAAAGAAAATGGATTCGAAAAGTTATCTCAAATAGAATTGATAAAAAGAATAACTCTTACAAATGAAATTATTGAACGATTAAATTATAATGTCAATTTAAATTTAATATTGGATTATTTTGTTTTAAGTTTGGAGGATGCATCATGAATATATATGGAGTAAAGTTTAGTGATAGAGGAAAAGTTTATTATTTTAATGCTCATGATTTAGAAATAAAAAATGGAGTGTATGTCATTGTAGAAACGGAAAAAGGGTTACAATATGGAAAAGTATTAGAAAAGATAGAGAATGATAAATTAAATGCTATAGATAATTATAAAGATATTATTAGAATTGCTACAAAAGAAGACTATAATAAACACTTAGCTAATTTAAAAGACGCAGAGCACGCCTTAAAAAATGCTCAAAGAATATCGGATGATTTACATTTAGAAATGCACTTTTTATCATCAAATTATACTTTTGATAAAAAGCAATTACTATTTAATTTTACTGCAGATGAGCGTGTCGATTTTAGAGAACTTACAAGGAAATTAGCAAGCATTTACCGTACTCGTATCGAATTACACCAAATTGGTGCCAGAGATAAAGCTTGTAGTGTGGGGGGAATAGGGCAATGTGGTAGAGAACTATGTTGTACTTCCTTCTTAAAATCATTAGAATCTGTTACCATGAATATGGCAAAAAATCAAAATTTAGCTTTAACTCCATCAAAAATTAATGGGTGTTGTGGACGTTTGTTGTGTTGTCTTGCCTACGAGGATGCCAACTATTTAGAATCTCAAAAAGGACTTCCCACAATTGGAGATGTTGTCACAATGAATGATATTCACGGAAAAGTTGTCTCTGTTGATATTTTAAATCGTAAAATTCGTTTAGATTGTGGAAATGAAATAAAAGAAGTGGATTTAAAAAATGAAAGTCATTAATGATCTATATGATTATAAAAACTACAAAATTGTACAAGATGATGCAGTTTTTAAATTTTCCCTTGATTCTATTTTGCTTGCAGAATTTGTGAAATTAAAAGAAAAGGATAAAGTTTTAGATATTTGTACGGGAAATGCAGTTGTCCCTCTAATTCTATCTTATTATTTTCCAAATGAAATTATTGGTTTTGAAATACAGAAATATATTTATGAACTTGCTTTAGAAAGTGTTAAAATAAATCAAAAAGAAAATCAAATAAAATTAATTTGTGATGATGTTAAAAATGCAAAAAATTATTTCCCGGGAAATATTTTTGACGTTATAGTGGCAAATCCACCTTATTTTAAATATCAAAATAATTCTCTGATTAATGAAAATCAAAACAAAGCAATTGCTAGGCATGAACTTTTTTTGGATTTGGAAAGTCTTTTTCAAATTGTAAAACAAATGTTAAAAGAACATGGAATTTTATATTTAGTACACTTACCAGAACGTTTGGAAGAAATATTTTATTATTGTGAAAAATATAAAATTATTGTCAAAGAAGTGCAATTTGTTTACACAAAAGAAACGGGTTGTGCTACTATAGTTTTGTTAAAATGTATAAAAGGTGCAAGCAATTCATTGAAAGTCTTGGCGCCATTATATATTGAAAATAGAGCGACGTACCAAAAATGTTTTAGAGGGTGTTATAAATGAAGTTAATTGTTGGTTTAGGAAATCCAGGAAAAGAATATACTTTTACAAGGCATAATGTTGGTTTTATGCTCATCGATGCTTATCTTAAAAATGATAGTTGGCAAAAAAAATTTGATGGCTTAATTCAAATTCATAGTCTTGATGCAGAAAAAGTTTTATTTTTAAAACCCCAAACTTTTATGAATAATTCTGGATTATCCGTGGGACAAGCCGCAAGGTATTACGACATTAAACCTGAGGATATCTTAATTATACAGGACGATTTGGATATTGATTTTGGAAAGTTTAAATTAAAAAAGAATAGTTCTTCTGGAGGGCATAATGGCATAAAATCAATTATTGCTTCACTTGGCACAGATAGTTTTAATCGCTTAAAAATAGGTATATCTCATGATAAAAATAAGGATACTATTGATTATGTACTAGGAAAATTTTCTAAAGAAGAAATGGAAATTTTGAAAGAAAATTTTTTGATGTACCAAGAAATTATCAATTCTTTTATATTAAATGGTATAGAAGTTACTATGAATAAATATCATAAGTAAGGAGAGTTTATGAATTGGTTAGAACCTTTATTTCCAAGTGATTATAACATACGAGTAAATGGTTTTACAAAGGAGTTGTATGTTCTTTATATTTTAAATGCTTTTAAAAGGCAAAAAGGACATTTATTGGTTGTTACGAATTCTCTGTATGAAAGTAATCAAATTTATTCTCTTTTAAGTACATATACAGACGATGTGCTTCTTTTTCCTATGGATGATTTTTTATCAATGGTTGCTTTAGCTATTTCTCCAGATTTAAAAATTAAACGATTAGAAACTTTAAATAAAATACAAGAAAAAAGCTATATTGTAATTACCAATTTAACAGGATATTTAAAGTTTTTGCCTCTTAAAGAAAATCAAAAAGAACAGGTATTTAAATTAAAAGTTGGAGAAGAAAAAACAAGAGAAGAAATTCTTTCACATTTAGAACACTATGGCTATACGAAAGATTCTTTAGTAAGTTCTACTGGAACTTATGCCGTTCGTGGGTTTATTTTAGATATCTTTTCTACTTTTTTGGAACACCCCGTTCGTGTAGAATTTTTTGGAGATTCTATTGAATCTATCCGTTTTTTTGATGAAGATACACAACTTTCTTTAGAAAAAGTAAATGAAATTACTATTTATCCTTTTGATGAAGTAATAAATAATGGACATAATTCTTTACTTGATTATTTAGAAAATCCTATTGTTTTTTTCTATGATTACCAACAAATCATGGTTGCATATCAAAAATTACAAAATGATATTTTAGAATATAAAGAAAGTAATCATATTCCTAAGGAAACTATGTATATGTATACTTTAGAAGATTTTAAACTAAAAAATCAAGTTTTATTAGATACTATTGAAAATAAAAGTACAACTGATTATCCAACTAAAAACTATTCCTCTTTAGAAATTGAAAATTTTAGGTCTGATTTTAAATTATTGCAAGAAAAGGTTATGGGTTATTTAAAACAAAAGAAGACAATTGTTTTTTGCTTATCTAAAGAAAACCAAATTAAACAAATTAAAGAACTATTTTTAAATGCTCATGTGGTTAAAAATGAGAAAATTTTGGAAAATGAAATTAATATTTTAAATAAAAAATTGAATCATGGGTTTATTATAGAAAATTTTGTAGTTTTGTCTGAATTTGATATCGAACAAGTAAATGAATCTACAATTAAATATAAAAATACTTTAAAAATTGGTAAAAAAATAAATGCTTTGGATAATTTAAATTTAGGAGATTATGTGGTTCATAGAAACCATGGAATAGGAATTTATAATGGAGTTGTTACTTTAAAACAAGGTCTACTAGAGAAAGATTATATTCAAATAAATTATCTAGGAAATGATAAAGTCTACATTCCTGTTGAAAAAATCTCTACCATCTTTAAATATACAGATAAAGATGGATCAAAGCCAAAAATTAATAAATTAAACAGTACCTCTTGGGAACTAAAAAAACGCCAAGTGCAAAAGAAAATAAAGGATATTTCTGAAGAACTAATGCGTCTTTATGCGATTCGTCACCAAACAAAGGGAAATGCTTATATCGATTATCCTATGGAAGATTTATTTGCAATGGAATTTCCTTATGAAGAGACAAAAGATCAATTAAAAGCAATTGAGGATGTTCAAAAAGATTTAAGAAGTCCTGTACCTATGGATCGATTACTTTGTGGGGATGTGGGATTTGGTAAAACAGAAGTTGCTTTTAGAGCAATGTTTAAAACAGTTTTAAATAATAAACAAGTTTTATATTTATGTCCTACAACAATATTATCGAAACAACAATATACTGCTGCCTTACAACGTTTTTCGTCTTATCCAATAGAGATAGCTTTATTGAATCGTTTTACCTCTCAAAAGGATGTTAAGCGTATTTTAGAAGATTTAAAGAAGGGCAAAATTGATATTTTATTTGGAACGCATCGTCTTTTAAGCAATGATGTGGTTTGTAAGGATTTAGGTTTACTTGTTGTTGATGAGGAACAACGTTTTGGCGTGACACATAAAGAAAAAATTAAACAATTTCGAAATGATGTAAATGTTCTTACTTTATCTGCTACTCCGATTCCAAGAACAATGAAAATGGCAATGAGTGGTTTAAGGGATTTATCCATTATTGATACAGCCCCTGTGAATCGCTATCCTGTGCAAACGTATGTGATTGCTGAAAATGATTTAATTGTTAAGGATGCAATTTATAAAGAACTGGCAAGAAATGGTCAAATATTTATTTTGTATAATAAAGTCGCTTCGATTGAAGAATTCTCCAATAAACTCAATCGATTGGTTCCAGAAGCAAAGATTTCTTTTGCTCATGGTCAAATGACAAAACAAGATCTAGATGGTATTATGGAATCTTTTGTCGCTCATGAATTTGATATATTAGTTTGTACAACGATTATTGAAACAGGAATCGATATTCCAAATGCCAATACTTTAATTATTTACGATGCGGATCACTTCGGTTTAAGTCAACTTTATCAAATTAGAGGGCGTGTTGGGAGAAGCGATAAGATTGCATATGCTTATCTTTTATATGATAATAAAAAGGTCTTAAATGATATTGCTGTGAAACGTTTACAAACAATTAAAGATTTTACCGAGCTTGGTAGTGGATATCGAATTGCTATGCGTGATTTGTCTCTTCGAGGTGCAGGGGATATTTTAGGAAGCGAACAAGCTGGATTTATTGATACTGTTGGAATTTCTCTTTATACAAAAATGGTTGAAGAAGAGATAAAAAGACTAAATGGAGAAGAGATAGAAGAAGATACTGATAGTAAATCATTAGTTAATGTAAGTACGCATATTAGTGATAATTATGTTACTGATGAAGATATGAAAATAGAAATTCACCAATTAATTAATGAAGTAGAAGATTTGTCTTCTTTAAATCGTATAAAAGGCATTTTAGAGGATCGTTTTGGTAAGATTACTGAAGATATGGAAATCTATATGTATGAAGAGTGGTTTGAAAAATTAGCTAAAAAATTAGAAATTGTAAATGTTAAACAAACTGAAAGATTAGTAGAAATAGAAATTCCTGAAAAATATTCATCTTTAGTAAAAGGGGATAAGTTATTTTTTGAGGCTTATAATCTTAATCCAAGCTTTACTTTTAAATATGTGAATAAAAAAATTATAATTTCACTACTTATTAAAAGAGACGAAAAGCATTTCTTATATTCTTTTGTTCCATTGTTAGAACTTATTTTAAGGGATATAGAAGAACAATAAAATTTTAAAGTATAGCATCTTTCCTCGCATATTTCCTCTTAAATTATCCAAACTAATTTTGTAGAGGAGTTGTGATACTTTGAAGTCAACGGGTGTTATTCGTAGAATTGATGAATTAGGAAGAATTGTTTTACCAAAGGAGATACGCCGCCACTTAGGAATTCGTGAAGGAGAAAATTTAGAAATCTTTGTTGAAGATGACCGTGTCATTTTAAAAAAATACTCTAAAATAAAAGATTATCGTGACACTATCGGAATGATTTGTGAACTCGTAACAAGTGTGTATGATATGAATTTAATTGTAACGGATCGTGATCGGGTAGTTTATTCTAATCAATTTCCAGAATTTTTGAATACGGAACTAGATAAAAAGTTACTTGGATATATCCATAATCGTGAAAGTGTTGTAAAAAACGAATTACAAACATATACTTTTAATAAGGAAGAGGTAAATGGCTACTTTTTTATTCAACCAATTATTTCTTCCACAGATTGTTTAGGGCTTTTACTTTTATATAGTAAAGAACCTATTAAAGAAGAAACGAGTTTATTTTTAAAATTTGTGTCAAATTTAATTGTAAGCAAAGTGGATATTTCTTGAATTTAAGTTTTTTTTATGCTACTATACAGATAATTAATGAGGAAGGAAAGAGTAATATTTCTTGTTTGTGATAAGAGAGTTTACGTTTGGTGAAAGTAAATACAAATGAGGGTATGAACATGGTTCTGGAGTTAAATCGGATAATTCACGTTACGAAAAAAGTGCATGATAAAATCATGAATTAAGGTGGTACCGCGGTTTTTCGCCCTTAGTTTATGATTTTTTTATTTTTTTAGGAGGAAAGAAAATGAAAGAAAAATACTACATTTCAACAGCTATTGCTTATACATCAGGAAAACCTCATATAGGAAATACGTATGAGATTGTTTTAGCAGATGCCATTGCTCGTTATAAACGATTAAAAGGATATGATGTGTATTTTCAAACAGGTACAGATGAACACGGAGAGAAAATTGAATTAAAAGCAAAAGAAGCAGGAGTAACACCAAAAGAGTTTGTGGATGATGTATCAGGAGTTATTAAAAACATTTGGGATATCATGAATACTAGCTATGATCGATTTGTTAGAACTACGGATCCTAATCATGAAAAAATTGTTCAAAAAATATTTAAAAAAATGTATGACAAAGGTGATATTTATCTTGGAGAATATCAAGGGCTTTATTGTACCCCTTGTGAATCTTTTTGGACAGAATCTCAACTTGTGGACGGAAAGTGTCCAGATTGTGGTAGGAATGTTGAATTAAAGAAAGAGGAAGCATATTTTTTTAAATTAAGTAAATACCAAGATAAGTTAATGGATTATATTAATGCGCATCCTCATTTTATTGAGCCAGAATCTAGAAAAAATGAGATGGTCAATAATTTCTTGAAACCTGGTTTACAAGATTTATGCGTTTCTAGAACCTCTTTTGATTGGGGAATACCTGTTGATTTTGATAGCAAGCATATTGTTTATGTTTGGTTGGATGCACTAACGAACTATATTACCAATATTGGATATGATCCTGATGGAAGCAGTGAAGAATTTAATAGACTTTGGCCAGCCGACTTACACTTGATAGGAAAGGATATTATTCGTTTTCATACGCTTTATTGGCCTTGTTTTCTAATGAGTTTAGATTTGCCTTTACCAAAACAAGTCTTTGGGCATCCATGGCTTATTATGAGTGACGGAAAGATGAGTAAAAGTAGGGGAAATGTTATTTATGCCGATGATTTAGTAAACGAATTTGGTGTTGATGCGGTTCGTTACTATATGTTACATGAAATTCCTTTTTCTAGCGATGGAGTATTCACAAGAGATTTATTGATTGAAAGAATCAATGGAGATTTAGTTAATATTTTAGGAAATTTAGTGAATCGTACTATTTCAATGGGTCAAAAATATTTTGAAGGACATATTGAAAATAAGAAAGTTAATGAAGAAATTGATAGCGAATTACTTGCGAAAGTTACTGATTTAGAAACCAAAATAGAAGAAAATATGAACCATTTAGAAATAGGTGCGGCCATTGATGAAATCTTTGAAGTTTTAAGAAGATGTAATAAATATATTGATGAAACAACACCTTGGATTCTTGCCAAAGAGGAAGATAAGAAAGATCGCTTGGAGACGGTTTTGTATAATTTAGTGGAATCTATTCGTGTATGTGCTGTATTCTTATTTCCATATTTACCACAAACGAGTGAACGTATATTAGAACAGTTGAATACGAAAGATAAAAATTTAACATTTAATGAGAATGCTATTTATGATTTAAAAAAACCAGAGATATTATTTCAAAGAATCGATGTAGAAAGTTAAACATTTAGGTGGAGGATTTATGGACTTTGATGAAATCATTTATCGTTATGAAGAACAATTTGTTGGGCTAAATAATGAGAATATTTTTGATTTTGTTTTTTCTTTTTTAGAAGAACATCATTTGTGTACAAAAGAAAAATTTTTACAAAAGCATTCTTTAGAAAATCTAAATCCTTATACTTTATTTGATTCATTCAGGAATTATCTTACAGAATATCATAAAGAACTTTTAAACTCGTTTTATGATGCTTATAGGAAGAAAAATGGAAATTTAAAGTATTTAATTACTGAAGATATGCGTATGCTTGGTAAAACAACAATCGGTAAATTAAATCGTTCTATTCTAGAGCAACTTTCAAATCGTCCTTATATTGGTAAAATTTCTTATGAAGATAAAAAAATTCATATTACACTTGTTTCAGGTGAAGAATATTCTTTTTTTAGTATTTATGATTATTTTGATAAAAATCCTAAAATGTTACAGTATATAATGAAATATCGTAACAAATTATTTGGACAATGTCATGCAGATGCGTGGGACGCTACAATACTATTAAACGATTCTACTTTGTTAACAGAATTAATTCCTTATTGCTTCGTTGGAACTTATTATCATTCTATTGTAGAGAATAAAGACGGAATGTATATAGATTTAGCTAATGAAATAGTATATGATGAGAATGTTCGTTATAATTTATATCAGGCTGAAGTGATTTGTGAAACAAAAAAGGAAGATTTATATCAAAAACTAGAAGAAGCAAAAGAGTATTTTGGAGAATCTCCTTATGCCGATGCTTTGTTAATTGCAGTTCATCAACAAGCCTTGGAAATGAAAAAAAGTAGGTGAAATTAATGTTTTGTGATACTCATTGTCATTTATTTAAAGAATATTATGAAGATCTTAATGATATTTTAAAAAAGGCATCATTAAATCAAGTTAATCGTATGATTAATGCTGGTTGTGATTTAAAAAGTAATCAAGAGGTATTAGAAACTTTAAAATATAATGAAGTCTATGGCGCTTTAGGAATTCATCCCGAAGATGTTTTAAACTATAAAGAAGAAGATATAAAGTTTATTGAAGAGAATTTAAAATGTAAAAAAGTTGTTGCAATTGGAGAGATAGGTTTAGATTATCATTATGGAAAGGAAACTAGGGAAGAACAAATAAAGCTTTTTGAATGTCAATTAGCACTAGCTGAAAAATACCATATGCCCGTTGTTGTACATTCAAGAGAAGCAACAGAAGATACGATAGAACTTTTAAAAAAATACAACGTAAAGGGTGTAATTCATTCTTTTAGTGGTAGTTTGGAAGTAGCAAATATTTATATAAAAATGGGCTTCTTACTTGGAATAAATGGTGTTATTACATTCAAAAATTGTCGCTTAAAAGAAGTCATAAATAATATAGATGTTCATAATCTGGTATTAGAAACAGATTCTCCTTATTTAACTCCAGTTCCTTTTCGAGGAGAAAAAAATGATCCAAGTAAAATTTTAAATATAGCTGAGTTTATTTGTGAAATAAAAAATATTGATAAAAAAGAGTTGGCAAAAATAACCAATGAAAATATAAATCGAATTTTTGACATTTAGTACTCTTTTTGATAAAATATATAAATAAAAAAATTATTGCGAGGTGAGGTTGAAAATGCCACAATATTTTAAAACTTTCAAGAAAATTTTTCAAATAACTTTGCTTGTGTTACTCGTTATATTTGTAGAGTCTAGTAATAATATGAAAGAAACGAAAGTATTAAATGATAATTATAATAAATCCATTGATTTAGCAACAATGGCTTTGAAGTTACAAGAAGATATTAAAAATGATTTATATAGTGCCAAAGAAACATATACAGGAGATTTAACTAGTTATTTACCAACTTGTCCATTATGTAGTGGAAAACTGGCTTGTTTACCTCGATACAACGTTTTAGATGGTACAGAAACCTATCAAGATATATCTTATGGCAAGGTACAAATAGTAGCTTCTAGTAAAAATTTATCTTGCGGTTCTATAGTTCGTTTGAATAATACAAAATTATCTGAAGATCCTATTTTGGCCATTGTACTTGACAGGGGCGTACTTGGAAATGACTTAGATTTATTAACATCAAATGCAACTTATGCAGCATATGTAGGGCGTTCTGTTGTAACTTATGATGTATTAAGAAATGGATGGCAATAGGCCATTTTTTAAGTTGGTGAAGATATGGAATTTATAAAAGCAAAAAAAAGTTTAGGACAAAATTTTTTAAAAGATGAAAAAGTTTTAGAAAAAATTGCAAATAGTGTCGATGTAACAGATAAGGATTTAATTATCGAAATTGGTCCAGGAATGGGAGCTTTAACAAAAGAGCTTATAAAGAAGCATTCCTATATGCTTTGTTACGAAATTGATGAACGAATGAAGACTTATTTAAAAAAATATGAAACAGATAAAATAAAGATTATTTATGGGGATTTTTTAAAACAAAATATTATTGAGGACATAAAGAACATTCCGTATAAAAATTTATATGTCATAGCGAATATCCCTTATTACATAACTTCTCCCATTATTACAAAATTGATTGATTCAGAAGTTACAATTCAAAAAATCGTATTATTGGTTCAAAAAGAATTTGGACTTCGTTTGTGTGCAGAAGAAAATCATAAAGAATATAATGCTTTTACTTTATATGTTGATTCAAAATATGAAGGAACGCTTTTATTTGAAGTAGAAAAAACATCTTTTATACCTGTCCCAAAAGTGGATAGTGCAGTCGTAGAATTAACATTAAAAGAAAATAATAATATTAAAGATAGAAATTTTTATCTTCATTTTATTAAAGATGCCTTTCAAAATAAAAGAAAAACTTTAAAGAATAATATGAAAAATTATGACTTTAATAGAATTGAAAAAATTTTAAAAGAATTGGGCTACAAAGAAAATGTGCGTGCCGAAGAAATTAGTAAAGACAATTTTAAAAAGTTAGTCAATTTATATCTTGAAAAATAGGAGAAAAAAAGACTTTTTGAACCTATTTTTTATTTCTTGCATATAATGTAGTGGTGAAGAGTATGCCTATTAAAAAAGGAGATATTGTAACAAGAAAGAGTTATAATCACGACACTTTATTTAAAGTGATGAACGTCAAAGGAGATACTTGTTATTTAAAAGGAATTGATGTTCGCTTATATGCAGATAGTAAAATGGATGATTTGACAATAGCTACGAAAGAAGATCAAGAAAGATTAGAAGAGGACGAAGAAATAGAAGAGGATGATTTTTTAGATCGTAGTGAATTTTTTTATTTACCTGGAAAGATATTGCATTTAGATGGAGATGCAGAATATTTACAAAGATGCTTAGAGTATTATAAAAAGCATAATATCTTTGCAATTGGAAAAAAGATGAACGAAGTAGAAATACCTATAAAAATAAGAGATTTATTGGAAGAATATAAACCTGATATTGTCATTATTACTGGGCATGATGCATATTATAAAAAGAAGGGCAAACAGGAAGATATTCACAATTATAAAAATACGGAAAATTTTATTAAGGCCGTAAAGGAATGCCGTCGCTATGAAAAAAGCCACGAAAAATTAGTGGTTATCGCTGGGGCTTGTCAAAGTAACTACGAAGAATTAATAAAAGCGGGTGCTAATTTTGCATCAAGTCCTAAAAGAATTAATATTCATTGTTTGGATCCAGCTATTATCGCAACTTCAATATCGTTAACAGAAAGAAATAAAGAAATTGATTTAATTTCTTTATTAGAAAAAACGAAGTATGGAAAAGATGGAATGGGTGGTATTATTTGTAATGGCCTTATGTATGTTGGATATCCAAGATAAGGGGGAACTATGAATTTAGATACTATAAAAGAAGAAGTAAAAAAACATTTGAACTCTAAAGTAGAGGTTTCAGTGTTTGGAATGCGTAATAAAAATTATAAGATTTTTGGATTTATTTCTAATGTTTATCCGAGTATATTTACAATTAACGAGGAAGGTATAGAAAAAAGCTTTACGTATTCCGATATTGCAACAGGAGAAATTCGTATCAAGTATTTGTAAAAACTCTTGATAAGTTTGAAAATATGAATTACAATAATAGTAAGTTACGATAAAAATGAGAACTTTAGAAGGAGAGTAAACATGAAAATTACATCAGTAACCGTTCGTAGATTCGAAAGAGAAGGAAATAGAATGAAAGGAATAGCAACAGTAGTTGTCGATGATTCTTTTGCTATTCATGATATTCGTATTATTGAAGGAGATAATGGGTTATTTATCGCAATGCCTAGCAGAAAAACTGCTACAGGGGAATATAAAGATATTGCTCATCCAATTAATACAGAAGTACGTACTATGTTCCAAGAAGCTATTTTAGATGAATATAATAAAACTAGTGTAGAAGAATAATGGAAGTATTATAAAAAGCCCAGTTTACTGGACTTTTTATATTTTAAACTTATTTTACGAGTAAATCGCAGATAAGATTTGTAATTTCAGTTGGGTTATCAATAGGCAATCCTTCTATTAAACGGGCTTGAGCATATAGTACTTTACTATATTTTTTTAATTCTTCTTTGTCTTTTTTATATAATTCTTGTAACTTTTTAGTTATAGGATGTTGATTGTTAATTTCTAGAATTTTTTTAGCATTTATAGATTCATTGTTTGGCATTGCATTCATAACTTTTTCCATTTCCACAGAAATTTCTCCAGCTGTTGATAAACAGACAGGATGATTTTTAAGTTTACTTGTAAACCTAACACTTTCTACATTAATCTCGTTTTTCATTAAATCCAATAAATCTTTAGAATTCTCATTTAGAGCTTTAAGTTTTTCTTTTTCCTCTTCTGTATCTATATCGATATTTTCAGAGCAAACATTTTTAAATTCTTTATCTTCGTATTTAACCATTGTTTTAAAGACAAATTCATCTAAATAATTAGGGCATAATAGAATGTCTTTTTCTTTTGAAATCATGGCTTCTACTTGTGGTAATGTTTTTATTTGATCAATAGAAGAACCACAAGCGTAATAAATATCTTTTTCTTCTTTGTTGTTTGCAACATATTCTTTTAAAGTTATAAGCTTGTTTTCTTTAGAGGAATAAAACATTAATAAATCTTGTAATTTGTCTTTATCCATTCCATAACTATTATATATTCCTGCTTTTATTTGTAAGCCAAAAGCTTCCCAAAATTTTAAATATTCTTCTCTTTTTTCATCTCGCATATTAATTAGTTCATTTTTTATATGCTTTTCAATATTCGAAGCAATAGTCTTTAACACTCTGTTTTGTTGTAACATTTCACGAGAAATATTTAGTGATAAATCAGAAGAATCTACGACGCCTTTGCAAAAACTAAAATAATCTGGAATTAAGTCGGCACATTTTTCCATAATTAAAACACCATTTGAATAAAGTTGCAAACCTTTTTCGTACTCTTTTGTATAATAATCGTAACTTGCATGCGATGGGATGTATATTAAAGAATTGTATTCAAGAGTTCCTTCTGCTTTTATATGAATATGGGATAAAGGTTTTTCATAATCAAAAAATTTGTCAGAATAAAACGTATTGTATTCTTCTTCATTAATATCCTTTTTGTTTCTTTTCCATAATGGAACTAAACTATTAAGTGTTTCTAATTTGGTTTCTTTATCGGTTGTTACTTCCATTTTTATAGGATAGGTTATATAATCTGAATATTTTTTGATTAAATTTTTAATTTCATAATCTTCTAAGTAACGATTATATTCTTCTTCCTCTTTGATTGTTAAAATAACGTCTGTACCATAGTTTTCTTTATTACTCTTTTTTATAGTATATCCTTCAATTCCAGTGGAAGACCAAGAATAGCTTTCTTCACTTCCATATGCTTTAGATATTACTTCTACTTTAGAAGCTACCATAAATGCAGAATAGAATCCTACTCCAAATTGACCAATTATATCAATATTTTCCTTTTTCTTATTATTTTCTTTAAAATCAAATGAACCACTTTTAGCAATTGTTCCTAAATTCGTTTCTAACTCCTCTTTAGTCATTCCAATACCATTATCAGATATCGTTAAAGTTCTTTTATTCTTATCTGTTTTGATAAAAATGGCAAAATCACTATTTTTAATCTTCATTTTTTTATCTGTTAAAGATTGGTAGTGCAATTTATCTATAGCATCCGAAGCGTTTGAAATAATTTCTCTTAAAAATATTTCTTTGTTTGTGTAAATAGAATTTATCATTAATTCCATTAGTCTTTTAGATTCTGCTTTAAATTCTTTCATTTCATCATTTCTCCTTTTTTAGCACTTTATCTATTCGACTGCTAAAATGATTATAGTATAACCTTAAACTTATGTCAAGATTATAAAAAGTTTTTTTATTAAAATGTAATTTTAGTACTTTTAAATTTACAATATTCATCAATTTACTACTCTGTATTATACGTGTTATAATTCTAATTAGAGGTGAAGAATATGTGGCTATACATAATGATAGCAATAGTAGTTATTATTTTAATTGCTCTATTTGTAATGTATAATAGTTTTGTTCAGTTAAATAATAGAGTCAAAGAAGCATTTGCAACAATGGATGTTTATTTGAAAAAAAGATGGGATTTAATTCCCAATATTGTAGAGACAGTAAAAGGGTATGCTAAACATGAAAAAGAGACTCTAAATGAAGTAGTAACTTTGCGAAATACTACTTACGAGAAAATGTCTAATGATGAGAAAATTAGAACGAATGAACAATTATCAAAGGGCATTCATAGAATTATGGCTTTAGCAGAAGCTTACCCAGATTTAAAAGCCAATGAAAATTTTAAAGATTTAAGTAATCAACTAATTAAAGTGGAAGATGAAATTGCAAATGCCAGAAAATACTATAATGGTACTATTAGACTTTATAATAATAAAGTTCAAATGTTTCCAAGCAATATAATAGCAAAATTATTTGGCTATAAACCAAAGAATATGTTTGAAGCAAGCGAAACGGAAAGAAAAAATATTAAAGTGGAATTATAAGAGGTATAAAATGAAAAGAATTATTGAAGGGTTTATAGTTGTTGCGTTATCATTAGTGCTAAGTTATCCATCAAATGCAAATGCATTAACTCAACAAACAACGTTCGTAAATATTAATGATAGTTCGCAAACTTTAAATATTGGAAATTTATCGTTTTCTAATCTTATATTTAAAGATTATTCTACTATTTCTGCTAAAAATTTTGGTTTAGCAGGAGTTGTTGTGAATCGTTCTAACAATACGATTAATCATAAATCAACAGTATATTATTATGATTCAAAGTATAATGTTATTGCTCAAGGATATAATTATGGAATGGCATTAGCAGGAACGAATGATTTTAATCAAATGTCAAACTTAAATATTTTGAATGGGCATACAGTTCAGGAAATTTCTTATTATCGTCTAGTAATTGAGATTGAGACTACTTCTTCTAACGAGACAAACATTTCTTCTTTAACCCCTAGCAAAAATTATCAGTATCGTTCTTATGATTATGTAATTGATAAGTATGATGTTAACATTCTTGTTAATGAAAATAACACCTTGGATATTACAGAAACAATAACGGCTTATTTTAATGTACCAAAACATGGAATATTTAGAACCATTCCTTTAAAAAATACAATTGAAAGATTAGATGGTTCAACGAAAAAAAATAGAACACAAGTAACGAATTTAAGTGTTGATAATGAGTATACTACGTCAAGAGAAGATGGTAACTATAAAATTCAAATAGGTTCTGCAGATCGAACTTTAAAAGGAGAGCAAACTTATATAATAAAGTATACTTATAATTTAGGAAAAGATCCTTTAAAGGACTATGATGAATTATACTATAATATAATTGGTGAAGATTGGGATACGGTCATAGGAAACGTTACGTTTTCTATTACTATGCCAAAAGATTTTGATTCAAGTAAATTGGGATTTTCTTCTGGCGTAAGAGGATCTACAAATAATAGTGCTATCCGATATAATGTGAATGGAAATAAAATAACAGGAAATTATAATGGAATTTTAGGTGTTGGAGAAGCTCTAACTATTCGTTGTGAACTTGAAGAAGGTTATTTTATTAATGCGGGGTTAACGATTCATTTAATGGATTATATTTTTTATTTAATTCCCATTTTGTTTTTAGGAATTGCAGTCTTTATTTGGTATAAATTTGGTCGAGATGAACAAGTTATTGAAACTGTAGAATTTTATCCACCAGAAGGTTTTAATAGTTTAGAGGTTGGTTTTTTATATAAAGGAAAAGCGGATAACCAAGATGTTACTTCACTTTTAATCTATTTAGCAAATAAAGGATATATAAAAATTTCTGAAACTGAAGAAAAATCTCTATTTTTTAAATCTAAAGGATTTAAAATAATTAAATTAAAGGACTATGATGGAACTAACGTAAATGAGAAAATATTTTTAAACGGTTTATTTAAAAATAATAATAATCTTGAAGAAAATAAACTAATTGAAGTTACTTCATCGGATTTATATGATAATTTTTATATTACAATGGGGGAAATATTATCAAATATAAATAATAAAGAAAATAGAAATAAAATTTTTGAAAAGTCAAAATTTAGTAAATCGTTATTGATCAGCTTAATGATTTTTGCTACTTATTGTTTTATTACTATTCCTCCAATTTTAAATTATTATGGGCAAACGGAAATATTAATTCCTGCTTTAATATTTCCAGGAATTGGATTTACTGTTTTGTTTAGTATGCTGTTTGGTGGAAAGCAAACTATTTATGTTAATGGTGTTGCTACTAATTCCGCTATTATTACAAAGATATTTGGATTAGTGTGGGGAAGCCTATTTGGTGGTATTCCTTGGGCTATTACTATCCTTCCAATATTATTAGATGATCCATTATATTTAATAGGATATTTTGTAGGAATTCTATGTGTTTTAGGAATGATATTATGTATAAAATTTTTACCAAAAAGAACAAAATATGGCAATGAAATATTAGGGAAGATAAGGGGATTTAAAAACTTTTTAGAAACAACCGAAAAAGAAAAATTAGAAGCTATGGTTATGCAAAACCCAACCTATTTTTATGATATATTGCCTTATACTTATGTTTTAGGAATCTCTGATAAATGGATTAAAAAGTTTGAAACTATTGCATTACAAGCTCCTACTTGGTATGAGAGTCCAAATGTCTTTGATGTAGCAACGTTTGGAACTTTTATCAATACCACTATGGTGTCAGCTGAAAGTGTTTTATCATCTAGTCCTTCTAGCAATTCTTCTGATAGCTCCTATAGCGGAGGATCTTCTGGAGGAGGATTTTCAGGTGGTGGCTCTGGCGGAGGCGGAGGCGGATCCTGGTAATAAAAATACAGCACAAATTTAAGGATTTGAAATAAGTTTAGTCAATTGTTACATTTAAAAGTCGGAGATGACAATTCTGAAGAGGCTTTATTACAAAAAGGAAGGCTAATGAAAGATTTAGATCCCGATATGTTTGAGAAAATTAAAAAATTAAGAGATGTATTATTAATTGGAGATATATTTCTATTAAATTAAGTAATTCCTGATGAATTATTAGGGGGCCTACTGGATAATGCAGTAAATGAGTTGAATCAATTTTTTGATGACATTATTAAAAAATATGGTCTTTGATTTTAAAATACAATTCTGATATAACATGAAATTATTATTGTATTCAATTAAAATATAACAAAATTATTTTAATACACTGCCTGGTTTTAATTTTGATTTTATTTTTTATTTATTCGTGATAAACTAAATGCAGTATTGAGGTGTTTTGCATGAGAGTTGATAAAATAGGGCAATTTATTTTAAAACTTAGAAATGAGAAAGGATTAACTCAAAAAGAATTAGCAGATTCTATTCCTATTGGAAGGGAAGCCGTATCAAAATGGGAGCGTGGAATTACAATTCCAGATTCTTCAACATTAATAAGATTAAGTGAAATTTTTGATGTCAGTATTAACGAAATATTATATGGAGAAAGAATAAATAAGAAAAATAACAGTCAAATAAATAATATTACTCTAAGTTTGTATGAAAGTAATAACAAAAATAAACAAAAAGTTAGGATTTTGTTAATTATAATTGTTATTGTGTTATTTTCATTTTTAATTTATTATTTTATTAGTTCCTATAAAGCTATTAAAGTTTATACCATAACTGGATATAATAATGATGTGTTATTAATGGAAGGTTTATTTATTAATACTAAAAATAAATTATATTTTAGAATAGATTCTAAAGAAAGTGATGATATAAAAGAATTATTATTATTTTACAAAGATAGAAACGATGCAGAACAATTTATATATAAAGGCGATGATTCGAATATAAGTTTTATAGATTTTTATGGTTATGATGAATATTTTAATAGTAAAGATATTTCTTATATTATTAATAACTTATATATAAAAAGAATTGATAAAAATGATAATTTTCAGATTATTAAACTTGATTTAATTGAGGATTATGTAAATGATAATTTATTCTTTATAAAAAAGAATAAAATTTCTGATGAAAAAGAAGAAATTACGAAAAATTCTTTACCAATGGATATGGAATTGCTAGTTGAAAGAATTCAAAATAAATTTAATATACAAAATGACAATTATTATTATGAAAAAGAGGAAGACGGATTAATTCAATCTTTTGTTTATACACCAAAGAATAGAAATATTTATTTTACACTTTTAAAAAATTCTAAAATTATTGAAGAGTGGAGTTATGATTTTGATAATGATGAGTTAACGTACATTTTTTATGATGACGATTTAGTTAATTTTTCTTTCTCATATGCTAATAATGCTATTAACTGTTTAAAAGGAATTTGTGATAATGAAAAAAATAAAATAGAGGAATTTTGGGAAAATATCTATAATTTAATATCAAATATTTAAATGAGCCTATCAGGCCCTTTTTAATTTATTTAAAATATGCTTTAGTTATAAATGAAAGGAGGAAAATTAATTGAAAAAAATATTATATATACTTTTACTAGTATTTTTTTGTACAAGTGTCAACGTCAGTGCATCAGAAATATATTTTTCCAATGCTAATGGAGTAAATTTAACGATAGAAGAATATAATTTTATTTCCAAGATTTTTTGGGAAGGATATCAAAAAGATATGACGATAGAAGATTATAATTTTATTTTAAGTGATGGTATTAGTGAGAACATTGTAACTTATAATTATATACCATTTCAAACTATGGGAACAATTCACACTACTTCAAGTAAAACATTAACTATAACAAAAACACAAATGTCTTCTTATACTTTAGTTAGTGTAGTAGCAACATGGTTGTCATCTCCAAAAGTTAGAAGTTATGATGTTATAGGTTCTTATTTAAATGGTGTAACACTAATGGATTCTCCGACAACAAAGGTAAGCAGTTCTAGTGGAACAACGAGTTATGGAGATATCTTAGATGATGATAATGGATTTGGAGTTTCAGTTAAACTTCCTACATCTGGTAGTAATATTATAGTTTCCCAAGCATTTAAAGTAAATGGTAGTGGTCATATATATTCTAGTTATCAACATTCATCTAGTTATATTAGTTTAGCAACTAGTAAAAAGTATTCTATATCATTATCAGGTTATGGAAATGTCTTTTTGTTTGATGCATCTGTAAAAAATTATTTTGATCAAATGGGTGGAGTAGATATATCTATATAACTATTTGAAATTCAATATATAATTTGCAGAAATATTATATTTTTTGGACATAGTATACAAAATTAAAGTGGTAATAAGAGTTTTTCCATTTTCATATTGGCTATAGCACGATTGTGAGATGTTCAAACTTTTTGCCGTTTTTTGTTGAGTTAAATTCATTTTCTTTCTAGTAAGTTTTAATTTTTTTTCAATTATATTTTTATCTAATATTAAATTTTGATTATAGGAATTATTATTTTTTGTTAAATTAAAAATATAATCGATATTAAAATGGTATAGATTGCATAATTTTACTAATTTTGTTAATGGTATAGAGTCATGACCATTTTCTCAAGCACATACAGTTGAATTATCAACGCCAAATATATAACCCAGTTCCTTTTGCGTAAATTCTAATTCATTTCTGCAATATTTTAATCTATAAGATATAATCATTATTTATCACCAAAATAATTGTGACATCATAATCAAAAATATTTGCAAAACTTTGGGTAATATGACAAAATTTTTAACATAAAAAGGAAAATAAAATGAAAAATAGTTTAAATATTGATAAGTATTATTCTCTTACACATAAATTTGCTAAAAAAATTGCGTTGCAACGTTGTTTATTTGAATTGGAAATGCATCAAAAGTTTTTAGATCATAAACATTATAGTTTTGATGATTTCAAAAGTGATGTATACAGTCCATTTGTGTTTTCTTCGAAGGAATTAGACCTGATATATAAAACTGCTGTTAAACAAAGTAATTATTCAGATATTGATAAAAAATTGTTGTAACTTAATAAGCCCATTTTAGTTGTGCTTAACAAGCTCTTTCTTTTGAAATAATGAAATGATAAATTCGATTCAGAAGAAGAAATTCTTCGAATATGTACGAAAGGAGGATAAAGCATGAGTAAGAAGAAAAAAATATTAACTGTTAGTATTACTGCTTTTGTGTTATTAATTGTTCCTTTAATTACTGTATTTGCGATTGATTATGATGGCGCTTTTTATTTAAATTCACTTGGTGCTAGTATGGAGTCACCTGCTAAGAAACTTAGTTATGACTATCCAGTAGTATTTGTTGAAAATACGAATCTTTCTGCTGTTGGAAAATTAGCAATATCTATTTCAAAGAAGTCTTTATTAGGCTATTCTTTCAAAGCAAGAACCTATTGGAATATGCATAATTCTGCATCATTTAATGTATTTTTCGAAGATTATGGAAGCGGTACATATAAAGGTACATATGTAGCTAGTGAATTTACATCTGGACCTTTACAAGGGACTTATTATATGTATAGTAACAGTGTATATCTTGGAAATTAAAAATGTTATTGAACTGTAAAAACTCTTTTTAGAGTTTTTACAGTTATTATATTTATAGAAGGGAAATTATTATGCTTTGGAAAAAAATAAATAAAAATAAAATATTGCTTGTCTATGTTATAGTATTATCAATTTTGTTTTTTCTATTTTTTAGTCTTTACTGCGAGAGAGAAAATCTAAAAAAAGAGGGAAATATAGTATATAATGGGGCATCATTATGGTTTGTAGCTCCAAAGTCGGAATTAGAAAATGTAAAAAAACTTTCTTTTACGGAAAAACTCGTATTAGGAGTTGAAAATGTCACTCTTTTAAATTATAAAAATGGCAATAAAATTGTTCCCCTAAAATTTGATTTGTTATGGGATACTTCTTTAAATGATAATGAGACTATTATTCATGTTGGAACGTCGAATGAAGAAAATATAAATATTGAATATGATGGTATAAATATTGAATTAAAAGTTATTAATACTTATGATACAACAGGAGATACTCGAAATATTTATGTAAGTGAAAAAATTTTTGAAATGTTTAGTGGTAAAACGGAAAGTTATATTTATAGATTATATCTAAATGATTGGTTTGATTATCAAAAAGCCTTAAAAGAAATTGAAAGAAAAATAAATAATGTAACTCATGATGAAGCTGGAAATTTTCACAAAGCATATATCCCACCTTCAAATTTTGATTATATGAGTATGATTCCATTATATACTTATGCCTTATATGTTTTCTTTTTCATATACTTGATAATTTTATTTGTTTCCATTGTTAAATTCAAAAATAAAAAGAAAACGATCATTGTAATTTTTGTACCAATTTTTGTTAACTTGATTTTATTTTTAATTAGGAATTTAATCTTGTAATAAAAATAAAGTAATATATTGAAAGGAAGGAAGAAAATGAAAAAAAATGTAATAGAGTTAAAAAATGTTTCAAAGATTTATAATACTAAAAATAAAACCATTGTAGCTTTAGATAATGTAAATTATACATTTGAAATCAATAAATTTTATGCAATTATGGGTCCTAGTGGAAGCGGGAAGTCTACATTTATTAGTATTTTAGGTTTATTAGAAAATATGACAAATGGAGAGTATATTTTAAATGGGATGCAAATTAGTCAATTAAGTGAACAAGAACAAGCCTACTATAGAATGAAGAATATAGGATTTGTTTTTCAAGATTTTTATTTAGATGATAATATGAAATCTTATGAAAATGTTATTTTACCTATGTTAATTAATACAACAATAGCAAAAAAGGAAAGAAAAACAAGAGCTTTTGAGTTATTAAAACGATTGAATATGCAAGAAAGAATGGAACATTTTCCAAAAGAATTATCAGGAGGAGAAAAACAAAGAGTTGCTATTGCAAGGGCATTAGCAAATGATCCGTTTATAATTTTAGCTGATGAACCTACGGGAAATTTAGATGAAGAAAATGAAAAAATGGTTTTTGGAATTTTAAAAAATCTTGCAAAAGACGGAAAAATGGTTATTGTAGTGAGTCATAGTTCTATTATAAAAGAGTATGCCGATGTATGTATTACCTTAAATAAAGGAAAGTTAAGTGAGTAACATGAATAGTAAAGATTATAACGCAATCGTATTTAGTGATATGAAGGATAAAAAAAATATTTTATTCATTTTTTCAATTCTCTTTCTTTTAATCGTTATGTTTTCTTCTTTAACATTTATTTATTTTGTTTTTGATTATAAGAAACAAAATATTGATAAAAATTTGTTATTACGTACTTTGTATGTTTATAATGAGAGCAATAGTTATGAAAATATCAAAAATATAAAAAATGTAGAATTTAGTATTAGCGATAAATATTTGCAAGGAACTAGTGTATCAGCCAAAGAATTTGACGAAGAAGACAAAAAAGGAGTTTTAGAAATTTATCCATTATTAAATAAAAATGATATTTCTATATTAAAAGGAAAAAATATTTCTGATAATTATGAAGCTATTTGTCCCCAAAAATTTTATCCGCATAATTATGAAAACAAAGATAGTAATGGGAATATATTATCTAGAATGTTTAATTATAAATATTTGAAAGGTTCTAATTTAATTGAAAAATCCTTTACAATAAAAAATAATAAACAGGAAGATGTAATTTTTCATATAGTAGGAATCTATAATGCCGCAGCAACGTTTAATTCTATGAATACATGTTTTGTTTCATTAGAGGCTTATGACGAAATTGCTTCTGATTATACTGGATATACGATTTCAAAGGATATCGATGGAAAAGAACACAAAGAATATTTAGAATATGATGGTAATATTGTTAGAGTGAATAATTATAAAAATATAGAAGAAGTAACAAAGACTTTGGAAAATCAAGGTTATTTTGTATCTAAAACATTTGAATTTGAAGAACGAACATTAAATTTTATTTTATATTTTCCTTTAATAATATGTATTTTATCTATATTGCTATCTATATTATTAATTTATAATTTTATTAATAAAAAAATAAAATATCATTTAAAAAAATATGGAATGTTAAAAGCTATAGGATTTACAAATATGACAATAAAAAATGTTTCTTTTATAGAAAATATGTATTTATTTACAATTTCCTATGTTATTGCTTTTTTTCTATATTTTATGTTATTTAAAATAATTAGTTTATCTTTTTTCAGTGAGTTTTTATTTAATGGATTTATTATAAAAGTACCTTATTTGTATTTGATTGTAGTTTTCTTTGGTTTATGTATTATTATTTGTCTAATGAATCATTACTTAATGAATCATCATTTAAAACTTAATGCCGCTAATTTATTAAAGGATTCAAAATGATAATAAAGAGTTTTTTTAGAAAAAAGATTTCAAAAATTTATATCTTTATCTTTTTTATAATTTTTTCTTTTTTGTATATTTTAAATTGGTCAATGAATAAATATATTGTCTGTGCCAATGAAGATTATCATGGTTCCTATATTTTATTAATAAGTGATATAGATCTTAATTTAAAATTAAAGAAAATTAGTAATATTAAAACAGTTCAAACAGGAATAGAAACTAAAATAGAAGATGAACAAATATTTTTAATTTTTGATGAAAGCTTGTCGAATAACGAAATTATGATTCCAAGCGTATATAAATCGGATTATAATGTTGGAGATAAAATTTTTCTAATGATAGATAATTCGGAACAGGAATTTATTATAAAAAATTTTTCTGATGAAACAAATAATACTATGTATTATATATCTAATCAAATTATAAATAATAAAAACAATTATGTATATAAGTTAGATTTAAAAAATTGGACACAAAGGGAAAAAACAATTAAAAAAATTAATACCCAAGTTAAGGAAAATGAAAATTTTGAAATTTATCATTACCAACAAAAAAAGAGTAACATTGATTATGATGTAATTGTTAGTTTTTTTGTTTATTTGATTTTAGCAATAATTATAGTCTTTTGCTTCTTATTATTTAATACTATTATTAATATTTTGGAAGATGAAAAGCAAATTAATAAATTATATAATTATTTAGGGTTTCATAAAAGATTAATTATCATTATAAGTGTAATGAAAATTTTTAGTTTACTTTTGCTATCCTTTTTGATTTCAAATTTATTTTGTTTAATTTTTGACATTATTTTTAAATTTTAAAGTAAGTCCTATTTTTTAAGTTATATCTTTAAAAACTAAGTATTTGTTAACATGAAAAAAAGTATTAAACACGCACTAAACGAGATTTTAATTTTATAAGAAAAAATTATTAAAATGTTAATAGTAATAATAAAATAGCCGAATATAGAAAATTTGGCTATTTTTGTTAAATAACCTTTAAGGCTGTGGCTCGCAGAGGGCAAGCTATCAAAAATCCACTAGCTAAACTAGTGGAATTAGAAGATGTATATTTCTTGAATAATTTTATTATTGCTTTTTTCTAACATAAATGCTCCATTTTAAATTAGTCAGACGCGTCTGGCCAATCTTTTTTATTTAAAATTTTAGTAATTTTTTTATCATATAAATTGCTAAATAGCGTTAATATTAGTTAATTTTTTTGATTATTTTGTTTATGACAAAATTATTAACTCACTAGGAATTTTGACAGGTGTATCAAAATATCTTTATATTATAAAAAATACCAATCGTTCAATTGGCTTTTCTTTTATATCAATGTTCGAAAAGTTCGAACAGATTTCATTCTCAATGGAGCGATTGTGGAAGATATTTACAACTTTTTTATTAAACATTGTTGATTTTGTTTTAATATTTCTTCATATTTTTTATCCAAATATGGCTTTGACTTAGATATATTTGCATTGCGACAATTATCTTTGAATCCATAATTAGAATTCTCAACAAATTCGTTGTTCTGTATATCAAAATATCCTAATATAAATATTGATGGTAAGAGTGCTATATGTGTTGGGTTACCATAAATGTCATGGTAATCACTTGATAATTTATCAGTTGGTTCAAGCACAATAGAAGTATTACTACAAGAAATAAAATATTTTGATTCATAAGGAAATAATAATTCTTTAGGAATACAGAGAATTATTATTGCATTGGCTGTATCATTTATAAAAGAACGTAAATTATATAAACATTCTTCATATGGCAAATTAAAGCGTCTTGAGGTAAAAGCGATGCCGCATGAATCATCTTGTATAATTAGACCATCTTCTAATATTTTATTTGGTAGGGTATGATTGATACAATTATCTCTATTAAAAATAGCATGTCCTGCAACATAATCCTCATTTTTAACCATATGAAATATATAATCTGCTAAATGTCTAATATTCGTATTATCTCGATTATTTACTTTTGACAAAATAATTAACCCCCTAGGAATTTTGACAAGGATATCAAAATTAACTTATATGTATAAAAAATACCAATCGTTCGATTGGCTTTCCTTTTATATCAATGCTCGAAAAGTTCGAACAGATTCATCATTGGAGCGATAACTTTACTTATATTCGAAAAATTATACTCCCAAGATTGATTAAATCAACTAAATAAATTGTAACATACTTTTTAACTTTTGCAGTATTTATTTTACCCATTCAGTTAAAATTTTTTCTATATCTAGTTTTTTCCATTCTTCTTTCCATAAGTCAAAATATGGTATATCATTTGATGACGGCTTTTCTTCACATTCATCAATTTGTACAATCGATGGAATAATGGTAGCATCGCCAATAAGTAATGCTTCTCCCACCTTAAGAGAAGGCATTTTATTTATAAGTTCACCAAATGTATCTGGTAATAATCTTTTTACATAATTTTGATCATTTGGATTAGTTAATCTCATTGCAATAAAATTATTACATTGTGAAAAAATTGTTTCAGAAATTTCAGAAGGCCTTTGACTTGCTAGTAGTAGTGTTATACCATACTTACGTCCTTCTTTAGCAATTCTTTCTATTGATTGTTTTGAAGCTTTATATTTTGACAAATCATTATTTGGTGCATATTTGTGAGCCTCCTCATAAACAAGTAGTAATGGAACATCATTATTTATGTTTTCAGTAGGGTTTTGAGAAAATCGTATTTTTTTATAATAATATCCATATTCAAATAATATTCTTGAAATAAGCGAAACTGTGATATTCAATACATCAAAAGGAACTCCACTTAAATCGATTATTGTAATATTAGAATTGTCATTGTTATATCCAATCAAATTTTTTAATGTTTCGTTAAAAGTTATGTTTTTGGATTTTTCTCCTAATAAAAATTCTAATCTTTTATCATTAATTTTATTTTCTAATCTACTAACAAAGTTTGTTAATTTACCATTTAATGGACCTGCTTTCATGTCTCTAGCACCTGGCACCATTTCCTCATTTTTTTCTTTTACATCGTTTAAAATTTCATTGATTTCAAAAAATAATGGTGAATCAAAATGAATTTTATTTTTCTGAATTTCGTCTCCATCAAAATGTGATTTCTTACTATTAACTACTGCTTCTTTAAATACATTTCTTTGATTATGATCATTTGCTTCTGTATCAATAAATAATTCTTGTAATTCATCACTGTTTAGCAACCAGTATGGCAAAATTAAATTATCTATATCAATATAATTAGCTTTAGGAAATGCAGACTTATATTCTGAGTGAATATCAAATATAATTATATGTGAATTATTTAATCCAGAGTAATTACTATTTTTGGATGATATAGCATTTTGCAATATTTTAGCAACAGAATTAGATTTACCAGAACCTGTTGATCCTACGATTGCAATGTGTCTGTTAAAAAACTTATTTCCATCTACTGGTACAGGAATTGAACGATCAGAAGAAAGAGTTGAAAAAATAAATTTTTTGTCATCACTTTTTGTAGAGGAGGAAAAGATTTTTATTATATCTTCTTTTTTAGCTGGTTTTACATCTTTTGGTGGAATAGAAATGTTATCGCCACCTCGCTCAAAACTTCCATTACTTATTATTCCTAGTGGACTTGCTTCTAAAATGTATCTTCTTTCACTAGATTCATTTCCTTTTAGTTCTATAGAAAAGTTTTCTATAATTGCCATTAATTTGCAATTATCGTTGTCACTAACTTCAATATATGAACCAATTTTCAATTTTTCTTCTGCAATTTTAAAATCATTTATATCATCTACAGATATTTTAATCTTATTTGGTAATACTGAAATAACTTCAGCAATTATTTTATTTTCTTCCATATAATTTATCCTCCTCAAATCATATTTAAAATGTCATCTAAGTCATCTATTTTAATGTCAACATGATTTTCATTCTTGTTGTCATAAATCTTTTTGTTTATATAAAATTGATAGATTTCTTTTGTTTTACTTATTTTCTTTAATACATTATCAATATCTTCTATATCAAATATTTTAATTTGAATCTTATTTTTATAATTAGCTTCTTGAATTATACTTTCTACAGAAAATTCAGAACCTTTAAAATCATAACCATCAATAAATTTAAAATTATCATTATATAAACTTTGTTTTAGCAGTAATAATTCATCTTCATTTAAATTAGAGAAAATAATATATGGACAAAAAGGCTGTGGAGTTCTTTTAGACAATTTTGACCATTTATTAGAAATTACATTTGTTATTTGCTTTAATGTTGATATTTTGGTATTTTCAGGGCATTCAATAATAAAAAACCTTTCGTAAGGTGATATATTATGAGTTGAAAAATACTTTTTTCTTATTAAACCACAATATTTTTCTTTACTAATTTTTGATATATACCATTTGTCTAATATAATATTAACATCCATCAGTTTATCAATAAACTGTTTTTTGGTTATAGTTCTCTCATCTTCTGTTTCTTGTATAGCAATACTTTTTATAATGCTTCCTGCTTTAAGAAAATATAAATCTATTAATTCGTTGGAACTATTCAGTTCTTTTTTTAATAATTCCATAACATCGCTTTCGAGAGTATCGTAATCAACAGCATTTATATCTATATCGATTTTTTTCATAAATTCTTTTACTTCATTATCGTTTAAGTTAAGTTCTTCATATACTTTGTGAATTATTCCTTTTTCTTTGTAAGTTAAGAAGTTATCTTTAAAAAATTTTAATTGCATAGAACTTGGTAATTTTGATTGTCCGTCTTTAAAATTAGCATATATTTTATATCTTAAATTACTAGATTTGTTATTTGAAAAGTGTCTGAACATATAAATTATTGCTTCTTTTATAACTGAGTGATTATATGTTTGTTTCGAATAATACTTGCATTGAATAGTACTACATGTATTATCTGTTTTTATATCAATATCCTCAATACCTTCAACAACTATTTTTGCTGTTTTATTATTTTGAGATAAAATTTCATAAATTGTTTTATTAAACTGATAAAAATAACCTTTTATAGTATCATTTGCTTGCCTTTTTTTCATAATATTAAATTCTCCTGTTTCTTACTAAAAATATTATAGCACACAAAGCTATCAAGTTATTGATATTATGTAAAAAAATGATGAAAACACAAAAAAGATATTCATACTGCAGTATTATATGTTATAATGAATTTAGTAAATACTGCAGTATGTGTAAACGGAGGTAAAAATGAGCATACAATTTTGTATAGAAGAAGCAAAAGAAGAATTAAAATCTCTTATAGATAGATATTCTGAGAATCATGATCATTATATTAGTTCAAATTTTAATGAAAGTGAATGTAGATTAGAATTTATTGATAAATTACTTGAGTATTTTGGTTGGGATGTACAGAATAATTCTGGAAAAAAGCCACAATATAAGGAAGTCTTGGTTGAATCGTACGAACAAGATTTGGGGAAACCTGATTATACGATGACATTAAATGGAAAATCAGTATTTTTTGTTGAAGCAAAAAAACCAAATGTAAATATACTTGTGGAAAAATCTTGCTGTTTTCAAGCAAGAAGATATGGATGGTCTGCAAAACATAAAATTGTGTTATTAACCAATTTTGAAGATTTAGTAATTTACGATTCAACTTTAATGCCTAAATATGATGATAATACTAATAGCAACTTAATTGGTCGATATCATTATACAGATTATTTGAATAAATACGATGAAATATATTCATTAATATCACGAGAAACTGTTTATGATGGTACATTTGATAAAAAATTCGAAAGTAATACCAGTTTAGGATTAGATGTAGATGATGTATTTTTAAATCAAATAAATGAATGGAGATTAGAATTAGGAACTTACTTATATAAAAAAGAAAAAAATCTTAAAAACATTAATTTGGAAATACAGACTTTAATTAATCAGGTTATTTTCCTAAGAATTTGTGAAGATAGAGATTTACCTTTGTACAAAACTTTGCAAAAATCTATCCTTGATGAAAATACTCTTCAAAGCGAATTAAGCAAGTTATTTAATATGGCCGATAAAAGATATAATTCAGGTATTTTCAAAGAAAAAGAAATATTAAAAATATTTAGTAATAGTGTTTTAAAAAATATGATAAATTCTTTATATTATCCGATAAGTCCGTATGATTTTACTGTTATAAGTTCTGATATTCTTGGAGAAATATATGAATTATTTTTATCAGAAACTCTGGTTGAAGAAAATGGTTCTATTAAACTACAGACAAAAAAGGACAATTTGAATCGTTCAATAGTAACAACACCTTATGATATTGTAAAATATATGACTGAAAAATCTCTTGATAAGGTTATTAAAAATAAAACACCAGATGAAATTAAGCAAATGAAATTTGCAGATATTGCTTGTGGTTCAGGAATTTTTCTTACATGTTTGTTGGAGCATTTAATAAATTATTGTGAAAGTTGGTATGAAGAAAATAAATGTTTTGATTATATTGAAGAAACTTATACGAATTCTTATAAATTAAAATATATTGAAAAAAAGAATATTTTACTTTCATGTATATATGGTAATGACATAGATTATCAAGCTGTTGAAGTAGCTAAATTTAGTCTTTTGTTAAAAGTGCTTGAAAATGAAAACAAAGAATCTGTTATAGAGGTTGATCCAATATTACCATCCTTGGATTTAAACATTATCAATGGAAATTCGTTAGTTGATTTTGATATGATTTCAGAAGAAACTGATAATTATATGGAATTAAAACCTTTTTCATGGAAATACATAAATAACGATTCTAAATTTGATTTGATAATTGGTAACCCACCATACGTTAAAACAGAAGATATGATTAATTTATTATCCAAAGAGGAAGTTGAAATTTATAAAAAACAATACTATACAGCTTATAAGCAATTTGATAAATATTTTCTGTTTATTGAGAGAGCGATTAATCTATTAAATAAAAATGGTAAATTATGTTATATTATACCGAATAAATTTATGAAAATTGGTTCAGGTAAAAATCTTAGAGAATTAATTACTAAAAATAAATATTTAGAATTATTAATAGATTTTAATTATCAACAAATATTTGAAGATAAAACAACATATACATGTATAATATTAATTAATAAAAATAAAGCAAATAATTTTGAATATAATTATATTCAAAATTATGAAGCGTGGAAATTAAATAATATAAATGATAATAATGTTAAAATAAATAGTAACGAAATAAATTCTGATATTTGGATTCTTTCAACCGATTTAGAAAAAATGGCGAGTTTAAAAAAGTTATTTGCAAATTCATTATTTCTTTCACAAGTTGCTACACCATTTAATGGAGTACAAACTAGTTTAAATAATTTATATGTAATAAAAGGCAAAGAAGTAAAATCAATAGATGATGATTATCTTGAATTTGAAAAAGAAAATAAAATATATAAAGTCGAAAGAGGAATTGTAAAAAGATATTTTCAACCGACAACAAAAAATGAAAAGAATGTAAAGACTTATGATCCATTATTGACAGATAAATATATTATATTTCCTTATGATCAAAATGGAAATTTAATCAAATTAGATGAATATGAAAAATTCAAAGAATATGTAAATGATTTTTATGATGAAATAGTTCCAAAACAAGTTTCGGGGAAAAAACAAGGAAGAGATGTTCCAAATTCTACTAAAGATAGTTGGTATCAATTTGGTAGAACTCAAGCTTTGACTGAATTTAATGATCAAGAAAAGTTAATTGTTGGTGTAATGTCAAAAGAACCTATGTTTATGTATGATAATAATAATTTAGTTATACAAAGTGGAGGAACTGCTGGGTATTGTGGAATTAAAATTAATGAAAATAGTAAATATAATTTATTTTTCCTTCAAGCATATTTAAGTCATCCATTAATGACTAATGTTATGGAATGTATGGGTAGCGACTTTGAAGGAGGATTTTATTCTAGAGGAACTCAGGTTTTAAATAAACTTCCAATAATTGATATTGATTTTTCAAATGAAATTGAAAATAATATATATAATCAAATAGTATCTGATGTAATAAAAATTAATAAGTTAAATGATGAATTAATTAAGAACAAGAATTCAGAGAGTATAAGTCTAACAAATAGAATAAAAGAAGATTTGATTAGAAAGATCAATAATAATATAACAAAATTAATTGATATGAAAGGATAAAATTATGAAATTAAAAAAGGATATATCCTTTAAAAAGGAACGTGGAGGGTATTATACTCCAGAAAAATTAGCTAATTTCATAACTTCTTTATTATATGATGAGGATTTGGAAATACTAGAACCAAGTTGTGGTGATGGAGTATTTTTAAGCAGTATTTTAGAAATATCTAAAGATAAGAAATATAAAAAAGTAGATGCTGTTGAGATAGTAAAAGAAGAATATGACAAATGTGTTAAATTGATTGCAAATAATAAAAACATTAATTTGTACAATGATGATTTTTATAAATTTTATCAAACTACAAAAGAAAAATATGATTTAATTTTAGGAAATCCTCCATATATAAGATACCAATATTTGACTGAAAAGCAACGAAAGAGACAATCAAAAGTCTTATTAGATAATAAAATGATACCAAATAAATTGATAAACAGTTGGGTTTTTTTCTTAGTTGCTTGTGTAAATTTATTGAAAGATAATGGAAAAATTGGTTTTGTCATTCCTGCCGAATTACTTCAAGTAGTATATGCAGAAGATTTGCGTGCTTATTTATCAAGAGAGCTAAATAAAATTACAATTATTTCATTTGATGATTTGGTTTTTGATGATGCAGAACAAGAAGTTGTTGTATTCATAGGCGAAAAAAACAACACTATAAAAGAATGTAATATTGCAAATTGTTCTTTTAAAGATTTAGATGATCTCATAAATGATTTTTCATTAGAAAAATTAGAGTATAATCATTTAATCAATGAAAGAAATAAATGGACTAAATATTACTTAAGTGAATATCAAAATACACTTATTGATAGTATTAAACACGATAATAAATTTCAAAAGTTCGAAGATGTGGCTCTAATAAATGTTGGCATTACGACTGGTAATAATGATTATTTTTCAGTTAATAAGGAAATTGTTGATAAATATGATTTAAATAGTGTTGCTATTCCTTTAATTGGGAGGAGTTCTCAAGCACATGGTTTGTTTTTTGACGAAAAAGACTGGCAATTTAATGTTGATAAAGGAGTAAAAGCATACCTAATAAATTTTGATGAAAATGTTGATTTCATACAATTAAGTAAGAGACAACAAAAGTATATAAAGTATGGAGAAAAAATTGGTGCTAATAAAGGCTATAAATGTAAAATCAGAAATAAATGGTACTCTATTCCATCTATTTGGATTCCTGATGCATTTTTTCTTCGTAGAAGTAATAATTATCCTAAATTTGTTATGAATAAAATAAATGCAGTATCTACAGACACTATGCACAGAATTAATTTTTATGAGGGTGTTAATAAAAATAAAGTGTTGTTATCATATTATAATAGTATTACTTTTGCTTATGTTGAATTAAATGGTAGAAGTTATGGTGGTGGAGTTTTAGAAGTATTACCAAAGGAAGTATCAAATATATTTTTACCTAAAATTGATAATCTTTCCGATAATAAAACAAACGAGCTTCTAAAAATAGTAGATGAAAAAATTAGAAATAAGAACGATATCGAAGAATTGTTAGATATAATTGATAAGGAAATTTTGATTGACTATTTAAAAATTCCAAAAGAAACAGTATTGGAATTTAGAAAAATATGGAAATTTATGGTGCAACGAAGACATAATAGAGGAAAAAGAAATTAAAAGACAATTTCAAGTCATAATGACCTAGAATTGTCTTTTTCTTTTTGTATATTTTTATCAAAATTATTAATGTTATCTTGTATGGATTCAGATTGTTTTTTAATATTTTTACAATAGTTATCATATTTACGAAGTTCTTTTATTTTAGGCTGAATACCATTTATTTCAGAAAGTATTTCAGATTGTTTTTCGGTAGTTTTTGCCCTATGGTATCTTTTCCAAAGGTTTTCTCTTTTGCCCATAAGATTTCTATATTCTTCATAGTTGTTTTTAGAGAAAACTTCCAAGTCTTCTATTGTTTCAATTTTATTATTAGCCATAAATCTAACTTGTTCAGAAAATTCATCTAGCTTTTTTATTTCTTGTCTTATAGAATAAGGAAGATATTGTTTTGGATGATTCTTTGGAAATACTCCTAGTAAATAACAATAGTATAAATATAGGCCATAGATACCTTTATGAGTCTTGTTGTTTTTAGAATATTCTTCAAATATAGATTTATGTGACATAGGTTTAAATACAATTTGTCTTGATAAATATAGTCGTTCATTTATTCTCTCTTTTGAATATTCATTACCAAATACTTTTTCAATTCGTACTTTATCGCAATTATCTCTATAAATAGTTATGACATTATTACGAGAATAAGTTTTATATCCTAATAATTTCATTCTATCCATTACTTGTCTAAGAGTAACTGAATAACTTATTACATTATCTAAATCTTCCTTTAAAGTTTTATAATAATCATTATCAATTACTTTATGATTAAAGGTACTTTTATAGCCTATATCTTCATCTAAAACATTTAATCCATATTCTGCACACAAAGAATCTGATATATGTCTTAGCTTTGCTAGATTTGTTCTATTGTTATTGTATTTCTTTCCATTTTTAAATGAAACGGAGTTGATTATGAAATGGTTGTGAATATGATTTGTATTTTGATGAGTTGCTACAACCACTTCATAATCTTTAAACATTTCTTCTGCAAACTTAACTCCAATTTCGTGAGCAAGGTCTGCAGTTACTTCTCCTTCCTTAAAAGATTGATATCCATGATAAGCAAGAATTCCATCTTTCTTGCCAAAAATATCTTTTGTAAATACCATATCACTATATGGATCATCTTCATCACAATTTAGACAACTTACATAGTGAGTTTTTTCTAACTTAAAATTGTATTCTTTATCAAGTTCAAGATAATTATAATTTCCTATTTTCCCATAATCTTCGTTGATAGTTTTTTCTGGATTGATGATATAATTTATAGATTGCTTTAAATTATTTTTAATACTCCAAATTGATGTTGTTGCCATAGTTAAGGTTTAGCCTTTCAAAATAATGTGGTGGGAGTACCGACACGTTGCTCGCTTATGAGAAAAATTAAACATAGACAATCTCCTTTAAGATAATTTCTTCAGCAATTAGCTTATAATTATTCATCAATTTTACCCATTCAATTTGATTATTTTCTTTATTTTTTTCAGATAGTCTTCCATCACTTTTTATATAATTATCCATTAAAGTTTTTAATCTTTCTTCACATTCATTACTAACTGAAAAAAGATGATTAGTTAGTTCATTTTTCATTAATAATGTTTGATATAATGCCTTTTTATTTTGCTTAATATAGTTTAATCTTAAATATCCATACTTTCCAATTTGTTTATTATTTTGAGTATCTATTACTAAATTTGGTAATAAATAATCTCCAATTTTTTTATATTTTATATTCATAATTTATCAAATCCTTTCTTTTTTATAACTTACAATTCCGTATTTTTCTTTAATACTTTCTTTTGAAATAGGAAATTCACTATCACTAGAAATAGCAACAAACCTAACAATTTTTTCATTATATTTTGGTGTATATTCATAAATTATTTCATCATCTTTGCTATCACTTGATTCATACATTTCATAGAAAGACGTTTCAAAATAGTCGTTCATTTTATTTAAATATTTATCTAGTTGTTCTTGTGTCATTCTGCCACCTTTAATATATTGTTCTTCATTTCCTACCATTACAGGTATAGCAACATCAAATATTCCTGCTTCATAAAATTTAATTAATTCTTTAATAAAGCCTTTTCTAAAGTTGATTTTTTCAAGTAAATAATTACCTTTATCATCTTTTTTAATCTCAATAGTATCAATAAATTTAGATATAAATTCTTGTTTTTCAAACTTTTCCATACTATTCCATTTACTTTTTAACAAGGTATTTAAGGTATCAAGTCTTATCATTTTTTCTCTTTCTACATCTCTTTCTGCAAGTAGTTCGTGAGGGGAGTAGTGAAAAGTTTCAAGATTAACTAATTCTAATTTTTTACTTTCAAGATTAGCAAGTTTATCTTCAATCAGCTTATAATCTTCTTTAAAATCTTCCATTTCTACAATACCCTTGATATAAGCATTTTTAATTCTATCTCTTTGTTTTTCTAAATCTTTTATTTCTTTATCAATGGTTGTTGTATCCAAATTATTTGATTTGTCCTCTAAAATAGGTAAGAAAAACTTTTTGACTGCCATATCATATTCTAGTAAATCATAAATAAAATCTTTTAATAATCTTTCAACATAATCTTCATTAAAGTTAATGTGGCAATGTTCACAAGTATAATACATATACTTTCTTTTCTTACCACCAGAGCCTTTGCATTTCATAATACGACCACAATTAGGGCATTTAAGTCTTTGAAAGAAAGTATAAATTCTATCTCTTGTATAAGTCCTTTGATTTATTTCTTTTTGTCTTTGGCAATCTTCCCATTTAGCACGAGATATAATTGGCTCAACAACATTCATATAAACAATTGGTTGTAAATTTTCTTTTTTGCCAATTCGTTTCCATTGTTCATAATCACCCATATAGATTTTATTATCAATAATTTTTTGAATTGTTGTATCTTTCCATTTCTTTTTAGGATAAATATTATTTTCATTAAAGTAATTAGCAATTGCTTGAAAACTTTTTCCTTCTAAATACATATCAAATATCTTTTCTACATAAGGTTTTGTAGCATTATCAACAATCATTTTCTTATCTTCTGATTTCATATAACCAAATGGTCTTTGTCCTGGAATATGACCTGATTTTATCGCTCCATTTAATCCAAATTTTGTTCTTTCTGATACAATTTCAATTTCTAATTGAGATAAAACTGTTAGCATTCTTACAAAAAATCTTCCATTAGCAGTAGAAGTATTAACATCATCTCTATCACATACTAAATAACAATTGTGCTTTTCAAGTTGAGAAATTAGTTCTTCTAAGTCACGAACAGAACGAGTGACTCTATCTAATTTGTAAGCAACAATATAGTTAATTTTACTTTTCTTCATATCTGCTAACATTTCTTGAAAAGCAGGGCGATGTTCCATATCTTTTGCTGATATTCCTGCATCTTCATAAACTTTAAAAACTTTATATCCTTTATAAGAACAAAGTTGTAATAGCTTTTCTTTTTGTTCTCCTAAAGAAAATCCTTCTCGTGCTTGATCTTCCGTTGAAACACGAATATAAACGCCTGCAATGCAACTTTCATTATCCATAATTATCATTCTCCTTTCTCTTTTTGAATAGTGAAGGGCACCAAAAAAGGTGTCACACAACAAGGACACCTTATATTGATTATTTGAACGACAAAAACAATCAATATTGTGGGAGTATGTAACTCTCCATCATTAATGCCTTGCTATGTACTCTGATAATTCAGACAATGGAATTTTATTCTTTAAATTCCCTATATAAAAATGTTTCTGATCATTGAAGAATAAATATAATTTACCTCCAATAATAACTTTGTGTGGCTCTACATACGCTAAATTCGTATGTTCCACGATTCGTAAGCAACCTTCATATATTTCATACTTTTGCTTACTAAAATTGCAAGACCATTTAATTTTGGCTTTGAGTTCATCACTCATATTGATTTTCTTTTTTACGATTTTAATCATACCACATCACACCCTTTCTTTGCAATAGCAACAAAAAAATCAACTTGCGTTGATTTAATCATTAACATCGCTTGGTGCGACGATTTTACCTTTTGGAGCGAGTGTCGTAGTTATCTACAACTCTTTTCCAATAACGAAAGAAATTATATAATCTTCCGTTGCTAATAATAATATAACATATTTTTGATATTTATTGAATAGTAAATTGATATTTTTATAAAAAATTTACTTATACAATCGAGTAGAAGTATAGATTACTCCATACAACCCTCACAGTTCCGAACGTGCCCCGTTAGAGCATTCGGCTC
>CANRBV010000002.1 GCA_947628965.1 uncultured Bacilli bacterium | reverse complement strand
TCCTTGACTAAATTTGATGAAAGACTAAGTTTCACTTCTTTGTCTTTGAACGCAATTTACTTTTTCAATTGAATTATGTTTAAAAGAGTCATGAATTAACTTTACTTTTAATTTTAAAGTATTGTATAATAATTTTAGGAGGTTTTGAAAATGATAAAAGAAAGTATTGAAATTCGTGGAACTAAAACAATTCCAATCGTATATGATGCAAAAAAATATAAAATAATAGCTATTGATGCATTAAAAAAAGTTGCCATACAACGATTAAGTGATGGAGCAATTGTGTATATTTCGAATCAATGTCCAGATTATGTTATACAAATAAATTTAGAAAATCAAACACATTTTGTAATTGGAGAATGTGATGATGATAAATGTGCTAAATTAAACGATTATACACTTTGTGAATATCGAAATTATGTAGAATTACAAAAGAGTTTTGAAACGGATAGTTGTTGTATTGATGACATACGAGTTGGAGAACATACTTTTATAGTGGATACCGATGGTTATTCTTGTAAGTTATATAATTTGAAGCAATTATCCAAAAGATACAAACGTGTTTATAATGATAAAAGATTGGATTTCGGAAAAAATACTTTATTAGTTGAAGAGGTAGTAACAGGTGACTACTCAAATCTTACAGATAAAATACGATATTTAATTAATGTAGATACTTATGAAATTGTTTCAAATATAAAAAGTGAAATGCAACAAAGAGATATTCCTATCTATACAGATCCTAATAATTTCAATCTAGATGATGTCACCATCCATTTTGAAATTGAAAGATATTTAAATTTAATTCCTGAAAAATACTACAAAGGCTCAAATGTCTATAAAGGTTATGACGAAATTAATGAAGAATATGTAAGAAGTTTTAAAAGAAAGAATCAAAAATAATGCGTAAAAGCATTATTTTTTGTTATACTATATAATGTGATGTAAAATGAAAAAAGTGGATTATAAGGCATTGTCTATAATTTTATTGGTATTTATTATTCCATGTTTTATTTATTATTCTAAATATGAAAATATTAGAAATAGCATAGAAAATAATTCTATAACCCTCTTTGATGAAAATAAAGCTGAGAATAAAGTTAATGCTTTATTAGAAGAAAATCGTGATAAAGAATTAATTAATAATACTTCTTATGAAAAATTTGTTTATCTTTCTTTTAAAAAAGATGAAATCATGACACATTTTGTTGTTGATATAAAAACAGGGGAAGAAACAACTATTTTAAATTATGTTAAAGAAGACAAAAAAACAGAGTTTTTTAATAAAATAAAAGAATTATTGTATTTAAAATATCCTAAATTTATTGCTAGTAATTTAGAGGGAGAAGAACAAATTTTGGATGTTGAACTTTTAGAAAATGAATTAATTATCTATTATAAAGGGGATAGTGTAGAACCAAAAATAGAAGACCAATTATTATTACATGTAAACTATAATGAAGTAAAAGATTACCTAGATTTTACTCTTGCTTTAGATAATAAGTATGAAAATGAAAATGGCTATCATTATAATAAGAATAAAAAGACAGTTGCTTTAACTTTTGATGATGGTCCAAATGGAGAAAAAACTAATCGTCTTTTAAATATTTTAGAAGAAAATAAAGCGCATGCAACATTTTTTATGGTAGGAAATCGTATGGAATCGGGTCGTGATACAATTTTAAATGTTTTAAATAAAGGAAATGAAATTGGTAGTCATTCATATAGTCATCAAAATATGAAAAGAATGCGTTTAAATGATGTTATTCAAGGTGAAAAAAAGACACGTGAAATTTATAAAAGTATTACTGGAAAAGATCTTTTATATACAAGACCACCTTATGGAAATATAACTTCTCAAATTAAATCAAATCTTGATACAATTTTTATTAATTGGAATCTTGATACAGAAGATTGGTTGCACAGAGATAAAGATAAAATTGTAAATGCTGTTTTAAAAGATATCGATGATGGTGATATTATTTTAATGCATGATTCCTATGATACCACTGTAGAAGCAGTAGAAGAATTGTTACCTGAATTATATGTAAGAGGTTATCAAGTTGTTAGTGTATCTGAACTTGCAACATTAAAAAACATAACTTTAGAACAACATCATTTATACTATTCCTTAAAAGAAGTCTAGAGAAACAGCATCTTCATCAGCTCCATATAAACTAATATACAACGAAATACCTCCACCAATTAAGAAAAAAATAGAAGCAATTAAACCAAGATTACTAAATAGATAATCTTTTTTAGTGGCATTTAAAGATAGTTCTTTTAAATGTTTATAATTAATATAGACAAAATAAAGATAAATAAAAAAAGAAATAATAAAGATTTCCGAATTAATTGTCCGAAATAGGCTTTCATCTTGCTTATTATGTTTTTGTAAATAATTTCTTTCATAATGATTGGAAACAATAGCAAAAATAGCCAAAAAAATATAAATAAGCCATATGTAATCTTCTATACGTAGTTCTTCTAAAGTTTCACTATCTTTACTATTATTTCCCATACTAATTTTTATGCCAAAGAAAAATACTTATTCAAAGTATTTGATTACAAAAAACTTTATTAAATTAATTTTCTATTTCTTAAATATTGCCAAAGTATAGGACAAACTTTTTTAATATTTAAATTTGAGTTTTTAAGTGCAAAATTTAGTATGTCCATCATTTTAATAGAATTATTGATAGAACAAATTTTTAATTTTGAAGCATCGACTCCGTGATTAGAAAATGTGTGTAAGTTCCATTTATCCATTTTTATAGATTTTAAATCGGAGTACTCTAATGAATAACCTCCTTGGATTAAGTATTCTTTTTTATAACCTTTAGCTTTAATTTGATCAATATCATTAAAATCAAAATCCATTTTTTCTTTAATTTCTAAATTTAATAATACATATTTTTTTAAGAATCTATCAAAATATTTATAGGCAATAAGTTTATGTATTTTATTATATTCTGTATATTTAAAATATCCATTAATGATTTTTTGGGGGAACCAATTATATTTCATAATTTTTGTTCCTAAATTAAACATTCCAGGAATAAGAGGATATTTTTTACATACATTTATCCAACAATCAAATAAAATTAATAAGTTATCAAGTCCTTCTACAAAAAATACCTTTTTAGTATTTTCAAGAGATTGTGCATGAAATGAAATTTTTGGCACTAATCCTTTTTCGACTATAGATTTTAAATTGCTTTTTTTAGTAAAATGAAAATAATTAGAATGCATATCTTTTAATGTTAAATTATATTGTTCCATAATATCCTCCAACTATGAGATAATTATAAGTAAAAATATTTAATATAAATTTGTATTTTAAAACTCCACTTTTAGGTGGAGTTTATTGATTAAATGGTGACCAGTACGAGATTCGAACTCGTGAATGCTGCCGTGAAAGGGCAGTGTGTTAAGCCACTTCACCAACTGGCCAAAAACAAAATGGTGGGCCTGGGGGGACTTGAACCTCCGACCTCACGCTTATCAGGCGTGCGCTCTAACCAGCTGAGCTACAAGCCCATTTTGCAATGACTATTTAATTTTATCCTATTTTATGACATATTGCAAGTCTTTTTTATTATATTCTATGTAAAAATGGAAATTTTTTTACTATTATAGTTTTCTTTTTATTTCTAGATTTAAATTTTTTAAATTTTCATAAATTTTTTTTGTTTCCATTTTTATCTCATTTTTATCATAATCTATATTATTTAATACTTCATCAATAACTTTATCATAATTTCTTTTATATTTTTCATTTAAAGCATGCCAATTTATATTTTTAAATAAAGAAATAATATTTTCTTTAAAAGGTAATTTATGTTGTAATATTAAAACGGCAATTACAGGGTATCCTGGATAACCTTGCCAAAAAGAAGCATTATCATTCGAAACATAAATATTTTCTTTCCATGAAACATTGTATTTCTTTTTGCCATCAGAAGAGGTAACAAAAGCTCTGTTTTCTTCTAATTGAACTCTTTTATCAGCAATACAAGTATAAGCTTCGTATATTTTGGCAATAGGGGGCATTTTTTCCATTTTACATCACCATTTCTATTTTAACATTTCTTTTTTTCGTAAACAAGAATAGAATCTTTAGTACGATCATCATTAAATACAATACTATGCATACCAATAAAAGAAATTAATTCTGGATTATATTCTTTTAATTCTTCAAATGTAACACGAAAATCATAAATAGGACAGTATTTTGTACGATAAGCTTCATCGGTATTATATAAGTAACTCATGAGCATTTTACCATTTTCATTTAAATAAACACTCATTTTTTCAATCATTTCCATAATTTTATCATGGTGCATTAAATGAGTTCCAATATTCGATAACCATATCGTATCAAAAGAACGTGTAAGTCTTACTTTAAATAAATCTGCTTGTATAATTTCTAGTTTTACTTTTTTAATTTTCTTTTTTGTCTCTTCATAGTTGTAGTCAATTCTTAAATAAGGATTAATAGTTTCCATTACTCTTTGTTTATCTTCTTCATAACTATAAAATAATTCATTTCGGATAGTTTTTGGCTCATAATTTTGTAGGAGTTCATCCCAAAATAAGTAAGATTCGTAATCAAGTAAACATAAGGTTTTTACAATTTTTTGATAATCCTCTTTATTGTAAAGTAGGGGGTTATCTTTAAAAGTTTTTGGGTAATTTTTATAACGCAGGAAACGAAAAAATTCGTCTCTATTTAATTCGAGTAAACTCGCCATTTTTAAATAGGCATAATATTTTGTAAAAGGACAAATATCGAGTAAGGTAATATCTTTACAATCAAATAGGGCAGCGTTTAATACTTGATCAAAAGAAGAACCCACCGTTAATAAAGATTTATCTTTTAAATGAAATTTTTTGATATAACCATCAATATTTTCGGTAGTAAAGGGGTAGAGAATGTAAAAATTTCTAGCAAGTTCTTCTACATATTTACCATCACATTTTTCTATAGCCAATTGCAAAATATGCTCGAAATCCATAATAATCGCCTTTCTTATGAGAAATTTTTAACATACAATAGCATTTATTGATGCTTTTTTCAATACTTTTCTTTTGGAATAATAAAATAAAAAAGCGACTCTTTTATAGTCGTTTCAAATCACTCTGGAACCTAAAAGAAAGTACATAACAACCTTTTTATTTTAAAAGTTCTCAAGCTCATTACTATCATTTTATTTCTCCTTATCATTATGATAGTAGTTATAAAAAAATGACACTCATTCGCTAGAATAAGTATCTAACACAATATAGTGAGTAGACATTCAACTTGGAAAAACTGAATGTTCCCATTTTTATTTTATGCAAATCTCTTTGTTAAATACATCTTAACATAAAAATACACTTACATCAAGTACGCTTTTCTATATTTGCTTGAAAAGTTCGAGTATTTCAATCAATCAGAAAGGAGTATGACAACCTTCTATTTATATTTTTTTTGATAAAGAATAAATTCTTTTCAAAACAGTAGCATTATCATAATTATCATAGCTTGGTGCTTTTTCAATTTCTGGAATTTGAAATAAATTCCAGAATTCTAATTTAAAGTGGTAAGTTGCAATTCCTTCTGGTGTATTAATTCCTGCAATAAAATCTCCATTAAACATTGGGTCATTTTCTTCATCAAAATGTTTTTTTTATTTCCAAGATATATTAGGATTACTATTACATAAAACACAAAATAAAATCAATCTATTTTTATATAAGTCTTCAAACGTATGATGTCCATCACTTATTTGTTTTACTGAAATATTGCCATTTATTTTTTCGATTTGTATTAAATTATTTAATTCGTTTATATTCATAATTTACCTTCTTTTTATTTTAATGTATATTGTCTTTGACAATATACAAGTATGTTTTTTAAATTGACGAAACTATTTAGTATCTATTAATTTTTTATTTAAGTTTTCTAATTCTTTTATAGACTTATCATTTTCTAAAATTTTCATTTGCCTAATAGCTGAATTATTAAGTTTTACTAGTCTTTCTCTTTGTGGTATACCATCGTTAATAAGTTCAGCATTTGTATTTTCTAAATTACATAAAATAAGTAAATGTTTTAAATCCGTATAATCTCGAATATTTCCTTCAATATTAGGATTTTTATCTCGCCATTCTTTTGCAGTCATCCCAAATAAAGCAACATTTAAAACGTCAGCTTCTTCAGCATACACATATTGTTTTTGTTTTTCAGTTAATTTAGGAATAATATTTTCTTTAATTGAATCGGTATGAATATGATAATTAGATTTGGAAAGCATTCTACTAGCTGTCCAATCAACTTTATATTGGTATGCTTCATACTTTTTTAATCTTTCAAATTCTTGGATAACATACAATTTAAATTCTGGAGATAGCCAACTTGCAAATTCTAATGCTATATCACTGCAAGCATAAGTTCCTCCATTATTGCCTGATTTGGATATTATTCCGATTGCATTGGTTTCTTTAATCCATTTTTGAGGTGATATTTTAAATTTATTACTACCTGCTTCATTTTTAAACGCGTCGAATTCGACACCTTTGAAGTTTTTCCCCACAATCCTAAATAAGCAATAACATCTTTATTACGCATCCAGTTTTGAATAGGGTATCTTGGATCATCTTCATCTGCATATCTAGCTAAATCCGTAAGAGAAATATATTCTTTATTTCCTATTCTCATTACATTAATTTTATTGTTATTTACATTAATCTCTGATTTTATTATTTCATTATTCATATTTTTTCCCCCTTAATTACTAAAATCATTTTATCATAAATTATTGAATAATAAAACTCGAACTTATCAAATAATTTAAAAAGTCCGAGTATCAATCAACTGATGCCCTAAAGAAAGACGTATGACAACTATTTTCTTTTTTAACACGCATATAGTTTCGACAATATGCAAGTGTGTTTTCTAAAATGTCGAAATTTAATATAAAAGTATTGTGTCTAAAACAAATGTTTGATATAATTTTTATAGGAATATTTGACAGTTGAGTGCTTGCCGACTTCTAAAAGGAAGGAGGCTGATAGTATGTCTAAAAAAGATTTTTTAATCTTATTTCTTATTCTAATTATCTTTTTACTAATAGCCTTACTTTTTACTTTTGTAATATAGTAAACTACGTAAAAGAAAAGCACTCAATCTAACAAGATTAAGTGCTAACCAATATATTGGCGAGTACTCAACATCGCGTTGTTAAGTATTCCCTTTTTTATTTTATGCAAGTTCCCTTGACATATTCATAATAACATAAAAACGCACTTTTATCAAGTACGTTTTCTATTTTTACTCGAGTTTTCCGAGTATCAATCAACTGGTGTCCCCTTAGGGATTCGAACCCTAGACCCACTGATTAAGAGTCAGTTGCTCTACCAACTGAGCTAAGGAGACATTTTCTACTTGCTAATTTATTATAACATAAATTTAAAAAAAGTGTAAAAAAATGATATATTTTTTATCGAAAGTGAAATTCAAGGTAAGTTAAAAATAATTAGCAAATAAAAAATGTTTTTTATATTTCTTGATTGTCCTTTATTAAAGCATAACCAACTTGATTAATTGTACCAGCTCCAATGAGGATAATAATATCATTTTTTTGTACATTTTCTTTTAAATATTCTTCTATTTTTTCATAATTTTCTAAAAAGCATACGTTTTTGTTTTCTTTTTTTATTAAATTTACTATATCTTTAGATGAAACTTCACCCGTGTTTGTTTCTCTAGCTGCATAAATAGGAGAAAGAATAACATGATCGAATTGTTTTAAAATATGGGCAAATTCTTCTAAATGGTCTTTTGTTCTTGAATAAGTATGAGGTTCAAATACAGCCCAAGTTTCATGATGAGGTATTTCTTTTGCACAAAGATAAGTTGTTTTTATTTCTGTAGGATGGTGAGCATAATCATCATAAATAGGAATCCCTTTATAAGAACCGATTAGTTCAAAACGACGATTTGCACCTGTAAAAGTTTCTAAAGCCTTTTTTATAAAAAGTTTATTAATTTTATATAAATCACTTGTAGCAATAGTTGCCAAAGCATTTAAAATATTATGTTGCCCATGTACTTTTAAAGTATATGTATCATAGTATGTGTTATTTTTGTAACAATCAAACGTTGGAAAACCATAATCATCCATTTTTATATTTCGGGCATTAAAATTAGCATTTTCTTGAATTCCATAAGTAATAACGAAATGATTGACTTTCTTTACTACTTCTTTTGTATTTATATCATCTAAATTAGCAATAATAGTACCTGTTTCATCTAAATTATTTGTAAATTTTAAAAAAGCTTTCTTAATATTTTCAATATTTTTAAAGTAATCTAGATGGTCATTATCAATATTTAAAATAATTTCAGTATGGGGGTGAAACTTTAAAAAAGATTCAACATATTCACAAGCTTCTAGAATAAAATAGGGACTATGACCTGTTCTATTATTACCTTTTATTGGTTTTAAATAAGCTCCTACCTCAATAGTAGGATCCAATTGGGCCTCTAAAAATACCATAGATAGCATAGAAGTTGTTGTTGTTTTTCCATGTGTTCCACTAATACAAATACATTCTTGAAAACATTTGGTTATTTCTCCTAAAAATTCACTACGTTCCATTAGTTTTTTTCCTAATTCTTTTGCATAAACAAATTCTATATCAGTTTTAGGAATAGCTGCTGTGTAAACAATTACGTCAGCTTGTTTAACCAATTCCTTATTTGAACCAATAACGATTTTTAAACCTAATTCTTTTAAATGACGAGTATTATCACTTTCTTTTAAATCACTTCCTGTTACTAAAATTTGGTAGTCATTTAGAAGTTCAGCAATACCGCTCATACTGACGCCACCAATACCAATCATATGAACTGTTCCCATTTTTTTAATACTATCAAATGTCAAAAAAATCCCTCTTTTCTTCTTTATTATAACGTATGTCAGTTAAAAAGAAAATAAGTAAAAATTGATTATTACTTTCTCAAATTTGTGAATACTAAATTTTTGTGCTATAATTTTCCCATAAGGTTGTGAGGAATTTGAAAACAAAATATGAAAGAATGAATAGAAAAGAAAAAAAAGAGTTAGCTAGCTTATATAAAAAAACGGATGTTGGCAAGAGTATGACGATGCGATTAATGAGATTAAATTTGATAGGTTTTTTATTAATTTTGTATGGTCTTTATTTATTTTTAAGTCATATTAAAAATTTACAGTGGACAGATTATTTAGCTAGTATTCCTATGTTATTAATTGGTTTGTTCTTTATATATATGTCTTATCGATTGAAGAAAAAAGTATTAAATCAATTTGCCATTAAAAATGAGAATAGAAAAAAATAAAGAAATAAAAAAAGATTTTGAATTTCCAAAATCTTTTTCATTTCTTAAATGGCGGAGTAGGAGAGATTTGAACTCTCGCGCCAGTTACCCGACCTATACCCTTAGCAGGGGCACCTCTTCAGCCTCTTGAGTACTACTCCATTAGACCACATGTCCATTTTATTATATATTTTTATTATAGTCAATAACTAATTTTTATATGCCAAAAAAGAAGTTTATATTGTATCTATTATAAACTTCTATTCTTTTTAAAACCATTTTTCAATTAAATGGATGTATTCTTGAATAATATTACTTGTTTTACTTTTAGCAATTGTATCTTTTGCTAAAGTAATATTATCAGTGATAATATTGTCTACACCTAAATCAATCATTTTTTGCATATTTTCTTCCGTATTTATTGTCCATGCATAAAGTTCTTTTCCAGAATTATGAATTTTGTTAACAAGACTTTGATTAATACTAGAAGCTTCTATACTAAAATGATCTGCATAGGTAAGTTTTGTTAAATCACCATAGGCAAGACTCATAACATAAACAGTATGTATACTTGAATCATAATTTTTAACGTTTTTTAGAACTTCATAATTTTGAGAAGTAACAACACAGTTTTCTTTATAATTATACTTTTTTATTAAATCGATTACGTCTTGTTCAAAATTTGTTTCATGGCCTGTTGGCTTTAATTCAATATTGAGTTTCATATTGTTTTTTTTAGCAAAAGATAACACATCTTCTAATAAAGGAATTTTTTCTCCTTTAAATTCTTCACTAAAGAAACTTCCAGCATCTAATTTTTGAATAGTTTCGTAATCCATTTCCCATGTGTTTTGATTTACTCCTGTTGTTCTTTTTAAATTGGTATCGTGTAAAACGATAAGCTTTTTGTCGTTGGTTTGTTGGACATCTAATTCAATCCAATCAGCTCCTAAGTCTTTAGCACCAAAAAAAGCAACAAGAGTATTTTCTGGAAAATATGCAGAGGCTCCACGATGCGCTGTAACTTCAGTGGCTCTCATATGTTCAATATTAAAATGGAAATTCCCATTATAAATTGAATAAGTAAGCATAGTTCCACTAAAAAGAGTGATTACAATAAAGGCTATTTTAAATAAAGTATGACTCTTTTTTTCTTTTTCTTCATTTGACTTTATAATAATTTTTTTTATTTTTTCCTTTTTGTTAATTTTATGAATATAATATAAACTACTAATAGATGCGTAACTAATAGGAGTAGATAAAAGTGTAAAGGCAAGAAAAGAGAAAGCTATAAAAACCCAGATAATTGTAATTGTAAAGTTTCTAAAAAATTCAATATGGTTAAAAATTTTATTAATCCATAAGATTAAGAGAATTCCTATAAAGATAAACAAAATGTAAAAAAGTGTTGTAATAATTTGGGTACATAGAATAACTAGAAAATCTTTCACTTTATTTTTTTTACTTAAAAGACTGCTTTTTTTTCTAGCTTCTTTAAAATTTTCGCCTTCTAAAATGAAATAATGTAAAGCATAAATCCATTTAAGTAATATTAAAGATAAAATACAGATTACCAAAATATATAAAATAAAAAGTATTTTATTGTTTATTATAAAATCCATAATAAATTCTGGAACTTTTATTGTCGAAATAAAACTAGAAGAAATTCCTAAATTTAAAAAAGGAATTAAAAATAAGATAAGAAAAGCAATTAAAATATTTTTAAAAGAAAATACTTTTTTAATTTTAGTTAAAGAAGTGAAAATGGCTTGTTTAACGGTTATTTTCTGTTTTTGATAGGAACAATCTAGAATAATAATTAGTGCACTTATATCAAATAATGCATATAAAGTCATGAACATAATAAGTAATAAAATCATAAAAAGGGAAAAAGGGTTTAATAAAAAAGCCAAGATGTTTTCTAACGTTAAGTAGGAAAACCCTGCAATTTTCATTGTGAAATTAAATATCCATAAGAATAGGGGAATAAAAAGCAAAGAAGAAATAATTTTATAAAAGAATTCAAATTGAATTAAAGTTTTTTGATTGTATTTAAGCATTTCTAATGTTTTTTTTAAATTTTTCATTTTGTACCTCGAATCTCTATATAAATAATGATTTTAAAAAGAAAAAAGAGATTTAATCTCCTAAAGTTGCATTTTTAATATTTTCCATGTATTCATTCATAATAGTAAAATAGGTGTCATTGTTTTCTTTTTCTTCAATGGTTAATGTTTCCATGGTATTTACTTTAATCACTTTAGCTCCATTTTTTTCCAGTTCTTTAATAGCTTCACTTTTTTCTTCCGTGTCTTTCATAAAAACAGTGGAATAGGTTTTATCTTTAAAGTTATTAAGAATTGAATTTAAATTTGTTTCTTCTTCTAATGAAATGACATTAAAACCATAATTTTTTAAATATTTAAACATATTTGATGAAGCAACAATTGTACCTTTATTTAATTCATTAGCACTCTTAGCAACTGTTCTTAATTCAGCATCCATAATTGATAATTTTTCAGCTAAAGCTTCATATTTTTTTTCCAGTTCTTCTTTTGCGTATTTGCTACTTACAAAATCTTTTAAATTGTCTTTTATAGTTTTAGCAAGCATTAAGTAGTAGTTTGGACTTAACCAAAGTTCTTCTAAACCATTTTCATAGGTAAGTCCATAAGCAACATCAATAATATACAATTTATGATTACTATTTATTAAATTTTTGGCAACAGTTTGTTCATTTGACAAGCCATTATAAATAAAAATATCGTTTTTACTATATTGTTTAACTTGTTTGTTAGTTAAGTTATAATTTGAAATATCAGCACCATTTGGATAAATACTTAGAATAGAACCATCTTGGTAAACTTGCTCCGCTATAAAGGAAATAGGATAGATAGTAGTTAATACATTTAATCCATCACTTTTATTATTTCCACAAGCTGTAGTGAAAAAAACAAGGCCCATTAAAATTATTTTTAAAATTCTTTTTTTCATAAATTCTCCTTCTCGGGGACGGCATCGTATCCAAAACTACCCTTTGGATGACACTTTAAAATTCTTTTGACCCCTAATTTTATTCCTTTTAAAACACCAAATCGTTCGATTGCAATTTTCATATATTCGCTACACGTTGGTGTAAAACGACAAAGATGATGAGATGCAAGCGGTAAGATTTGGTAACAATTGATGAGAAAAATACAAAGTTTTTTCATTTTAGACTCACCACGTTCATTTTACTACAATTTTTCTTTGATGTAAAATAGATTTATTGTTATAATCTTTTTGATGTCTTTGATTATAATAAAGAAGAACCAAAGTCTTAAATTTTGTTTCTTTTTTACAAAAGAGGGAGCAACGTGTTATAATATTTAAGAAGACTTTAGAGGATGTGTTACAAATGATAGAAAAATTAAAATCCTTTGGAATTATAATAAAAGATGAAAAACTATTAAAAACGGCTTTAACGCATAGTTCTTTTTCGAATGAACATAATGTCGATAATTATGAACGTTTAGAGTTTTTAGGGGATGCAGTATTGGAACTTGTAACCAGTGAATATTTATTTTTAAATACTTCTTATAAAGAAGGCGATATGAGTAAAATAAGAGCTAGTTATGTTTGTGAAGAAGCTTTAGATGCTTATGCTAAAGATTTAGAATTAGAAAAATATATTTATGTAGGGCATGGACAAGAAAAGGATATCAATAAAACAATTATTGCCGATGTTTTTGAAAGTGTTTTAGCGGTAATCTATTTAGAGTGTGGCCTTTCTGTTGTTAAAAAATTTATCTTAGAACTTATCGTACCTTATATAGAAAAACATATTCAATTTAAATATGACTATAAATCTCTATTGCAAGAAATGGTACAAACAGATAAAAAAAGTTTAGAATATGTTTTAATTAAAGAAAAGGGACCAGCCCATAAAAAAACCTTTGCGGTTGAAGTTCATATTGATGGTATGATTTATGGAAGAGGAATTGGGAGTAGTAAAAAAGAAGCAGAACAAAGAGCTGCAAAAGATGCCTATTTAAAGGCAAGTAAGTAGGAGGACATTATGTATCTTAAAAGTATTAAAGCAAATGGTTTTAAGTCGTTTGCAGACAAAACGGAGATTCTCTTAGATAATAATATTACTTGTATTGTTGGACCAAATGGAAGTGGAAAATCCAATATTGTAGATGCAATTCGTTGGGTTTTAGGAGAACAATCTATTAAAAGTTTACGTGGATCAAACGGTATGAGTGATATTATTTTTTCTGGTTCAAAAAGTAGAAATTCTGCTTCTCGTGCTGAAGTTTCTTTAACTTTTGACAATACAGACCATTATTTAAAAAGCGATTTAACGGACATAGAAGTAAAAAGAGTTTTATATCGCAGTGGAGAAAGCGAATATTTTATAAATGGAGCTAAAATGCGCTTACAAGATATTACAGATTTGTTTTTAGATACGGGTGCTAGTGTTGATGCTTTTAACATTATTAGTCAAGGAAGTATAGAAAATATTATAAATAGTAAACCTATGGATAGAAGAGTAATTTTTGAAGAGGCTGCTTGTGTTTTAAAATATAAAAAGCGTAAAGAAAAAAGTTTAAAAAAATTGGAAAAAACAAAAGAAAATATTGAAAAAGTAAATCTAATTATTTCAGAATTGCAAAATAACTTGTCTCCCTTAAAACAACAAAGTGAAAATGCCCAAAAATATTTAAATTTAAAAGAAGAGTTAAAGAATATAGAAATTGCCACTATGACAGAAGAAATTACACATTTAAATGAAGAATATCAAAAATTAAAAGAGGAAATAGCTCTTTTAAATGAACAACTTTTAAATGAAAATACTTCTTCTAATAATGATGCAAGTAGTATTGAAACTCTTAAATTAAAAAGTATCCGTTTAGAGGAAGAAATTTCTAAGACGAATCAAATTTTACTTGAAATTACTAGTCATTTTGTAAATTTGCAAAACGAAAAAGTAATGTATACTGAGCGAAAAAAATTTGATGGTAAGATGAGCGATATTGAAAAAAATATGATTCAATTAAAAGAAGAAATTTTAGAGTTGGATAAATCTATCAATTTATTAGAAAACGAAAGCCAAACTTTGGAAGAAACCCTTGAAAAAACAAGAAGAAAATTAGAAGAAAACAATGAGAAAGAAAGCCTTCTTAAAGTAAAAAAAAGTTCTTTATCACAAAAAATACAAGAGTATACACGTACATTATTTTCTTTAGAAAGTAAAAAAGATGTTTTGGAAAATAGTATTCTAAATGATGCAAAAATGCCCAATGCTGTAAAAAATATATTAAATAATGTTCGTTTAAAAGGAGTATATAATACAATTGGGAAATTAATAGAAGTTCCCGATACCTATGTAAAAGCAATTGAGATTGCTTTAGGTTCTAGCACTAATTTTATTGTGGTAGAAAATGAGCTGGTAGCAAAAGATTGCATTTCTTTTTTAAAGGAAAATAAATTGGGAAGAGCAACTTTTTTTCCTTTAAATATTATTAAAGAAAAAACTATTTTTGAAAATACTTTAAAAGAAGTCGACAAAGTGGATGGTTTTGTAGGTGTTGCAAGTGATTTAATTTCTTTTGATGAAAAATTTGCTAATATTATTAAAAATCAATTAGGAAATGTACTTGTAGTTAGAGATATAAATACATTAAATACTATTGGAAAAAAGCTAGAATACAAGTATCGTATTGTAAGTTTAGATGGAGAAATTATGCACACAGGAGGATCTTTAACAGGTGGTACGTTTAAAAATGATACGAGTATTTTAAAAGATAAATTGGAATTAGAAAATACCAAAAAAGAAATAGAAAAAATTAAAAAAGAAAAAGAAAAATTAGAAATAGAATTAAAAAAAGAAGAAGAAGAATTAGAGTCTCTAAATATAGAAGAAGAAGAGCTAAATCGTAAAATGATAATGGAAGAAGAGGCTTTAAAAGAAAAAAGAAATAGTAAAGAAGCAAAAATAAGCAAAAAATTTGAATTGCAAAAAGAATTAGATGGTTCCTCTACCATGAAAAATGGTGGATTAGATGAAAAACTTGTATCATTAATGGAAGAATTAACAAAAGTAGAAAATAAAAAAAATAACACGGAAAACAATTTAAATGAATTAAAAGAAGAAAAAGAAGCTTTAACAAGTGAAATAGACATTTTAGAAAAGAAATATCGTGAAAAAAATACGCATTATAATAAATTGCAAAACGAATTAAAAATTAAAGAAGTTGCAATAGGTAAAATGGATATTCGATTAGATAATTTACTTTTAGCATTAAATGAAGAGTATAACTTAACTTATGAGCAAGCTAAACTTTCCTATGTTTTAGATTTGGATGCTACTATAGCTAAAAATAAAGTAGCAAGTTTAAAAGAAGAAATAGCTCGTCTTGGGGAAGTAAACGTTTTTGCAATAGAAGAATATGAAAGAGTAAGTACAAGATATAATTTTTTAACGACTCAAAAAGAAGATTTGGAAAATGCTAGTGAAAATTTAATGAATATTATTCATGAAATGGATACTATTATGATTGAACGTTTTAGTAAAACATTTAACTTAATTAATGAAGAATTTAAGAAAGTCTTTAAAAAACTATTTAAAGGCGGAGTAGGATTATTAAAACTAACGGATCCTGAAAATATTTTAGAAACTGGAGTTGATATTATTGCTGAACCTCCTGGAAAAAAATTAAATTCAATTGGTCTTTTAAGTGGAGGAGAAAAAACTTTAACAGCCATTTCCTTATTATTTGCGGTTTTAAATGTAAAAACGATTCCTTTTTGTGTATTGGATGAAGTGGAAGCTGCTTTAGATGAGGCCAATGTCGATGCTTTTGGAAAATATTTACAAGAATACAAAGAAAATAGTCAATTTATTTTGATTACTCATAAAAAAAGAACAATGGAATATGCAGATAATTTATATGGAATAACGATGCAAGAATCAGGAGTGTCAAAAATAGTAAGTGTAAAATTAGAAAATGTATCTTAAAAAATAAAAAATCCTTTTGGGATTTTTTAAATTTCTCTCATTTTATCGGCATTTTTATATGGATTTTGAGAATCAATTTTATCTACAAATAAAATGCCATTTAGATGATCTATTTCATGTTGAAAAGCAACAGCTAGTTCTTCACGAACTCGTATTGTAAATAAATTTCCCTCTACATCGTAAGCTTCTACGGTAATTCTTGCGTATCTTGGTACAATTCCTTCCACTTCGCGATTTATACTTAAACATCCTTCTCCCTCACCAACATATATTAGTTCTTCGCTATTGCTGATTATTTTGGGATTAATTAGTACATAGTCTTCAAATACATTTTCTTCCACTTCATCAACTACAACAAATATTCTTTTAGGTATACCAATTTGGATATAAGAAAGTCCCATTCCAGCGCGTAAATTATATTGCTCACGATATTCATCTATTTGACTCATTTTTAAATATAAAAGCATGTCTTTTATATTTTTTTTATCTTCTTTTTTTAAAGGAAAAGAAATTTCTTGACTTGGTTCATGAAGTCTTTTATCTTTTTCATCTAATATTTTTATTTCGGGCAACTTCATATTAATCCCTTTCTTTCGAACCTTATTGTATCAAGAAATCACAAAAAAAGGAAGATAAAACTTCCTAGTTGTTATAATTGTTGCCCCAATTCCATCCAGCACCAATAATGATGATAAGAAGAATAAATAGGACAATCCATATAGCGCCTCCGATACCGTAACCAGAAGTATATCCAGCATAGCCAGTATTAGAACAACAAGGAGCACCATATCCGCTACCATAACCAGCATTATAGTAGCCGTTATTTCCGTAATAATACATACATTATACCTCCTTTATGTATCTAATATAGTTTATTTTATTTTCTAAATTTTGCTACTTAAAAATACCTAGATGTGTCTAGTTTTTTATATTTTTCTAAAAAATAAGAAAAAATATGATATTATAATAATAGGTGACGAACAGAAATGAGAAAACGCTTTGCTAAAATTGACATTCCTTTGTTTGTTTTAATGATAATTTTTACTATTCTTGGGCTTATTATGATTTTGAGTGCCTCTTCTGTTTCAGCTGTTTTGCGTTATAAATTTTCTACTTATCATTTTTTTATTCGTCAATTAATCGTTGTTGTCGGTGCTTTTATAATTGGATTATTTTTTATTCTACGGCATAAAACAAAGATGTATGAGTTTTTTACTCCCTTTATGGTTGTAGGGATCATTGGAGCATTGGTTGGTTTATTTTTTAAAGGCATTATTACAAATCATGCTCAAAGTTGGTATGATTTAAAATTTTTTAATCTTCAACCATCGGAATTTGCCAAAACGATTTTAATCTTCTTTATGGCTGTTTTTTATGACCATAGTATGAAAAAGAAGAATACGAATTTATATTATAATTTAATTCCACTAGCTTTAGCAGGAATTATGTTTGTTCTTGTTGCGATGCAACCCGATTTAGGTGGTGCAATTATTATTGCGGGTATAGCTTTTTTAACTTTTATGACGATTCCCTTTGATAAAAAAAATCAGTTAAAATTATTTATAACGATGGGAGTATTAGTTGTTCTTGCTAGTATAGCTTTAATGATATTTGGAACAGGTATTTTAAATGAAAAACAACTTTCTCGTTTACAGTATAAAAATCCTTGTTCAAGATATTCTGAAGATACAGGATATCAGGTGTGCAATGGTTTTATTGCCATTCATAATGGTGGATTGTTTGGGGTAGGACTGGGAAATTCTACTCAAAAATATTTGTATTTACCCGAAGCTCATACTGATTTTATTTTTCCAATATTAGTAGAAGAGTTAGGAGCAATTGTAGGTATTGTTGTATTAATAGGATATATTATCCTTTTATATCGTATTTTAAAAATAGGCAAAAATGCACGGGGGAATATTAGAAATATGGTTTTATGTTATGGGACTTTTTCCTATATTTTATTACATTTAATTATAAATTTAATGGGTGTACTTGCACTTATACCTTTAACGGGAGTTCCTATTCCATTCTTAACGTATGGAGGTAGTTATACTTTAAATCTGATATTGATGCTTTTTGTTGTAGAAGAAGTTGCAATCGAAAATAAAGAAAACTTAATTAAAAGAGAAATGGCTCAGTTATAAAAACGAAAAGAAGATAATTTTATTATAAAAATTATCTTTTTTTTTGCATTAATTAAATATAAAAAAAGGAAATTACAAATTTATGGTGTATATATAAAAGTAGGAGGTGATAATTTTATGTTTTTTTTAGAAAAGTGTCTACAAGGAAAATTAGTCTATTTTGTTGTAATTGTTTTTCTTTTTATAACCAATCTTTTTACTTTGTATTTTCTTTTTAATGAAAAAGAACCAATAATACCTTGTGAACCTTGTTTAGAAGCATCTACTACGGAAGATAATACAGAATCCCCTAAAATAAAAGTAGATCTTAAAGGCTATGTAAAGAATCCAGGAGTTTATGAAGTAGAAGAGGGCACAATTATTAACGATTTAATAAAATTAGCAGGTGGTCTTAAAAGCGAGGGCACAACAGATAATATTAACTTAAGTAAAAAACTTAATGATGAAGATATGATTGTTATTTTATCTAAAAGTGAAGTAAAAAAGTTAAATAGTACAATTGCTTCCTCTACAAAGACAACCGTATCTAATAAAACCAGTACTTCTGCAAATAAAACTACATCCTTAAATAGCAATCCATCTTCTATAGTAACGAATAAAAAAATTTCTTTAAATACCGCTACAAAGGAAGAATTAATGACATTGTCGGGAATTGGAGAAGCAAAAGCACTCAATATAATTGAGTATCGAACTAAAACACCATTTAAAGACATATCTGAAATTAAAAATGTGTCAGGAATTGGAGAAGCTATCTATGAAAAAATTAAAGATTCTATTACAGTCGAATAGCTTTTATTTCTGTTTTTTTTCTTTTGTTTTTTTCTATGTTTTATTTTTTACCCAAATTATTACTTATAAAACACATATTCCCGATGAAACCCAAAAGATCACTGCTAAAATTTTATCTTATTCTATTGATGGAGATAAAGTTCGGTTGCTTGTTAAAAATAAAGAAAAAATTAGAGCTACTTATTATTTAAAAAGTGAAGAGGAAAAAATAGATTTAGAAAAAAATTTAAAAATTGGTCTTACCATTACATTGTACGGAGAAAAACAAGAAATTAAGAATCCAACCATTCCTAATACTTTTGATTATAAAAAATATTTGTATCATGAAAGAATTTATTATTGCTTTTCCGCTTCAAAAATAAAAATTCAAAATATTCCAATTTCTTTTGCAAACCAAATAAAAAATAAAATAGATGAACGATTAAAAAAACTGGGCAATAATGCCTATTTAAGAGCTTTCATCCTTGGAGATAAGACTTTTATTGATTCTAAAGAATATGATCAAATTATGAATAATGGTGTTGGTCATTTATTTGCATTATCAGGAATGCATTTATCTTTTATTTATCTTTTTTTAAATAAAATATTAAAAAAATTAAAATATAAAACAATCATTATTTTTTTGTTTCTATTTTTTTACTTATTTGTGACGGGATTTTCTATTTCATTTATACGAGCTATTTTATTTTTGGGTTTCACAAAGATAAACAAAAGAGGACAATTTAATTTATCACCAATAAAAATTTTATTTTTAACAGCCTTTTTTCTTTTACTTTATAATCCTTTTTATATCTATAATATTGGATTTTGGTATACCTTTACCATTACGTTTTCTCTTATCTATACCAGCGATTTATTAAAAAAACAAAATAAATTTAAAAAAATTATTTTAATAAGTCTAATTACTTTTTTATTTAGTATGCCTATTACCATATATATAAGTTATGAAGTAAATTTATTTTCTATCTTGGCTAATATTCTTTTAGTTCCTTTTATTAGCGCTATTGTTTTTCCACTTGCTTTTTTATCCTTTTTTATACCTATTTTTTTACCATTATTTCAAATAAGTATTGGGATTTTAGGATATTTAAACACTTTTTTTCAAACATTTGCTTGTCCTATTATAATCGGAAAAATACAATTATGGGAAGTTTTACTACTCTATGTTTTTTTAGTATTAGGTTTTAAATTTCATTTAAAACGCTTATTTGTTTTTTTCATTCTTTTTTTTATTTTTTTATATAATAAAAATTTATTAGAAAGAAGTTATTCTGTCTATTTTTTAGATGTTGGGCAAGGGGATGCTACATTATTTGTAGCTCCAAAAAATAAAGAAGTAATTCTAATTGATACAGGGGGAAATACTTCATATCCTAAAAAAGATTATCAAGTTCAAAATAAAGAATTTAAATTAAGTGACAATATAATTCTTTTTTTGAAAAGTCTTCGAATAAGAAAAATAGATTTATTATTGATTACCCATGGAGATATGGATCATATTGGTTATGCAAGTGCAATTGGGAAAGAAATATTTTTTAAAAATGTCATGATTAACCATGGATCGTTAACGGAAAAAGAAGCAGAGTTAATTGAAACCTATCGGCAAGTAACCAAATATTCTTCTAAATGCTTTGATTTTAAAACTTATTTTTTAAGAGAGTATGATAATGAAAATGAGAATAGTATTCTAACTAGAATAAACATTTATAATCAAACATTTTTATTGATGGGGGACGCCTCTAAAAATGTGGAAAAAGATTTTTTAAAAAATTATCATTTTAAAGTTGATTTTTTAAAGGTTGGACATCACGGTTCAGATACTTCTTCAAGTACTGAGTTTATAAATACAATGCTTCCAAAATACAGTATTATATCCGTTGGGCAAAAAAATCGCTATGGACATCCCAAAGCAAGCGTTTTAAATACGTTAGCAAATTCGACTATTTTAAGAACTGATCAAAAAGGAACGATCGAAATTAAATTATCGCAAAACTATTATAAGATCATTACGCATAATCCCTAAAAAATTTCACTTATGATAAAATTTAGCATAAAATAAAGTACACTATGATAGTGTTTATATAGATAAAGAGGAAAATTTTCTTCTTTTTTCTTTTTATATCCTTTAAATAATATGGTATGATAGTTTTATAAGGAGGATTTTTAATGTATTTGTTTTATGGTGAAAGTTTTCGTTTAATCGAAGAAGAAATAGAAAAAATTATTAAAGGGAATAACAATGTTTTAACGATGGATTTAAGTGTTTCAACATTACAAGATGTAATAGAAGAAGCAACTTATGTTTCGATGTTTCAAGAACAAAAATATATTATTGTTCGCAATGCTAATTTTTTTACAAGCAATAAATCAAAAGAAGAAGATATAGAACTATTTTTAAAGTACATAAAAAATCCTATACCTTTAACTACAATTATTTTTACATGTTCTTCAAAAGTTGATGCTCGAAAAAAAGTGTATAAAGAATTTTCTCAAAAATACCCAGTAAAAGCTACGGATCTTGTTAATAAGTTTGATTTAATAAATAAAGTTAGAGATATGGTTTTTCAAAATAAATTCAAAATAGAGACAGAAACAATTGAGTATATTTTGACTACCTGTCAAAATAATTTTGATTTAATATTTAATGAATTACAAAAAATTTTTTTGTATTATGAAACCCCTAAAAAAATAGAAAAAGCCGACGTTTATGAAATAATTTCTAAAACCCTCATGGATAATAATTTTAAGTTTTTGGATGCCGTAGTAAAAAAAGATAGTCAATTGGCATTAAAAATATTAGAGGATTTGTATATTTTAAAAGTAGAACCAATTAGTTTACTTATGTTACTAGCAAGGGAATATCGTCTTATGTACAGCGTAGAGTTTTTATTAAGAAATGGGTATCGAAAAGCAGATATAGGGAAAAAACTGGGTTTGCAAGATTGGCAAATCAATAAAGCAATCACGAACGCAAACTATTATTATGAAGAAGATTTAAAAAACATTTTAAAAGAACTCAGCAATATTGATTATCACATTAAAAGCGGACAAAAAGATCGTTTTTTAGAATTGAAAACACTTTTATTAAAAATTTGGGAATAGAGTATTTGACACTTATTAAAAAACTTATACTAAGATTTTATGGAATCGTGGTATACTAAAATTGGGTGAGATATATGAAAAATAACAAAGGATTTACATTGGTAGAATTACTTGCTGTTATTGTGATTTTAGCAATATTAATTGCCGTTGCAGTGCCAAGTACCATTTCGATTTCAAATAAATTAAAAACGAATATGTATTGTAAAAAAATAGATTCAATTGAAACAGCAGCTAGATTATATGGAGAAGATCGTAAAGAAAGTTTTACTGAAAATTATGATGGTAATTCCAGCAAAAAAATTACAGTTATGGATTTAATTAATAGTGGAGATTTGAAAAAGGATAATAATATTGCTCCTTACATTTTAGACCCTCGTGATAATTCAGGAATGGATGATATGGAATTAATTGTATATATCAAATATAATCGTTTTTATGTTCATTTTAATGATGAAAAAATAAATTCAACTTGTGATCGAACTTAAAGTATGATAAAATAACCTAATCTAATCTTTAAGAAAGGGGTGCTTTTTGATGAAACAAACGGTTTGTTTAATAGGAAAACCCAATGTTGGAAAATCCACTATTTTTAATCGATTGATTAAAGAAAATAAATCGATTGTTTTGGATACACCTGGGGTAACTAGAGATCGTATTTATGGAGATGTCCATTATCAAAATAAGACGTTTTTACTAATTGATACAGGAGGAATAGAAGAAGGAAACGATAATTGGAATAAAGATATTTTAATGCAAGCAACCTTGGCTATTGAAGAAGCAGACATAATAGTTTTTGTCGTAGATGGTAAAGAAGAAATTAGCAGTAGTGATTTAAAAATAAGAGATATTTTAGTAAAAACAAATAAAAAAGTTATTGTTGCAGTGAATAAACTGGATAATGAAAAAAGAAGCAATAATGTTTATAATTATTATGAATTGGGTTTTCCTCTTGTTTTTCCAATAAGTGCAACTCATAACTTAGGAATAGATACTTTACTAGAAGAAATATGTCGTGATTTTAAAGAAAATGAGGAAATTGAAGATAATCGAGTTAAATTTTGTTTTATTGGCAGACCAAATGTTGGTAAAAGTAGTTTAATAAATGCCTTATTGAATGAAGAAAGAGTGCTTGTAAGTGACATAGCAGGAACAACTCGGGATGCTACGGATACTCCTTTTTTATATCAAGGAGAAGAAGTTGTTGCCATTGATACAGCAGGAATACGAAAAAAAGGTCGTATTTATGAAGAAGTAGAAAAATATAGTATCGTTCGTAGTTTAAAAGCTATTGATCGAAGTGATGTGTGCGTCCTAGTAATCGATGCAAAAGAAGGAATTATTGAACAAGATAAGCATATTTTATCTTATGCCATTGATGCTGGAAAAGGAATTGTCATAGCGGTCAATAAATGGGATACAATCGAAAATCCTGATGAAGAATTAAAATTATGGAAGAAAAATATTGAGTCACATTTTATGTTTGCATCGTATGCTTTTGTGGTATTTTTATCTGCTAAAACCAAAAAAAGAATACATACTTTAATGCCCGCTATTTTTGGAGCATATGAAAATAATCGTAAAGAAATAAAGACCAGTGATTTAAATAATGTTATTTTTGATGCTGTTGTAATGCATGAACCTCCATCTTATAAAGGGAAAAGATTAAAAATTTATTTTGCAAATCAAACAGATACAAAGCCACCAAAAATCACTTTAAGAGTTAACAATAAAAGTTTAGTTCATTTTAGTTATGAGCGATATTTAGAAAATAAAATAAGAGAAAACTTTGATTTGATGGGTACACCTATTCTGATACAATTTAAAAATAAAAAAGAGGATTGAACTCTTTTTTTATTTTTTTAAAAAATTTTTTCCATCGACCATTCGTCCAACAATCATAGAAGATGCACTATCTCCAACGACATTTAGTACAGTTGCAGGTGCATCAATAATGGTTGCAATAATAGTAAGAATAGGTAGCGAAGATACTGGAAATCCCATAAAGGTTAAGATAAACATTTCTGATATGGTGCCACCACCAATTGGAATCGCTGAAACAAGTAGTGTTGCAAGTAATGAAACAATTAGAATTGTACCTATACTTGCCTTTGATGAAAATAGGTAAACTAAAAACATGACTTTAAATACGCTTCCAACAACGGAACCATCTTTATGGAAACTTGTTCCCATAGGTATTGTAGTTTCAACTATATCACTTGCAATACCCATCTTTTTGGTAGATTGAATATTAATAGGGATACACGCTGCTGAAGAACAAGTAGCAAGTGATGTTAAAGTAGTGGGCAGAATATGTTTCCAGTAAGTAATAAATCCTTTTTTGCCTCCGCTTAAAAAAGCATAAAGAGAATAAACTACAAAGTATATAAAAAGGGCAGTTCCAGTGTAGATTAAAAATGTTTTCAAAAAGCCTAGTGCAATCGTTTTACCATATGTACCGATTAGTGTTGCAAAGTAGCATCCCAATCCAATAGGAGCATAATACATTATAAGATTCACCATATTTAAAACGACTTCATTTAAACTATGAATTATTTTAATTACATTTTCCTTTTCTTTACTTTTTCGAATAGCTAGACCAAAGAGAATAGAAAATACAAGAAGTGCTATGATATTTTCTTTACTAAATAGCAAAGAAAAATCGCTAACTGTTAGTAAATTTGCCGTTCTTTTTAATAGGGATAAGTCAGAAGAAACATTTACGCTGTCATCCATTAGTTCTAAAATATTTGCATTGTTTTGAATCTCAACTAAAGGAATAAAATGTGTTACAATAATTCCAATAAACGCCGCTATAAAAGCCATAATTAAAAATGTAATGGTAATGCGAACTATAATTTTTCCTAATCTTTTAGGACTTTTCATTTGGATAATAGCATCTGTAATCGTAAAGAAAACCAGTGGGACAATAATGACAAATAATAAATTGATGAAAATATCTCCAAAAGGTTTTAAAACTAATATTTTTTCACCAAAAAGAATACCAAGTAGCGTTCCAAGTAAAATAGAAACTAATAATAGTAAAGTTTCCCTATAATTTTTTAAAATTTTTTTCATTGATACCTCCTTATAATAATTATATTGAAAATAAAGAAAAAGGGAATAAAAAATTTATTTATTCTCTTTTCCATCAATACGTTTTTTAAATACCCATCTGGTTTTATCGGGATTGAAAAAATCACGAATATCCACTTTTAATACTTTAGCTAAGTTGTCTAAAAATTCTACAGACATGTTAATTTTTCCACGTTCGATGCTTGCTAAATAGCGATAATTCATTCCAAATTGTCCATAAAACTTTTCTTGAGATAATTTAGATTGATATCGAAAATATTTTAAATTATTTCCGATAATTGTTTCTATTTTCATACTTCACATCCTTAATATAAATAATAGATTTTTATATTTTACAAGTCTACTACACTAGAACTGCACAAAAATTGACAATTATTAAAATATAGGGTATGATTAATATCATTCGGAGGAGTTATGAAGTCAACCTATATAAAGAAATTAAAAAATTTACGTGAAAAAAGAAATTTAAGTTGTGAAGATATGGCAAAATCTTTAAATATTAGCAAAGCTTATTATTGGCAAATTGAACATAAAAATAGGCGTCTTTCTTATGATATGGCTAAAGAAATTGCTTCTATTTTTCATTTAAAACCTGATGATATTTTTTATGAAGAGTTTAAAAATTAGAGAAACCCATTAGAATTTTGTCATATAATACTTAGTAGGTGATAAAGTGGAATTAAAAGACGACTTTTTTAAAAAAGTCGAAAAAAAGACTAAAGTTGATAAAAATACAATTGTTAATTTAGCTAAAAAACTTCAACAAGGAAATATGAAAGATGAAAATACGTTAAGAGAAGTTATATCAACATTAAGTCTAATGACAGGTAAAAATGTTACGAAAGAACAAGAAGATAAAATTATTAATACAATTGTTAATGACAAAGTTCCAAAAAATATTGATAAAATGTTTTAAAAAAACAACTATTTTGTGCTAGTTGTTTTTTTTCTTCCTAATAGTTTATCTAAAGAATAATGGTACTGTTTTGTGAATTCTAAGGCATATGTGGTTGTAATTAAACTCTTATTATTCTCATATTTATGAATATTAGATTGGCTTGTTTTTAATTTTTCAGCTAATTTTTCTTGAGTAAGATGTTTTTCTTTTCGAAATTTTTTTAAATTTTGGGAAAATTCTTGTTGATTAATCTTTTGAATCTCTAAAACTTGCTCTTTGGTTGGCGAATTGCCGATTAAATAATCCAAGCTAGTGTGATAAAGATTGGCAAGCGCATTTAATCTTTCTAAAGGAATAATATCTTTACCATTTTCCCATCCAGCATATGTACTTCTTTTAACATGTAATTTTTCTGCAACTTCTCTTTGTGTTAGACCTTCGTATTCTCTTAATTCCTTTAATTTATCTAACATACAATCACCTAATACTAATTTTCTCTAAAAAATAGTTTAAATTCGTAAATTGGTGGGTTATTGTAATAAAAATGTGCTATAATTTAAAAAATGAGGGATAAAATGAAAAAGTGTTATAAAAAATTAAAAAAATTAAGAATGCAAAAAAACTTAAGTTATCAAGATATGGCCACTATGTTAAAAATTAGCAAATCTTTTTATTGGCAATTGGAACATAAAGAAAGAAAACTTTATTATGAAATTGCCATAGATATTGCTAATATACTGGGTTGTACTCCCGATACGATTTTTTATGAAAAATAAAAAAACTTAATAGAAATGATAAACTTTTTGCCTCCAAAAAAAGGAAATTGCAAATTTAGAGTGTATATATATAAGTAGGAGGTGAAAAAAATGAAAAAAAATATTGTAGTTAGACAACAGGATTTAAAAGATTGTGGAATCTGTTCTTTACTTTCTATTATAAAATATTATGGCGGATATGTACCACTTGAAATATTACGGATAGATACGCAAACGTCTATAGAGGGGACAACGGCTTATCATCTTATTAAAACAGCTAGAAATTATGGATTTGATGCCTATGGAATGAAATTAGAAAGTTTAAAAGATCTAGAAGGAACTTTATTACCCATTATTGCACATGTCGAAATCAATCATTACACACATTTCCTAGTAATCTATAAAATAAATTCTTTAGACATAGAAATAATGGATCCAGCTAAAGGGAATATAAAAATGACTAAAAATGATTTTGAAGCTATTTGGACTGGTAATATCTTGTGCTTGTATCCTAAAAATCCTCTTCCAAAAGTAGTGAATCAAAATCATTTGTTGGAAATGATCATAGAGTTCTTTAAAAATGAAAAGAAAAACTTATTAAAACTTTTTTTCTTAACAGGGTTTTTGACTTTTATAACAATCTTAACTGGCTTTTATTTTAAAGTTGGCTTAAATTTTGTTCAAGATAGCGAAGATAAAAAAGTTCTTTTGTGTGTAATGCTTATTTTTTTAGCTTTACATGTTCTAAAGTATTTGTTTATGTTTTTTCGCAATCATTTTAAAACTTATTTAAATAAAAATTTAGATGGACAATTGTATTACAATTTTTTGCATCATTTATTTTTACTTCCTCATTATTTTATGAAAGATAGAACAACTGGTGAAATTATGGTTCGTATAAAAGAATTAGAAAATATGAAAGAAGTATTTTCCGAAATTATTGTCACGATAGGTTTAGATTCTATTTTATCATTTAGTGTAGGCATCATTCTATGGCACATTCATAAAAAACTATTTTTTATTCTTTGTTTTTTTGTTTTTTGTTATATTGTTTTTGGAATGATTTCTGGCAAAATAATGTATAAGAAAGCTTTGCAAGTAAATGATAGTGAAGTGCAGTTTCAATCGACCGTCTTAGAAAATGTAGAATCAATTATTTCTCTTAAAAATCTAAATATTTTGCAATTGTTTTTTCAAAAAATTGAAATGCATTTAGTTCAATTTTTAAATCAATCTTATGATTTAAACAAGAAAGTCATGCAAACAAGTAGCTTAGCAACTTTTTTAGAGCAATTACTTGATTTTTGTCTTATTTCAATAGGTTTATATGAAATGTTAAACAATCGTTGTAGTTTAATTAATTTAATAACATTTGAAAGTTTAATTTCCTTCTTCTTCACCCCATTTAAATCAATTATTAATTTAATTCCAAGCTACAATTATGTAAAAGTAAATATTCAAAAATTAAATGATTTTTATACTATTGAAGAAGAGCAAGACAAAATCGGTCTACAAGATTTTAAAAATGGTAATGTTAAAATAGAACATTTAAATTTTTCTTATAATGATTTTTCTAAATTATTTCAAGATTTTTCTTTGGAAATTAAAGAAAAAAGTTGTGTCTTATTTAAGGGAGCAAGCGGATGTGGAAAAAGTACCTTATGTCAAATTTTAAGTCGTTTAATTGAAGTAAAAAATAATAATATTAAGATTGGAGAAGTGAGTCTTAACGACTATAGCTTAGAAACTATTCGCAAAAATATTACTTATGTAAGTCAAAAAGAAAATTTATTTCAAGATACCATTAAAAACAATATTTTGTTAAATCGTGAGATAATAGAAAGTAAATATTTAGATATTTTACAAATATGTGAAATAGAGAGTATTGTTTCTAAAAAACCATTACGTTATGAAACGTTTCTTATGAAAGATTCTACTAATATTTCTGGTGGTGAAAGACAACGAATTATCTTAGCAAGGGCTTTACTTAACAACTTTCAAATTCTTATTTTAGATGAAGCATTAAGTGAAGTAAATGATGAATTAGAAATAAGTATTATAAAAAAATTAAAGGAATATTTTAAAGATAAAACGATTATTTATGTAAGCCATAAAAAACAGGAACAATATTTTGATGAAGTTTATGATTTTAGCAAGCTTTTATGTCAGAATATTTAAAATACAATTTACCAAGTTATTTAAATAAGGATAAAAATAAATATAGCTTTTTTTGGTTAATTCCTTTTTGCCTTTTTCTAATACTTTTATTTTATGCTTACAAAAAAGAAGCTTATGATGTTTTAGAAGTAAAAGGACAAATTTTTTGCCAAGAAGAATGCACTATTAACTTTTTTTATCCCACTACAGATTTTATTTATGAATTTATTAAAATTAATCATAAAACTTATGAAATAGAAACCGTTTCATTTTCAGATCCTGTTTTGGATAGTAATAATAATGCCTTACAAAATATTTCTTTAAAAGTAAAAAAATTTCAGGGGAATCAAAATGAATTTGTTACAATGCAAATTTATAAAAACAAAGAAAGATTGCTTAAAAAAATAGCAAAATCAATAATAGAAAGGTGAGTAGGATATGTATTTAAAAGAGCAAGAATTAAATCAAATTGTAGGAGGGGGAATTAGCTATACACTTCTTGGTATTTTAACAGCTGTTGGTGTTTTTGTAGCAGGAGTAGTTGATGGAATTCTACGCCCTTTAAAATGTAATTAGAAAGGAATAATATGAAATTAAAAGAAATTGAATTATATGAATTAAAAGGAGGAGCCATTACTTCAAATTTATTAAATTCTGTCGCTAGATTAATTACTACCGTACTGGAATTGGGTCGTACAGTCGGTTCTTCTATACGAAGAATTTATAATAAAAATTATTGCTAGAATACTTAAAATAGTTTATAATTAAAAAAAATAAGGAGGAATAGATATGAAGAATAACAATAAGGGGTTTATAGCGATTTCTTTAATCTATTCCTTCTTTTTAGTTTTTTTAGTAACTCTTTTAATGATTTCAGCTAGTTATGCTAAAAATAGAGTATTATTAAATCATGAAAAACAAAATATCCAAGAGTATTTAAACGATCTTCCTGGTTTTGAACTTCTACGAAATCCAGATTTAGAATCTCCTGATATCGATAAACCAAGTGAAATTTATAAAGAAGATTTTTTAAATGGAGCAGATCCAGTGCTTGGAGATGGAATGATACCTGTTAGTATAGGAGCTAGTAGTGGAAATGTATATAAAACTGATATAACCCATAATTGGTATAGTTATGAAAAAAAGAATTGGGCAAATGCCGTAATCTTAGTAGATGGAAAATCAGCGGATGATTATAAAAATGGAGACCAAATACCCGAGAGTGATATCGAAAGTTATTTTGTCTGGATACCTAAGTATAAATATAAACTATTTGATGAACAATTAGGAAATTATGAAAATGATAATGGAACATTAAATACGGAAAAACAAAATCAAGCAATAGAAATTGAGTTTGGACTAGAAAATACCAAAGATGATGAAGAAACAGATTCAGATTATAAAGAATGTAAAACTCCTGAAAAATCTGGAGATGAAGGAAGTTGTAAAGAAGGTATGTGGATGACCCATCCTGCATTCTTAGCTTTCGAAAACACTAACGGATTTTGGGTAGGGAAGTTTGAGACCAGTAATAGTAATATAACAAATAAAACAACTGCACAAAATCATAATAACGATACAGAGGCTGCAAACATTATAATAAGACCAAATGTTTATAGTTGGAGAAAGATAAGTATCGGAAATGCTTTTAGAACTTCATTTAATTATAAATCGGATTTACAAAGTCATTTAATGAAGAATACAGAGTGGGGAGCTGTTGCATATCTAGCAAAAAGCATTTATGGTAAGTGTACAAAAGCAGAAGATGGCGTAATATCTTGTGAAGAAGTATATATAAATAATAATAGTAATTATATTACAGGATTTAGTGGAGCAACGGCTAATAAAACTGCTGGTGCAGTAAGTGCAGGTAAAAGTAATAGCAACTCTTATAACTATAATGACATTAATAGTGTAAAAGCAAGTACAACTGGAAATTATACAGGAATTTATGATATGAGTGGTGGTGCAAGAGAAGAAGTTATGGCAATAATGTATGGAAATGACAGTACGACACTGCAATATGGTACAAAGTCAAATTTTACAGAAGAAAACTTTCCAAAAGAGAATAAATATTATGATATTTATAATTATAATACAAAAAATGATAACTATAGTACAAGAATTTTGGGAGATGCAACAGGAGAAGTTGGTCCTTTTAAAAGTAACCAAAGTTCATTTTGGAATGACAAAGCTGAATTCGTATTTAATACTAACTACTATTTTATACGGGGATTTAATATGACTTCTCCAACAAATGCTGGTATTTTTGGCTTTTCAAATAAAGATGGTTCCCAAGATAATACGATTGGTTTTCGTATCGTTTTGTCTGTAGAAAAAAATGCTAGTTCTGAATCAGCCAGTTAAATAGAAATTATTTAATTAATTTTAAGGCTTGACATAGAATAAAACTTACTAAAAAAACAGCAACGTATAATAATATATTATTTGGGTAAATATTATGAATTGGTAAGAGTATTAATGCACTCATGACTACCATTCCTAACAGTAAACTTAAAAATTTTTTACGATGCTTTGTTAGAAAATACAATGAAACTTTACTGCCAATAAAAAATCCTAAAATGTCTCCAATAAAATAAAAAAATAGTGGAAAAAGAAAAGTAAGGTTATGGATATTTAAGTTGGCTAGGTAAGATTTATATAAAAAATAAGGCCCCAGTATCATCATTATCATAGAGCCAGATATACCTGGTAAAATGGTAAAAAAACCATCTAAAATCCCAAAAAAAGTGAAAATAATTAAAAAAAGAATTGTAATTTTTGGGTAATTGATAATGACAGGGGTTGTTGGAATGCGAATACAAGATAAAAAATAAATAAGTAGAGTTCCTAGAAAAAACCAAACAAGATTTGGTTTTATTTTTTCACTTTTTATGAGATCGGGAATTGAAAATAAAACAAAACCGCTGAATAACGTTATTGTTGCATTTGGGGCAAAGTAAAAAAATAATTCTATAATTCTAGCAAATGTAATAGCCCCTAGAATAACTCCAATTATCAAAATAAATAGAGTTAAAAAATTATTCTTTTCTTTAAAATGTGTAATAGCATAAGCGATATTTTCATATTGTTTTGTTAGCATTAAAATGGTGCCTCCACTTATACCTGGGATTAGACTTACCACACCAATTAGAAATCCAGTAAATAAAATCATAAATTTCACCAATACATTTTATGTTGTATTGCTTAAAGAAAGAACATATGATAAAATATAAATATAGGAGGAAGATAAAATGTTTAAATGGATAGTACTGGCTATAGTTATTTTCATTATTTTGTTTGTTATATCAACTTATAACAAATTGGTTACTTTAAGAAATAGAGTAAAGGATCAATGGGCACAAATAGATGTACAATTAAAAAGAAGATTTGATTTAATACCTAATTTAGTGGAAACTGTAAAAGGATATACAAAACATGAAAGTGAAACATTAGAAAACGTTGTTAAAGCGAGAAATACTTTTCTAAGTGCAAATACTCCAGAAGAAGAAATGAAAGCGGATGGAGAACTTACAAAAGCTATTTCCAAATTGTTTGCTTTAGCAGAAAGTTATCCAGATTTAAAAGCGAATGAAAATTTTGTGGCATTGCAAACAGAATTACAAGAAACTGAAGATAAAATTGCAAGTGCACGTCAATTCTATAATGATACAGTTTTAACTTATAATAATCAAGTACAAACAATACCAAGTAATTTTGTTGCTTCTATTTTCAAATTTAAAACAGAAATGTTTTTTGAAGCAAATGAAACTGAAAGAGCAAATGTACAAGTTAAATTTTAAGCAATGCTTAAAATTTTCTTTTTGGGAGGCTATCATGAAAAAATGGATTTGGTATATAATTGCGTTTATATTTTTAATGCCAATTTATACGAATGCAGATACAGTAAATTATAAAATTAAAAATTATTATATCAATGCTGATATTTTAGAAAATGGTAATTTAGAAGTAACAGAATTAATTGTTTTAAAAGGAAGCTTTAATGGGTATATTAGAGAGATTGTTTACAAAAATCCTAAACTTGGAACAAGTGGATATGAAAGTAATGCCATTTATAATGCTACTGGAATTGAAATAGAAAATATTGCTGCTAAAAAAGTAGATAATGTTACTTTTGATACTTTAAAAGATACGGATTTTGTCACTTTAAAAGAAGGAAAAGCAGCCAATTTAGGTTATTTAGTAAGTGATATTGCTAATGGTTTTAGTTACAAAATGTATTTTAAATCCGAAAAAGAACAAGTCGCTTTTCGAATAAAATACATAGTTAAAGATGTAGTTGTATTGCATCAAGATGTTGGAGAATTATATTTTACTTTCATTGGTGAAGAATACAGTGATGCTATTAATGATTTACAAATAAAGTTAAATTTGCCATCTAAAGATACTAGTGGTTTATTTAAAGTTTGGGCTCATGGAGATATGGCAGGAGAAATTCAACCTTATGATAATCAATACTTACTTGCAACTGTAAAAAAATTAAATGCTTATAGTCCTGTAGATATTCGTGCTACTTTTTCTAAAAATCTTGTTGACGAGAATAAAGTTAGTAAAAAAACAAATGAAGAGGCTCTTGATAAAATTGTTATGGTCGAAACAAAAAGAGCAGATGTAGCAAATAAAGATAGATTTAGAATGAAATTATTTTATTATAGTATACTTATTTCTTCAATTGTTCATTTATTAAGTTTACTAATAGCATGGATATTCATTTATCATAAATTTGATAAGGAATATAAATCTTCCTTTAATTTAAAATATAACCGTGAATTTATCGATGAATATAATGTAGAGGTTGTTGATTATTTGATGCATAAAAATATTACTCCTAATGCATTATCAGCTTCTATATTGAATTTAATTTACAAAAAAAATATTAAAGCTGAAAAAATGCCTACTAAATCAGGTAAAATGGAATACGATTTTGTTTTACAAAATGAAGAAAACCTAAATGCAACGGAAAAACAATTGATTGATTTTTTATTTAATAAAATAGGCAAAGAAAATCGTTTTTCAACAATTGAATTAAGAGCCTATGCAGAACAAAGTTATACATGTGAAGAATTTTCAGCTAATTATACAGCTTGGAAAAAAAGTGTTTTAAACGATGCAAAGAAACAAAATTTTTTTGAAAATAATGTACCTGCAAAAGTAACGGGAATACTCTTTTTATTTTTTAGTGTTCTATTAACAGTTTTAAAAAATCGATTAAACGTTATATTACCCTTTACAAAAATTAATGTAATTGTTTCGGTTATTTTCTTTATATATACTTTATCCTTTTTTAAAAGAACTAAGAAAGGAAATGAAGATTATGCCAAGTGGAAAGCATTTAAGAATTTCTTAAATGATTTTGGAACATTTGATACTAAAGAATTACCAGAAATTGCTTTGTGGGAACGCTATATGGTATATGCTACTGTTTTTGGACTTGCTGATAAAGTATCTAAAGCTATGAATGTTAAAATAAAAGAATTAGCAAGTTCTGACATAGATATAGAGGTTTCGAATACATTTAGTGATTATCATTTCTTTAATTCTTTTAATCATATTGTTCACAGTGCTGTACAAAGTAATACTACTGCAATTACCGAAAGTCGTGCATCATCTTCTTACTCTAGCGGAAGTGGAGGCGGAGGTGGATTCTCTAGCGGTGGAGGCTTCGGCGGAGGCGGCGGAGGAGGCCATGGCTTTTAAAGTATAATTTAGTTATATCTATTAATTTTTAACACTATATCATATGAATTCTATTTTTTGATATAGTGTTTTTTTTAATGAAATCATAAAAATTTGAATTAAGTTTTATGTAAGTAATTCCTTTTTTTAACATTTAATAATAAAAAACTAATGTAGCAAATATGATGTGAACCTAAATTAGAAGACATCAAAAATTTAATTAAAAGTAACATTGTTGTATATTTAAGTAGTTATAGGTTACTATATAAAAAATTGCCAGTAAATGCTACAAATAAAAATCATAATTAATATAAAATTGTTTTGTAGCAAAGTTGGTGAAATAATGGATAAAGAGGATTTTAATTATTTATTAAATTCAATGGAAGTTTATGATAAAAATAAATATAATTATACACTTTTTAAATTAAAGCATAATATATGTCAAAATATTCGTATTGCAAGAAAACTAGCCAATATGGAATTAGACCACGCTGCACAATTATTAGATTTACAACCACAATCTTTGAGAAGAATAGAAGCTAAAAATGATAGAGATGAATTTTCATCTAAAGTATTAATTATGGCTATAATGGTATATGGACAAGATGCAAATTTTTATTTTGAAGATTGGAAAAAAAATGAAATGCTTTTACAGAAAGAAAAATTAAAGGTTTAAAAATATCAAAAATATATTTGAAATTTAATATCGGATTTAATTAGAATTTTATAAATATTTTTTAGGTAAAATTATTGCATATTGAGATAATATTTTAAATGTTATAATTTTTTTAAAATATTTACTATTATTGAGGTAATATTATGAATACTGAACATATTGGAAAATTTATTCACGAACTTAGAAAAGAAAAAGAATTAACACAAGAACAACTAGCAGATTTAATACCAATTGGTAGAGGTGCTGTAAGTAAATGGGAACGAGGAGTAACTATTCCTGACTCTTCAACTTTGTTAAGATTAAGTGACATATTTGATGTAACTATAAATGAGATATTAGTTGGCTCTAGATTGTCTAAAAAAGAGGAGAATTCAATAGTTAATAAAATTACTTTGAAATTATATGATAGCAATAATAAACGTAAGAAAATAATATCGATATTATTATTGACAATTTTTGCAATATTAATACTTTTTTTAATATATTACTTTATAATGTCATACAAATCTATTAAAGTTTATACTATAACTGGAATAAAAGATTCAATTAAATATTTTGATGGTATTTTCGTCGAAACTAAAAATAAAATTTATTTTAGAATTGATGATACTGTCAGTGATGATTCCATAGAACATTTAACTTTATACTACCAAGATGAAAATAATGGTAAAGTTGTTATATATTCTAGTGATAATAACTATATTAATTTTATTGATTATTATGGATATGATTCATATTTTGATTTCACTAAAATTAATTATATAATTGCAAATTTATATCTTGAAGCAAATTATAATAATGGTAATACTGATAATATAAAATTATGGTTAACGGAAGATTATATTAATGATAATTTATTTAAAATTAATTATAAAGAAGTAGTAAATAATAATTTTGATGTAAATGAAGTAAAAAATACTGATTCAAGTATTTTGGTTGAAAAGATTAAAGAAAAATTTACTTTACAAAATGATAATTATATATTTGAATATAAAGATAAAAACAGTGTATTAACATATAGTTATATGCAGCTATTAAATAATCTTTATTTAACAAGAATAAACTTAAGAATTATTGAAGAATGGAGTTTAAATCTTTCAAATAAGGAATTAACTTATACTCAATATAATAATGATAATGAAGCTATATTTTCTTTTACTTATCTTAATAGTATTAAATGTACTTTTGGATCTTGTCAAAATGAAAAAGAAAAAATTGATGATTTTTGGCACAATACATACGAATTATTAATAAAATGAGCTTAATAGGCTCTTTTTATTTCACTAAAATTATTGTTTAATGTAAAACAGAAAGGAGGTACCAATGAAAAAAATATTTTTTATATTGATATTATTATTATCATTTATTAGCGTTAATGTAAATGCATCGGAAATATATTATACTAATGATAATGGTGTGCAATTTACTAAACAAGAATATGATTTTGTTACTAAAATGTTTTTTGATGGATATCAAAAAAGTATGACAGCCGAGGATTATAATGATATTCTTAAAGATGGTATAAGTAATCAAATTGAAACTAAATATTTTAGAAATTACCAACCTAATGGATATCAACTTACTGGAACTGAACATACTACATCTGCAAAATCTTTAAAAATTACTAAATCTGTTTTTTCATCTTATGTTTTAGTTGGAGTTGTCGCAAATTGGTTTGGAGAACCTACTGTAAAAAGCTACGATGTTATGGGTGCTTTTTTAAGCAACGTTACACTAGATAATATACCCAACACCAAAGTCATTACATCCGAAACTACTACTAGTTATGTTGAAGCACAATATGATAATAATGGTTTTGGAGTTTCTGTAAAAATTCCATCGGCAGGATCAAATTTATCTATTACTCAAACATTTAAAGTTTCAGGTAGTGGAAGAGTTTATGCAAGTTACCAACACGCTAAAAAAAGCATTTCTTTAAATAATAGTAAAAAATATTCTATTGATTTGACAGGCTATGGTAATGTATTTTTATTTGATAGTTCAGTAAAAAGTTACTATGATCAAATGGGTGGTGTAGATATTGCTATTTAATTTTTTGAGCTTAATAAGCTCATTTTTTTCTTTTTAAATGTAGCTTAACAAGTCCTTTATTATTCACAAAAATAATGATAAATTTTGGTTGACAAGAGGAAATTATGACATATTTGAAAATCTTATAATATTTTGTATTTTTTTTAGAGACAATATATTGTAAGCATTTGTTAAATCTAGTTAGTAAGTTTAATAATTGAAAGGAGGTAGCAAAAAAATTTACAAATGATTTTTAGAATTTAATGTTCTCATATTAATATTTATAAATAGCTACAACAAGGATGGGTAATAGTCTAACAATTCTAGTGTAGTTATTAACATATATAAATTTAATATGAAAGTGATGACCATCCTTGTATAAAATTATATCAAATTAATTAAATGCCAAAATGGAGGTAATATGAAAATGGCAAAAGCGAATACTAGAGATGGAGATCCATATGTTTATAATGCACAAGAGTGGTTAAATAATACATTTAGGGGAATGAAGGGTTATGAAGAAGTTCCTGAAAATGGAAAAACTGGATGGGCAACAATATATGGATTTATTAGAGCATTCCAAATTTGTTTAGGAATAGAAAATCCTGCAGATAATTTCGGACCTAGTACCGAAGCAGCATTTCGTAAAAATTTTCCTAATGGAATTGAAGAACAATTAGATCCTGATACAGTTCCGCAACATGGATTTGACAATCAATTATCAACTGAAACTATGTATAATATATATGGAATTATTCAAGGAAGTTTAAGTTGTAAAGGATATGATTATGGTGCAGGGGGACAGATTACTTGTAGATTTTTGTCTGGAGTTGGGAATGCCATTAAAAAGTTAAAATTAGATGCTGGAATATCAGATACAACATCTGTTGTTACATTAAATATTATGAAAGCTTTATTATCTATGGATTATTTTACTTCTTATAATACTTCAGAAAGAACTAAAAATATTATAAATATGCAAAGATATTTGAACAGATATTATGAAGATTATATTGGATTAAGACCATGCGATGGAGTATATGGTAGAAGAACGAATCAAGCATTAATTTATGCAATACAAGCAGAAGAAGAAATGCCTATAAGTGTTGCAAATGGAAATTGCGGTCCTGCAACACAAAAAAGTTTACCGAATATTCCATATAATGGTTCTTATCAAATGAATGGGCAAACTTATGGTTTAAATTATAATGGAGAACAATATTCTAGTGAAAATATAATTAGATTTAGAAATTTAGCTAATATAGCATTATATTTTAATGGATTTGGTTCTGGTGAAATAGAAGTAGATTTAAAAAGCGAAGTAATTACTGAATTTCAAAAGCAATATGCTATTCCCGAAACGGGAATTATAGATTTTAATACTTGGTTATCGCTTTTAATTAGTTGTGGAAATGTAAATAGACCAGCAATAGCATGTGACTGTATAACTCATATTAATTCAGAAAATGTGACAGCCCTAACTAAAAATGGTTATAAATACATTGGAAGATATTTATCTAATGTTCCAGGAGGTCTAGATAAAGCAATGACTTTGGAAGAAATTAAAATTATATTTAAAAATAATATTAGATTATTTCCAATACATCAAAGGGCAGCTAATAATATCGAGTATTTTACTACAAATAATGGTGCTTTAGATGGTGAATACGGTGTTGAATATACAGAAAAATTGTATTTACAATTTGGTGTTATTGTATATTTTGCAATTGATTTTGATGCAACAGATCAACAAATTACTGATTATATTTTACCATATTTTAAATCATTATATAGCACATTTATAACTAGAAGTGGCGGAAAATACCGCGTAGGTGTTTATGGCACAAGAAATGTTTGTACTAAAGTTTGTGATGCTGGGTATGCTTGTAGCAGTTTTGTTAGTGATATGTCTACTGGGTTTAGTGGTAATTTGGGCTTTATTATTCCAGAAAATTGGGCTTTTGATCAATTTGCTACAACTACTATATCTGCAAATAATGAATCTATTGAAATAGATAAAGATGGCTTTTCAGGAAGGTATCAAGGAATTTCACAAGAGTATTCTGATTTACCATATGAGAATTTAAATACTAATCAAAATTCATTTATAATAATTAATCGAGCTGGTTCATCTATTCCAGTTTATGATAGTAAAAAAGCAACTGATACGAGTGCAGGATTACGATATATAGTTGATGGTAATATAATTGGTGAAATTAAAGAAAATGATTTTTATATATTTTTTGGTTTAGCCAATCCTGGTATAAGTGATCATATACATAAAGTAATGTATAATGATGGTTTAGATGTTAAAGTAGGTTATATTGAAGGTGGCCCTGGAATTTTGAGTTCAAATGTATATGAAGAAAATTATGCTCAAATTCCTAAATATCAAGAACTTTTTTCTAGAGTAAACTACGACCCTAGTAATAATACTTATATTTTTCATCCTATTACTAGTTCTGGATATGACCCAATGATTTTTACAATAAATAAACCTGTACCATATTTTAATGGTATTAATTATCAAGGAATGTTATATCCTGGTGATAAGATAAAAATAAATGGAAATAATCAAGTAAATCCAGGAGCATCAAGACCTTGGAATATGTTCGTAGATGAAGTAAGAAGATTAGGAAGTTCAGAAGATTATGAAGAATTTAATTGTTTTGTAAGTGTTGGTCTAGAGTATGCAAGTGCTGGAAAAGAAAGGGCTTGGTATTAAATTAAACTTATGTTATAATCGTATAAAGGAATGAAATTTAAAATGTGGAAAATAAAATTTGGAGTATTAATAATGTTAATCTTATTTATGTGTGGATGTAACAATAGAAAAACAGACTATTCTAGTTATAAACATTATAATTTACAAGAGAATGATAAAGTACATTATGCCTATATGGATGAAAATGGGAAAACTCAAAATTATTATTTAGCAGATATATCAATGGATAATGATCGAAATATAGCAGAAACAAGATCGGGGTTGTTTTATCAAGTAGATGAACAAGATTATATTTTACTAGCAGAGTTTTATCCTGCTCGTACAGATTTTAATGATAACAATAATTTAAGTAATTATAATTATTTTTATAACAATAAATTTTATAAAGTTGAAACTCCTGAATTCTTAATGATTACAGAATATGTACTAGATAAAGAAAAAATAGAAAAGAAAAGTCTTCATTTCACTATACCAAATGATGTGACATATGATCGTTTCTATATCGAACAAATTGTTAAAATAGAAGATAATTTTCTTTATTTTAGTGGCTTGACCTATAAATATGACGCAAGCATACCTACAAGCTTTGACTTTAAATGCTCTTTAGAAAATTATAATTGTGAAGTTGTTGATTCTAACTAAAATTAAAAGTCATATGCATTACATTAGACACTGAAAATTTATTTAATTAAAGATATAATAATACAAAATCAAAAAATGTCATATTATGACAAATAGTATAAATATTTTTTTAATATTAATGAGCTAATAGAATTTTAATATAAAAATTTGCTTATTCTGTAATAAATATAACATTGTATTTATTACAAATAATTATTTTTAAATAAAAAATAAAAAAAATAGAAAAGAGGAAAAAATGAAAAAAATTTATTATTTATTAACAGGTTTAATTGCAATTTTATTATGTACAAATTCAGTCAATGCTATGGTTCTTAATAAGGATGGAAGCTATACAAATGATAATGGAGCAATCATTACTCAAGAGCAATATAATACACTTTTATTGCATTTTAATGAAAATACAATTAATCATTTAGAGCAACTTCAAGTAAATAAATATGGTGATAATAATGCAAAAACTTCATCTAAAAAACAATCATATATTACAACTTATACATATAGTAAGTATGGTTTACTTAAAAATGTAAGTACAATAGAAGCTACTGAACAAGAAGCAGAAGCAGTAAAATATAATAAAAATTTACATGTTATTAACGGTAAATTACAAGACGTTTCTAATATGCCAGTCACTATAGGATATATTGAAGATGATGAATATAGTACAGAGAGTAAAACGATATTTATAGCATATAGTAATTCAAATACATATAGATATAGTGCTTATTTTGATGTTACTTGGCATACCGTACCAAAAGTGAAATCTTACGATGTTTTAGCCTTTCGTTTTGAAAACAGCATTTCGAAAAGTGCCATTACATATTATACAACTCATCAAAATTCTAGTGCTGGATTCACTGATTATGATTTAAACGGATCAAATACAAAATTTGGAGGTAACGGTATAGGAGTCTCAATGAATTTACATGATGATGGTACTGATTTTTGGCTAACTTATGATGTTACATCTCATGATTCATTAGGTAGCTATATTGTTGGAACATATCAACATGCTGTTAGTAATATATCATTAGCAACATCACAATCCTATACTTTTGGCAGTTCTGGTTTAGGTGGAGTTTTAGTTTATAGTAATGGGTATGGTTCTTATTTTGATAATATGACAGGTTTAAAAGTCAGTTTATAATAAATAAATAAAACTGTTTGAAAAATTTAAATTTATCAAACAGTTTTTTTATTTATTGTAACTTTTTCTCTATTTGATTTGTTAATATAGTGAGAGGAGATAAATGAGTGATGCCTAAATTATTTGATGACATTTATTTAAAATATAAAGATGATGTTTTTAGATTAATTTATAGTTATACTTTAAATTTTAGCGATGCTGAAGATATTTTGCAACAAACATTTATAAAATTATATAAGAATATAAATAAATTTAATAAAACTAATATCGAGGTAAAAAAGTGGATATTTCGAGTGGCAATAAATAATTCTAAAAATTATTTAAATTCTTTTTGGAAAAAGAATAGTTTTGTTCCAGAAGATATCAATATCTTTGGAGAATATTCAAAGGGAGATGATTTATTTGATTTTATTTCTCATGTACCCAAAAAATATCGCATTTCTCTTTATTTATATTATTACGAGGGATATTCAATTAAAGAAATATCTAAATTATTAAAAGTGTCTGAATCTGCTATTAAATTAAGATTAAAGCGTGGTAAAGAAAAATTAAAAAAAGAAATGGGGAATGATCAATGATAAATTTAAATAAAAAATATAAAGAAGCATTTAATAAAATTAGTCTTTCTAAAGAAAGAAGCGATGAGGTTTATCAAAATATTATTTTAAATAAAAAAAAGAATAAAATATTTTTTAAATATGCACTATGTTGTACACTTATATTGTTTATAATAATTTGTAGTTTAGGAGTTACTTATGCAGGAGAAATAAAAAACATAATAAATGAGTTCATAATAACTCATCATGAAGAAAAATATTCTACAACAATAGAGACAAATGCAGTAGTGAACTTAAATGGGGACAATGATATTCCTGAAAAAGAATTTAAAAATTATAATGAAAAAAATGATGATTTTGAAGATAGACTATATTCTTTTAGTAAATTAGAACAATTATTAGGTATAAGAATTTTAAAAAGTGAATATTATAAAAATGATGTTTTATATCAATATGTAACAAATAAAATAAATAATAAAATTTCCTATGCTATGTTTGGTATTGAAAATTTTACAAAATCGGATGTTCATGATAAACAATTACAAATGAGTTTTACTTTAATAACTAAAAATGCTTCCGATGAAGAAAAAGAAAAGTTAAGATATCAAATTTCAGGAGCATACAGAGAAGAAGAATATTTTATAGACAATTTAAATACAACGGCTTATATTATAAAGCCTTATCAAGATCATAATGAGTTAAGAAGGTATCAAATTATATTAGATTATGATAATATAAGATATGATTTTAATTTATATTTTTATCAAAGAACATTAGATGAAGCTGAACAGGAAGTTAGAAATTTATTAGAATCCTTAAAATATTAATAGAAATTAAAAAATAGCTACATTGGTTTTGGCTATTTTTTCTATTTTTTTAAGTTATTTTAAATGAATTTAAAAGAGTGTAGTTAAACACCCTATTTTAGTTAAAAAATTGTTATAGATTTTTAATGTTTATTTTTCAAACATTGACATAATTGTTTTTGCTTCTTCATCTTCAATTAACAAGTCGGCATTTGTTCTTTCTTTAATATGCAAAACACTTTCTAAACATTTTATTGTTATTACTATAGTCAATAAATAAACTTTTTAAATCACATTTATCATAATCACTAGGAACATAATTTATTAATGAATATAAATAGTCTAAATTATCTTGGGTAATAAAATCTTTACCAATAAAAGGAATATTTATCATAAAATTCCTTTTTTTAAATACAATAATTTTTTCTTTCATTTACTAATCTATAATATCCGTGGTAAAATAAAGGCAAGGTGGTTCGTATGCAAGTCATATTAGATGGAGATATTGTCACAGTTAAAATTTTATATAAAAAAAATAAAAATATATATCTTCGTTTTAATGATGAAGGAACATTACTTGCAACCTGCAATCGCTTAGTGAAAGAAAAAGATATTTTAAATTTGATTAATGAAAATCAAGAAAAGATTACAAAAATGTATCAAAGAGTGAAAAAAACACAAAATGAAGAACTTTTTTTTCAATATTTAGGGAAAAAATATACAGTCGTCTATAATGAAAATATAAAAGAACCTACATTTGATGGAGAACTACTTTTTATAAAAAATAAAAAGAATTTAGATAAATTTTACAAAAAAGAAGTAGAAAGAATTTTTACAAGTGAAGTCAATCGTATACTTCCTTATTTTGATAATATACCAAAGTTTACCTTAAAATTTCGCAATATGAAAACAAGATGGGGGGTTAATAATAGAGGAAATAATACCATTACTTTAAATACTGAACTTTTAAAGAAAGACATAGATTTACTCGATTATGTCATTATTCACGAATTATGTCATTTTTATGAACCCAATCATAGTGCAATGTTTTGGACACATGTAGAAAAGTATTATCCTAAATACAAAGAAGCAAGAAAAAGATTAAGGAGCTAAGCATATGAAAATAGAATCAATTAATAATCCTCATGTTAAAGAATGGTGTAAATTAAAAGAAAAAAAGTTTCGTGATCAAAAAAATCTTTTCTTAATTGAAGGAGAACATTTAATCATAGAAGCTAAAAAAAAGAATGTTATTCAAGAAATTATATCCATGGATGAGCAAATGGAAGCGAACTATTACGTAACGGAAACAATTATGAAAAAAATATCTTCTCAAGTGAGTATTCCAAAACGAATAGCAGTTTGTCATAAACTAAAAGAAAAAAATATACAAAATAAACTGCTTCTTTTAGATGGTATTCAAGATCCAGGAAATTTAGGAACTATGATTCGTAGTGCTGTTGCTTTTGGATTTACAGATATTATTTTAAGTTTGGATACAGTAGATGTTTATAATGAAAAAACAATTCGTGCATCCGAAGGTCTATTATTTGGAATAAATATTGTTAAAAAAGATTTAAATACTTTTTTAACAAGCATTAAACATAATTATCAAATTTTAGTTACAGATGTAAAAAAAGGAGAAAATATAAGACAAATAGCTAAAAAAGAAAATATAGCTTTATTAATTGGCAATGAAGGTCAAGGTATAAAAGAGGAGTTAAAAAAACAAGCCTCTAATTTTATAAAAATACCAATGCATTTGGATTGTGAATCTTTAAATGCGGGAGTTGCAGCTAGTATTTTGATGTATGAAATGAGTGATGTAAATGAATGATTATGTTTATGTAGGAAGAATTGTAAACACACATGGTATTAAAGGAGAAATGCGAATTTTATCACAATTTGAAAGAAAAACATCTGTTTTTAAACCCAATTTTAAACTTTATATTGGTATTGAAAAAAAAGAAGAAATGATAAATACTTATCGAGTGCATAAAGAATTTGATATGGTTACACTAAAGAATTACACAAATATTAATGAAGTTTTAAAATATAAAAATAAACCAGTTTATGTAAAAAGAAATGATCTGCATTTAGGGGAAAAAGATTACCTATACGAAGATTTAATTGGATTAAATGTTGAAGAAAATAAAAAAACATTAGGTAAAATTAAAGAAATCGTGTATAATAAAGCCAATATCCTGTTATTGGTGGAAGGAAATAAAAAATTTTATATTCCACTAAAAGATGCATTTATCAAACAAGTTGACTTAAAAAACGGGATTGTTGAGGTCGTTGGAGGTCGTGATTTAATGCTATGAGAATTGATATTTTAACCCTTTTTCCAAAAATGTTTGATGGTTTTTTAAGTGAATCTATTATTAAAAGAGCAATCGAAAAAAAACAAGTAGAAATAAATATTATAAATTTTCGCGATTTTTCTAAATTCAATAATGCTCAGGTCGATGATACTCCCTATGGAGGAGGAAGTGGCATGGTTTTAATGCTCGAACCTCTTGTCGATGCTATTGAACATTATAAAACAAAAGATTCAAAAGTTATTTTACTTTCTCCAGAAGGAAAGACCTATAAGCAGAGCTATGCATATTCGTTAAAAAAAGAAAAACATATTATTTTAGTCTGCGGACATTATGAAGGATTTGATGAACGCATTCATAATTTTGTGGATGAAGTAATGAGTATTGGTGATTATATCTTAACAGGTGGAGAATTGCCAGCTATGGTAATTTCCGATAGTATTATAAGATTATTAGATGGCGTTATTAAAAAGGATTCTTATATGGAAGATTCCTTTACGACTAACTTACTTGATTATCCAACTTATACTAGACCACGGGAATTTCGAGGATTAAAAGTACCAGATGTTTTATTAAATGGCAATCACGAAGAAATTAAAAAATGGCGAAAAGAGGAGCAACTTAAAAAAACAGAGGAAAAAAGAAAAGATTTGTTACAATAAGGGTGAGTATGATGAAGTATTATGTAATAAAAAAGAAAAATAAAAATAAAAAATTAGGGAAATTTAATTTTGAAAATGAAGGTTATGTTTTTAAACCAAATATTAAAAATAACGATTTAATTGAAATTAGTAGCTTAACAATTTTAAATCCCGAAATAACGAACTCCATTTTAATAAAAAAGTGTGATAAAACTTTTCGTAGCATTGCTGCGATGATTTTAAAAATTTTAAAAAGTGAAGATACGACAACGGGAGATGCCATGATAGCTCTAAGTGAGCTTACAAAAGAAAAAAATGTGCTACAACGCAAGTATAAAGAATATATAAAAAAAGAAGAACGAGAAAAATATTTAAAACGAATAGAAATTTTAGAAGCCGAATTAAAAGAAAAAATCATTATTTTAAATTTACATGAAAGACAAATCTATTCTGAAGAAATGGAAAAAGGACATAGTAGATAATAAAAATAAGCATAATTTAAAAAAAATTTGCATATTTCTTTTCTTTTTGGTATAATGAATACGCTTTTTAAGCATGTAATCCGCTGATAAGAATATATTATGATTGCAGAAGAGAAATTTTTAAATAGAAAGGATGATAAAAGATGGCAAATTTAGTCGATCGAATTAATGAAAAGCATATGAAACCAAACGTTCCTGAATTTCGTGTAGGAGATACTGTAAGAGTTGATGTTTGGGTAAAAGAAGGTAAAAAAGAAAGAATCCAAGCTTTTGAAGGAATTGTAATTGCCAAAAAAGGTAGTGGTGTATCTGAAACATTTTCTGTACGTAAAAAATCAGGAAGTGTAGGAGTTGTAAGAGTATTTCCAATAAATGCACCAACAATTGATAAAATTACTGTTGTGAAAAAAGGATTGGTACGTCGTGCTAAACTTAACTTTATAAAAAATATGCGTAAAGAATATAAAGTTAAAGAAAGAAATAGCAGTGTCAAAGAAGCAAAGTAAAGCTTCTTTTTTTTATTATTTCTTAGAATGGACTTTTATCACGGCATTTGTTAAAATAAAATTAAGAAGGTGTTATAAAATGAGATATAACGTTGTAAAGGGAGCCAAAAAAATTTTATCGGACAGTCCGTATATTATTGAACATCCTGAAAATTATAAAAATAATTGGTCGAACATTTTTCAAAATAAGAATCCCATTTGTTTGGAACTCGGAATGGGTAGAGGTATTTTTTTAATTGAAATGGCCAAATCAAATCCTGATAAAAATTTTATTGGAATCGAAATTGATGCTTCACAAACAGCAAACGCTATTCAAAATATTGGCACAAAAAAACTAAATAATTTAAAAATAATTTGTAATGATGCAAACAATTTAATAAATTATTTTGGAAAAGAAATTGATACGATTTACTTAACATTTTCAGAACCATGGCCAAAAAAACAAGATGAAAAAAAGAGATTTACTTCTCCTAATTATTTAAAAATATACGATCGAATTTTCAAAAAAAATAAACATATTATTTTAAAAACAGACAATAAAATTCTTTTTGCTAGTTCTCTTGAAAATTTAAGTGAATTTTGGTACACTTTTCATAGAGTCAGTCTAGATCTACATCATGATGAAAGAAAAATTCCCAATGTAATGACTGATTTTGAAGTCCAATATGAAAAAGAGCACCGTCCCATATATTATGTGGATGCTCAATATAAAGATTGAAGGCGAATAAAATGGATTCACAAGATAAGATATTAAAATCTTTTATAGAATGTGATAATCAAATAACCATCTTGAAATTTCAAGTAATCAAAAATCAATATCCTTTAGAAAATTTTCAAGATTGGCAAAAATTTAGAGAAACCTATTTGAAATTGAATCAAAAATATCAAGAACTAAAATCTTGTTTACCCAATATTCATCCCGAATATGGAAAGCAAGACAATACTCCTTTTATAAATAATATGATAGCTGTTATTAAAGAAATGGATTTGCATTTAGAAGAAAACTTTGACTATAAAAAACTTAAAGCTTCTATTCGCGTACTAACGATTTTTCAAGAATACGATAATATTATAAAACAAGCCGAATATTATTCCAAAGCAATTGTTAGACAAACCAATGCTACAAAAAAAGATATTAGAGAAAATCCTATTGTTATTTCTAAAGAAATGCAAGAAAAATTTCAAAAAGCGATAGAACAACAAAAGAAACTTTTACCAAAATATCGAGAAGCACAAGAATTTCTTTTTGGTTCTAGAAATCAAGAGCAAACCGATACAAAAAGTTTATAAAAAACGAGGAAACTCGTTTTTTTAACACTTATTTTCTTTATAGAAAAAGTTGTCACTCGAAGAAAAGAGAACTTTAATTTAGTTCTTTTTCTTTTTATGGTATACTAATAGTAATGAGAAAGAGGTGTTTTTATGTTTGTAGATGAAGTTATCATTCATGCAATTGCTGGAAAAGGTGGAGATGGCTGTACCTCTTTTCGTCGTGAAAAATATGTTCCTATGGGAGGCCCAGATGGTGGGAATGGTGGAAAAGGTGGAGACATTATTATCGAAGTTGATAAAAGTTTGAAAACTTTAATTGATTTACGATACAAAAAAATAATTAAAGCGGAAAAAGGAATAAATGGAAAAGGTTCTTCGTGTAATGGTGCAAATGCCCAAGATATTATTTTAAAAGTTCCAGAAGGTACAACTGTTTATGATGCAGATACAAACTTAGTACTTGCGGATTTAAAAAATGATAAACAAAGAGTAGTTGTTTGTAAAGGTGGCCGTGGTGGAAGAGGTAATAAAGCCTTTGCAACGCATAACGAACCTGCTCCTAAATTTAGTGAATTAGGTGAAATGGGAGAAGATAAAATAATTAAATGTGAATTAAAAGTTATGGCAGATGTTGGTTTAATTGGAATGCCAAGTGTGGGAAAAAGTACCATTCTTAGTTTAATTAGTGCCGCTAAACCCAAAATTGCTAGTTATCATTTTACAACTTTATCACCAAATCTAGGAATGGTTTCTTTAAAAGATGGACGTAAATTTGTTATGGCAGATTTACCAGGATTAATTGAAGGTGCGAGTGAAGGAATTGGTTTAGGGCATCAATTTTTACGCCATGCTATGCGTACAAAAATACTTGCTCATGTTATTGATATGGGATCTATAGAAGGTAGAAATCCAATCGATGACTATAAAATTATTCGTAAAGAAATAGAGGCCTATAGTGAAAAACTAAAAATAAAAAAAGAAATTATCATTGCCAATAAAATGGACTTAGATCATGCCAAAGAAAATTTAAAAAAATTTAAAAAAGCAATTTCAAATGTACCAATCTTTGAAGTAAGTGCTATAAAAAATGAAGGATTAGATGCCTGTTTAACCTATATCGCCGATTTATTAGATACTATAGAAGAAGACAATCTTTATAATGAAAACGAATATGAAAGTTACGTTGTTTATAAATTTCAAAATGAAAAACCCTATACAATTCGTAATGAAAATGGTATATGGGTTTTAGAAGGAAAGAAAATTGAAGATTTATTTCGTATGACAAGATTTACGGAAGAAGAAGCTGTATTAAGATTTGCTCGTAAGTTAAAAGGAATGGGCGTTGAAGAGGAACTAGAACGAATGGGTGCAAAACGTGGAGACGAAGTCCAAATTCTAGATTATATCTTTGAATTTAAAGAGTAAAAAACGAGGTGAAGCTATGAATTCTGATTTAAAAATTATCAAGAAAAAGTACGGGGAAGAAATGGCTCACTTTTGTCGTGATGCTTTTTCAACAATTTTAGAACAAGAGGGTGTTTTAACCAATTTGTTATTAAAGTGGTTTGAACCTTCTAAATTTTTATATAAAGATTTGCAAAAAGAGGATTTGGAAATGGCTTTTAAAGATTTTATCTATAAACAATTTGATAAAAGAAGCGAGGAACAAACAAATTCTAATATAAAAACACCACAAGAATTGTTAAGTGAAGCTGGTTACAATTTATATGAATGTAAAAGTGAAGAAGAGATTCAAAGTTTTAAAAAATATTATGCTCCAAGAGAAGAACTTTGTACATTTAGAGGTGGACGTTTAAAAAATGTCATGTTTTCTTTGCAGTAAAGAAAAATGTAGAGGCTATTAAACGAGAAGATTTTAAAAATCCAGAAAGACAAGATTTATATGGAACAAGTGTTATTAGTATTCAATTCGATCGTAATCCCTATCATATTTTATCCATTAAAAATCGATATAATCATACGGTTGATCAATGCGATGCTACTTTTTCCAATAACTTGGATAATATTATAGAAGGCTTAACAGAAAGTTTTGCCGAACATTATGGTTTAGAACAAAGTTTTATAAATCAATTTGAAATACCACACTATGTACAAGATAGTAATGGTAAATACTATAAATACAATTATGAAATAGATAATACCTATTATTGTCCAAATAATATAGTCTTAAAACAACATGAGCCAAGCAAATTACCAAAAGATCATTATATTCTAGCAGATTATTTTATCATTGATATGAAGGAAAAAACAATTTTTAATTGTACAAATAATGAGGATAGTTTTACGAAAATGTTTCAAGACAATCCTATCAAAAAAATTAGTGTAGAAGTGAAAACAAACAGCAAAATTATTAAATTTGAAACAATGAAAGGCTTAGTAACATTAGAAGTAGATAATGAAAATAGGATAATTGGTCTTGATAATCCTTATGTAGAAGAAATAGGAGATAATTTTTTATGTGACAACATTATATTATCAACACTAAATTTACCAAATGTTCAAAAAATAGGAAATGCTTTTTTATATGATAATTCTAAATTACTAGAGTTATATTTACCAAATGTTCAAGTAATAGGAGATAATTTTTTACTTTTTAATACTTCTTTAACTTCTCTTAATTTGCCAAATGTGCAAAAAATAAGAAATGCTTTTTTATATGATAATTCTAAATTACTAGAGTTATATTTACCAAATGTTCAAGTAATAGGAGATAGTTTTTTACGTTTTAATACTTCTTTAACTTCTCTTAATTTGCCAAATGTGCAAAAAATAGGAGATAATTTTTTAGAAGGAAATACTTCTTTAACTTCTCTTAATTTGCCAAATGTGCAAAAAATAGGAGATAGTTTTTTAGGAAGAAATAATTCATTAACTTCTCTTAATTTACCAAATGTTCAAAAGATAGGAAATTATTTATTGTTTGTAAACAATGTATTATCAAAAGTAAATTTACCAAATGTTCAAGTAATAGGAGATTATTTTTTATTTTGGAATAATTCAGTAATAGATTTGAATTTAGAAAATCTGAAACTATTTGGATATGATTTTATGGCAAATAATCATAGTCTATTAAAAATTCGTATACCAAATAATGAACAAGTTTATGAAATGCTTATTCAACAACATCCTGAATATTTAGGAAAAATAGAAATGGTGGAATCGGAGGAAAGAAAAAGATGATAAAATGTGTGATAGAAAAGATAGAAGATTACAACTATACCCTTCGCGATATTGATAATGAAATGCATGCTTTAAATATGGATTTTTATGGTCTTAAAAATAAACCTAATGTAGGAGATTGTTTGTATATAAAAGAAGAAATTTTAATGTCACAAGTTCCACTTTATTTTGAAATTATGCCAAATTTAAATAAAGAAGCCTTCCTACGATTAAATGAAAAAGAATTTCTTTTACTTGTTATTGAGAATCAAGAATATTATTTAAAAAGAGTTTATGGTTAAATAAAATGAATGGTATTTCCAATATTTAAAGAAAAACTGGTATTTTTAGGTAATTCTAAAATACTTGTTTTTTTAATAGGAGAGTTAATTTTAATAATTTTATTTTTAGAACAATTGCGTTCAATAAATAAAATTTCGTTTTTTTCATTTAAACCGATAATATCAATTTCTTCTTTCATAAAAAAGGTATGGACACTATTGCATTTTGGAAATAAAATACCATAATTTATATTTGTTTTTCCCATAAATCCCATCAAACGATCCGAAAAGTTTGTGGCTATTTTAATTTCAAACGTATTTTCTTCTAATTGTAATTTCAAAAGTATCACCTAATACATCATATCACAAAACTGTCAAATTTGTTCTAAAGAGATAGAATTTTTAAAAAATGTGCATTATAATGAAATTAAGTTGAGGTAATGTTTAAGATGAAACACAAAAAAAGAAGAATAAAAAAGGGAGTTAAAATTTTATTATTTTTATTTTTATTTGTAATAGTAGTTTTCGTAATATGGAATAGTTCTAAATTATTTATAAATAAAGAGATTTTTCTTTCTTTAAATGAAGAAAAAACGATTGAAGAGATTGTTAAACAAGTACATAATGGAGAAATTTTAAATAAAGACGAGATGTTAGATACTTCTACCGTAGGTAAAAAGAAAGTTGTAGTAATTTTTAAAACTTTTTTTGGTCTACAAAAGACTTATAACGTTACTTTCAAAGTTGTAGATAAAGAATCTCCTGTGATTACCTATCAAAATACACTTACAACAGAAAAAGGAAAAGAAATAGATTTATTAAAAAATGTTTTAGCTACTGATAATTCTAGAGAGAATATAACAGTTTATGTAGAAGGTGAATATAATTTCAATGAAATAGGAGAATATAGACTTTATTATGTTGCTAAAGATAGTAGTGGAAATGAAAAAAAAGAAGAATTTACATTAAAAGTATTAGGTTCTTCTAGTAATGAAACTTATTTTACGACTTCTAAAGGATTTCAAGGTGTCGTAAGAGATGGTGCTACCTATATTGATGGAACATTAATTGTAAATAAAAGTTATGGACTACCTTCTAACTTTGGAAATGGTCTTACTAATGATACAAATACAGCATTTAAAAAAATGCAATCTGCTGCTTTATTAGATGGCTTAAATATTTATATTGCAAGTGGATTTAGATCTTACGATCGACAAGTAACTTTGTATGATAACTATGTGAAAAGAGATGGTAAAGAAGCGGCGGATACCTATTCTGCAAGGCCAGGCTACTCAGAACATCAATCTGGTTTAACCTTCGATGTAAACGAAGTTAGTGATAAATTTATTGGAACACCAGAAGCCAATTGGTTAAGTGAGAATTGCTATAAGTATGGTTTTATTTTAAGATATCCAAAAGGAAAACAAGACGTTACGGGTTTTAAATATGAAGCATGGCATTTTCGTTATGTTGGGGAAGAATTGGCAACAAAACTTTATAACAATGGAGATTGGTTAACTCTAGAAGAATATTTTGGTATTGATAGTGTTTATAAGGATTAGTACAACTAATTTTTTTTCGTTGTTAAACTTTTAAAAGTATGCTACAATAACTATCAATCAAAAAGAAAAATTTATAAAAAACTAGAAAAACTAGGACAAATGATTATTATAGGAGGTTTTAGTATGAATTCAAATGTACAAATGATAATGGCAAAGGACTTTCGTTATTTTATAAAATTAGTAAATCTAGGAATTATTGACAAAGAATTAGGTTGTAATACTGTTATTGATATTAAGAATGCTGAATATATTTATAAATTTGCTAAAAATATTGAAGGCGCGAATGTAAAAAAATTAGAAGATGCTATAATTCAAACTGAAAATGCCAAATATATTTATTATTTTGCTAGAGATGTCAAAGAGGCAAATATAAATAAATTAGAAAATGCACTTATTCAAACCAAAAATGCTGAATATATTTATTCTTTTGCTAGCGATGTCAAAGAAGCAAACATTGAAAAATTGGAAGATGCACTTATTCAAACCAAAAAGGCTAATTATATTTATTTATTTGCCAAAGATATTAAAAGAGCAAATATAGAAAAATTAGAAGACGCCATAATTCAAATTCATGATGCTGAATATATTTATTCTTTTGCTAGCAATGTCAAAGAAGCAAATATAGAAAAATTAGAAGACGCCATAATTCAAATTCATGATGCTTATTATATTTATAAATTTGCTAGAGATAATAAAGGAGCGAATATTGAAAAATTAGAGAATGCGCTCATTCAAACTCAAAATGTTGAATATATGAATAAATTTACTGAAAATATTGAAGGTGCACTTATTCAAACTCAAAATGCTGAATATATTTATAAATTTGCTAGCAATGTCAAAGGAGCAAATATAAATAAATTAGAAAATGCACTTATTCAAACCAAAAAGGCTAATTATATTTATTTATTTGCCAAAGATATTAAAAGAGCAAATAGAAAAAAATTAGAAGATGCACTTATTCAAATTAAAGATGCTTATTATATTTATTATTTTGTCAAAGATATTAAAAGAGCAAATATTAAAAAATTAGAAGATGCACTTATTCAAACTCAAAATGCTGAATATATTTATTATTTTGCCAATGATATTAAAAGAGCAAACATTGAAAAATTAGAAGATGCACTTATTCAAACTCAAAATGCTGAATATATTTATTATTTTGCCAATGATATTAAAAGAGCAAACATTGAAAAATTAGAAAATGCACTTATTCAAACTCAAAATGCTGAATATATTTATAAATTTGCTAGATATATCAAAGGAGCAAATATTGAAAAATTAGAGAATGCTATCATTCAAACCAAAAATGCTGAATATATTTATTCTTTTGCCAAAGATATTAAAAGAGCAAATATAGAAAAATTGGAAGATGCACTTATTCAAACCAAAAATGCTGAATATATTTATTATTTTGCCAAAGATATTAAAAGAGCAAATATAGAAAAATTAGAGGATGCTATTATTCAAACCAAAAATGCTGAATATTTATATAAATTTGCTGAAAATATTGAAGGTGCAAATAGAGAAAAATTAAAGCAAGCAATTCAATATTTACGCGCAAAGAAAGAAGAAAGAAATACAGAAAGGGATACTTTGAATTATTTAATTACATTATTACAAGCCCAAAAATATGAAAACATTATTGAAAATAGAGATGAATACTCTAAATTATTTGTAGAAGATACTGATTCAATGGTGAGAAAAAGAATTTTAAAATAATATAAAAGATTTGACTTTACCTCTTTTTTCTTATATATTTATGGTAAGAGTAGGTGGTAAAATGCTAAAAAATAATAAGGGACAAACGTTAGTTGAATACGTTCTAATTATTGCACTTATTAGTGTCATAATCGTTTCTTTAGTTAGCTATTTTGGAGGTTATTTAAAAGATTCTATAACAAAAACTTCCTGCTCTTTAGTCGATCAAGAATATGTTTCTGGTAATAAACCAGGTGAAGGAACTTGCCAAGAAAAAAATACGTAAAGACTTTTCTTTGCGTTTTTTTTATGTTATAATAAAAAACGATAATAGAAGGGGTAGTGATATGTTGTTAGCAAAACGTAATGGACAAGCATTAGTTGAGTTTGTCATTCTTTTACCCGTCTTTATTTTTATGTTGTTTAGTATGTTAGATTTTGGAAAAATATTATATGTGAAGAACAATTTAGAAAGTAAAATGGATGATGTCATTACAGAATACAAAAATGAGAATACATTAGAGGAAATTGATAAGAAATTAGATCTTACTCATGATCATATATTCCTTGAAATAACAAAAGATGAAACAAACGAAACTTTATTTTTAAAAAAAGAAATTGCTGTAATAACACCTGGATTAAATATGATTTTAAAAAATCCATATGTTGCAACAGCAAAAAGAGTGATTGACAATGAATAGGCATGGACAAACATTGATTGTCTTTATTCTATTATTGCCACTTCTTCTTTTATTACTAGCTTTTGTAGTAGATACTGGGACTATTTTAAATGAAAAAACACGATTAAATAGTACTTTAAGAACAATTTTAAGAACAACGTATAAAGAAAAAGAAAATGCATCTTTTGATGATAAAATCATTTCTTTATTAGAAGAAAATGAAATACCTACATACAATTTGCAAATCGAGAATAAAAAAGATTTTGTAAGAATTAAGGTACAATATGAAAAAGAGAGTATATTTGGAAACATAATAGGAATAAAATCTTATGCAATAAAAAGTGTATTCTATATCAATAATGAACTAAAAATAGAAAAAGAATAGAGGGATACTATGTCAAAATCAAAAGGAAAATCAATGTGCGTTTTTTCATCCAAAGGTGGAGTTGGAAAAACAATAATTACAACCAATTTAGCGGGAATTTTTGAACATTTAGAAAAGAAAATTTTGATACTTGATTTGGATTTATCTAGTGGAGGAATTAGTATGGCCCTCAACCGCCCTTTTGAAAAAACAATTTTTAATTTTGTGGACGATTATAATAACAATCGCTATGAAGAATTTAAAAATTATGTTACAAAATATGATGATTATATTGACATATTGCCTTGTCCAAAAGATCCTAGGCAATGTAATAAAATAGATTCAAAATATATGGATATTTTAATTGATAAGGCTGAATCCAACTATGATGTTGTTTTAATTGATACGAATCATATTTTAAATGAAATGAATGTAACCACACTAGATAAAGTAGATACAATACTCTTTATTTTATCCAATGATCCACTCGATTTAAAAAATATGAAATCATTAATGAGCATTTTTAAAGATTCGAATATTACGAACTATAAAATTCTTCTTAATAATAGTCGTGATCCCTATAAAGATTATTTTTCTATATTTGATATTAAAAATATTATAAAATCTAATATTGATTATACTCTATCCAGTAATTTTTATATAAAAAACATTGACGATTATGTTATGAATGGTGAAATAATTACTTTACAAAATAAAATGGCCATTACTTTTAATAAAGATTATGAAACTCTAATGAATATGGCTTTAGATTTGTTGGATGAAAAAAAAGAAAAAGTAGGTGATGTTCATGAGTAAAACAAGCCTAATTGATGCTTTTAATATAGAAAGAAAAACCCCTAAAATAGAAAGCATTACCGATTATGAAATCTTTCCTGATAAGAAATTGTTAGATGATTTAAGAACAAGGATTGTTGAAAATTTAATTGATAAAGAAATTCCTGAAGGAAAAATATTAAATGAATTTATTAATGAAGAAATTGAGTCCGCTATTGAAGGACAAGATTTAACTAACTTAGAAAGAAGTCACTTATTTAATTTAATTGATAATGAAATCAATGGCTATGGACCTCTTACAGAATTATTAGAAGATAAAAATATTACGGAAATTATGGTGAATAGTCCAAATGAGATTTATATTGAAATTGATGGTCGTTTGATTAAAGATGAAAGCGTTTCATTTATAAATGATGAACATATAATTAGAACGATAGAGCGTTTAATTGAACCTCTTGGTAGAACTATCGATGCAGCAAATCCTATGGTAGATTCTAGGCTTTTAGATGGTTCTAGAATAAATGCTGTTATTCCACCACTTTCTACGAAAGGACCTGTAATTACAATTCGTAAATTTAAAGAAACGATGGTTAGTATTGAAGATTTAATTCGCATAGGTACCCTTACTCCCTATATGGCAAGATTTTTAGAAGCTGCAGTAAAAGGGAAACTGAATATTATTGTTTGTGGAGGAACAGGGAGTGGGAAAACAACTCTACTTAATATTTTAAGCGGTTTTATTAACTCACAAGAAAGAATTATAACAATAGAGGATGCTGCTGAATTACGTTTACATCAAAAAAATGTTATTTCTTTGGAAACAAGAGTAACAAATTATGATAAGGATGGAGAAATTACTATACGCGATTTAGTTAAAAATTCGCTTCGTATGCGACCTGATCGTATAATTGTTGGAGAAGTTCGTGGTAAAGAAGCATTTGACATGTTACAAGCAATGAATACTGGTCACGATGGATCGTTAACTACTTTGCATGCCAATGGTGTTCATGATGCCCTAAATCGTTTAGAAACAATGGTTTTAATGAGTGGCTTAGATATTCCTATTAAAGCAATTCGAGAATATATAACAAGTGCCATTGATATTGTTGTAAACATTGAAAGAATGAACGATGGAAAAAGAAAAATTACTTCCATTTCAGAAATTGTAGGCTTTGAAGAAGAAAGAATTAAATTAAAAGAAATATTTAGTTTTAAACAAATAGGGGTAACTGAAAGTGGTGAAGTAGATGGGGAATTTATATTAAATGATTATATTCCAAAAGTATATAAAAAAATACTTTCGCGCGGTATTTACGATTTAGAAGATATATTTAAAAAAAATGAAGAATAAAAATAAAAGGAAAGGAGTGATTTTATGCGCATATCTATACCTATTTTATTGCTTTTGTTTGCAAGTTTTATTGGTATTTTTCTTCTTATTTTTGGCATTTATAATGGGTTACAAGACGCTAAGTTAAATAAGCGCTTTCAAGCGTTTAGTTTACATACAAACGAAGACCAAATCATTTCTTTCTTTGATAGAATTATTTTTCATCTAGAGATATTTTTAAAAAAATTTAGCAAAGTTTTAAAAAAATCAACGGTTTTGTCTAAGTATGCTTTTTCCTATGAAAAATATATTTCTTTTCAGGAAAAAAATGAGAAAGAACCTATTTATTATATAGCCATTAAATTTTTTGTAGGTTTCTTATGTGCAATTTTAAGTATTGTAACTTCACTTATTAAAACAAAACATATTCTATTTCTTTATACAGTATTTATTTTTATCTTAGGTTTTTTCTTACCTGATATTTTTTTAAAAATTCAATTTGCTAAAAAAAAGAAAAGTATCGAGCAGGATTTAATGAAAGCCATAATGGTTTTAAATAATAGCTTTAGATCTGGAAAAAATATTATGCAAGCCATTGTAACAGTAAAAAATGAATTGAGTGGACCGATTTCAGATGAATTTAAAAAAATTTATTTAGATATGACTTATGGGCTTAGTTTAGAAGTTGTTTTTAATCGATTTTATGAAAGAATAAAACTAGAAGATGCAAAATATATTGCTTCTTCCCTAACTTTATTAAATAAGACTGGGGGAAATATTACCAATGTTTTTGAAACTATTGAAAAATCTTTTTATAATAAGAAAAAAATGCGAGATGAATTAAAAAGCTTGACTGCTTCAAGCCTATTTGTATATCGTATCTTAGTTTTTTTACCTTTAGTTCTTGTTTCTTTTATCCTTCTTTTAAATCCAAATTATTTTCACCCTCTGTTTTCAACACCAATTGGATGGATCCTTTTTGGACTAATTTTACTTTTATATATATCTTATATATGGGTCATTAAAAAGATTTTAGAGGTGAAAATATAATGAAAAGAAGTTATTTTGCATATCATATTTATCCTAGAAAAACGATAGAAAGGATTCATAAAAAAGCTAATTATTTAGGACTAGATAAAAATATGGATGAATTTACTTTTTTAAATTTTCGTTTCTTTGGTTCTATACTTTTATTTCTATTCTTTCTATTTTTTACAAAACATGGTGCTATTCTTGCCCCAGTAAGTGTCGTACTTTTTTCCTTTTTTAGTGAACAAATAGTATTCGATAGTAAAATTAAAAAGCGCTGTAAGAAATTAGAAAATGAAGCTTTATTTTTCTTTGAAATTTTAAGTTTAACTCTCGAAACCAATCCCTACTTAAAAGGAGCATTAGAACTTACAACGAAGAATATTGATAGTGAATTATCCGATGAATTTAAAAAAACGCTTTCTGATGTAAAAATGGGAAAAAGTTTTTCAGAAAGTTTAGCTTTAATGAAAGAAAGAATTCCTAGCGAAGCTATTAATACGATTCTTTTAAATTTAACAGAATCAAGTATTTATGGAAATAATGTTGCTACAAGTATTAATAATCAATTAGAATATTTAAGAGAAAAGAAAATTCTAGAAACCAAAGCGGAAATTTCCAAGCTTCCTACAAAAATTAGTGTTCTTTCCGTATTATTTTTTGTTCCAATGATGTTGCTTATTATTTTAGCACCAGTTTTAATTGATTTTTTTCTGTCTTAAAAGCTGGGCTTTTTTCTTGCAATCTTTTAGAATAGTTATATAATAGAATACATTAATTAGAAAGGTTTTTGAGTATAATGTTAGATGAAGAACAAATAGAATATTACCAAAAATATAAATATAGTACTATTTCAGAATCCGTTTTTAGTAAATTATTTGAAAAAGCTAAGAAAAGTTTAAATTTTGACGAAGCGTTACATGAATTTATAATGAATTATTTAGAAAAGAATATGAATTTTGAGATAATGCAAAATTATTTAGAATTACTCGAAATTAATGAAAATTTTTCTATTGAAAAAATGACTTATTTTTTACAATTTTTAAATGATACGAACTATACTCTAACGAATGAAGACATAATAAATTTATTAGAGTTATCTATTTTTGACCAATTTTTTTCTTCTTTATTACAAAATCCTGATTCTCTATTTTTAGATTTAAATGATTTAAACTTTAAGAATTTGTATAATAGCTATTTAGATAGACAGACTAAGGAAGTTGAAGAATCTTTTGAATATGAAAAAGAAGAATATTTAAGTGAAATCGATTTTAATAATTCAATTAAAATATACTTACGGGAAACCAAAAAAATTCCCATATTAAGCAAAGAAGAAGAAATAGAACTTGCTAAGAAAAAAGATAGGGGAGATCAAGAAGCTAGAAAAAAATTAATAGAACATAATTTGCGTTTGGTTATAAGTATTGCCAAAGATTTTATAGGAAAAGGTTTGCCTATTTCTGATTTAATACAGGAAGGAAACGAAGGCTTATTAAAAGCAGTGGATTACTTTGATTATAAAAGAGGCGTTCGATTCTCTACATTTGCAAATAAGTGCATTCGAAAAAATATCATTAATGCTCTAAAAAATAAAGTAAAAACAATTCATCTACCCGATAGTATTGAAAGAAAAATCTTCAAAATAAATCAAGAAAAAAAATTATTTACTTTAAAATATGGTTATGAACCATCCATCGAGGAATTAGCTAGATTAATGAACATGAATCCAAAAGAAATACATACATTATTAAGATTAGATACAGAACCAATTTCCTTAAATACATTCATTGGCGAAGAGCAAAATTCTACTTTAGAAGACTATATTGTTGATGATAAAATTGCTTCCCCAGAAGATGTTGTAATTGCTAAATTTTTAAAAAACGATGTAAATGCTTTATTAACTGTATTAACAGCAAGAGAAAAAGAAGTGATTGGTTTACGCTTTGGTTTAGTAGATGGAAAATGTTATAAATTGGAAGAAGTGGGAAAAAAATTCCATGTTACAGCAGAACGTATTCGTCAAATAGAAGAAGCCTCTTTACACAAATTAAGAAATTCATCTTATGCGAAAAAGTTAAAGTACTATATTTTAGATGATGAATCCAATGATAAAGAAGAATATGGTATGAAAGGGAAATTATTGGAATTGCAAAAGAAATATCCTTCTTTAAATTATTATGATTGGCTTAAATTAATTGAACAACTTCCTATTAACTTTCAAGAAGTTATTCGATTTAGACATGGCCCTTATCTAATGGAATTAAATCAATTCAAATCGGATAAAACGGAATCTTCTCTAAAATATTATCAATATTATCGTGCAATTAAATTATTAGAAAAGAGTGCTAAAAATTTAGAAGAAACATATACTCTTACTTTAAAAAAATGAGCTAGAATAAAAATGAAACTTGTCTATATTTTTGTAGGCATTTTTCTTGTATGTAAGTACAATTGTATGCTAAAATAAATTTAGGTGATTTAGATGTTTAGTTTTATTAAGGGGATTATTCAAGAAACAGAAAAAAATTACATTACTATTGAAAATTCAGGTATAGGATTTAAAGTTTTTGTAGCCAATCCCTATAGTTATTCAATAGGAGAGGAAAAACAAATATTTATCTATACATATATAAAAGAAGATGAATTCTCTTTATATGGCTTTAACTCTTTAGAAGAAAGAGAATTATTTTTAAAATTGATTAGTGTCAAGGGCGTAGGGCCTAAACTTGCTTTACCGATGTTTGCTTTAGGAAGTGTTTCTGGAATAATGGATGCCATTGATCGCGAAAATATTCTTTATTTAACAAAATTTCCTAAAGTTGGAGAAAAAGTAGCGCGTCAAATTATATTAGATTTAAAAGGAAAATTAGTAAAAGGGGAAGAAACCATTGTTAAAGGCACTGAGGAAGTTGTTGAAGCTTTAGAAAGTTTAGGATATAAATCTGTAGATATTAAAAAAGTACTTCCTAAAATTAATAATCAATTAAAAATTGAAGAGCAAATTAAAGAAGCATTAAAATTGTTACTAAAATAGAAAGGAATTTGTATGGAAGATAGAATAATCGATGCATTTGAAAAAGAAGAAGATGTTTTTGAAAAAAATATTCGTCCTCAAAGCTTAGACGAATATGTAGGACAAAATGAAATTAAAGAAAATTTGCGTGTGTTTATTAAAGCTGCGATCATGCGCGAAGAACCACTCGACCACGTTTTACTATATGGTCCTCCTGGTCTTGGTAAAACGACTCTTGCCCATATTATTGCCAATGAACTTGGAAGCAATATTAAAACAGCAAGTGGCCCTTCTATTGAAAAAACAGGAGATTTAGCGGCTATTTTATCAACTCTTGAACCAGGAGATGTCTTATTTATTGATGAAATCCATAGAATGCCTAAATTTATAGAAGAGGTGTTATATCCAGCGATGGAGGATTTTGAAATCGACTTAGTAATTGGAACAGAAGGAAAAAGCAAAAACATTAAAATTGATTTGCCTCCCTTTACTTTAGTAGGTGCAACAACTCGTGCGGGAGATATCTCTGCCCCTTTAAGAGATCGTTTTGGAATTATTTCAAAGTTAGAGTATTATAAATCGGAAGAATTGCAACGCATTATTAAAAGAACCAGCCGCGTACTTGATATGCCTATTTCAGATGATGCTGCAGAAGAATTAAGTAAGAGATGCCGTAAGACTCCTCGTATTGCCAATCGCTTATTTAAAAGAGTAAGGGATTTTGCCCTTGTTGAAGGGGATAGTACCATAAATAAAGAATTGACTTTGAAATCTTTAGATCGTTTAAAAGTGGACCAATTTGGGTTAGATTCTATTGATATTGAGTATTTAACGAGTTTAATTACTAAATTTAATGGTGGTCCTGTTGGAGTAGAGACAATTGCAACATCCATTGGAGAAGAGGTATCAACTATTGAAGATGTAGTCGAACCATTTTTACTACAAGAAGGTTTTATTAAAAGAACACCACGTGGACGTATGGCAACGGATAAAGCCTATAATCATTTACAAATCAGTCATAACGAATCTTTATTTTAAATCTAGAATGGGGGAATAAAATATGGAAAAAAAGAAATTAATTATTGTAGAAGGACCACAAGGAACAGGAAAGACAACTTTAACGAATTATTTACGTGAAAATATTTCCTCTTCTAATTTATATCGCTTATCAGGTCAAAGTGATAAAACAAAAACGGGTAAAGAGTATAGTACAAAAATGTATAATGCTTTAATAGAGTATTTAAAAGTGATGCAAAGTATTCCTATGAATATGATTTTTGATAGAACATTTTTTACAGAAGAAGTCTATGCTCGTTTAGGATATAAAGAATATTCTTTTACGGATGTTTATGAGTCTTTAACTCAACAATTACAAAATTTAGACTATGAAATCTATTTTATTGTTTTATATTTAAAAAATATTGAATTGTATCGAAAAAGATTAGCAAGAGAAGCACATCATAATTATCAAGCTTTTAGCATTGAAAATAGTGCAAATCAACAAAAAATTTATTTTGACTTATGTAAAGAATTAGAAAATACCTCTATTCATGTTTTAAAATTAGCAATGGATAACTTTGATGAAGCTTATCAAAATATTCAAGACTTATTTTCAATTGGTGCATCAAGAAGTAAAAAAAAGTAAAAGGAGATTAGAATATGGTTGCAGAAATACTTGCTCCTAATGGTAGTAAAATAAATTGCCTCTATTATGAAATAGAAGAAAAATGTAAAGAAATTTGTGAAGAGTATTGTTCTATAAGTGAAGAAAATTTAGAAGAATTTGAAACCTTTAGTAAAGATTATACCTATTTTGCCCCTTATTTTGATTTTGTTTTTGGCTATTTGGGTTATCAACTCTTTAATATTAGCTTACGAAAAAATTTTTTATTAATTGGTAATTTAGAAAATAGGTGTTATAAATTAAAAAGGTATTCTAAAGGATTAGAAGATTATGTTCCTTATAAATTTGGAAAAGAAATTATAACATTTGTAAGTGACAGAGATTTAAGTATCAAACCTTTCGAAATAGATAAGGATTATGTACCTTGTTTTATAACGAAAGATTTAAAGCAAATTGTACCAAAAAGCGGAGGGCATAGAGAACTTGCACGAACGATTTTAAATTTAGGTTTAATTCAAGATAAAGATTTATGCCAAAAAATACTTTCTATTGATCAAGAAAATACGGATATGGCAGAAGTTTTGATGCGTTACTATCCATTATTACGATTTGATTATGATGAAAAAAATAGGGAAACTATGATTGTTTATGATTGTCGTTTATTATCACGTGAACAATCTAATTTTATAAAAGAAATGCAAAATGGACAAAAATTTTTTTCTCTTTCTTTATTTGACTATTCAAAATATAAGGAGGAAGTAATAGATTGGACCTATAAATTTGTAAAAAAGGAAGATGATTTAAGTGAGTACCGAAGAATTTGACTATGAATTACCAGAAGAATTAATCGCTCAAACTCCTCTAAAAGATAGGGCTTCTTCTCGTCTTTTAGTAATGGACCGAAAAACAGGAGAAATAGAACATAAACATTTTACAGATATTTTAGAGGAATTAAACGAAGAAGATGTTCTTGTTTTAAATAATACGAAGGTGATTCCTGCTCGTTTAATCGGTTCTAAAACAGACACTTTTGCAACTATAGAACTGCTTCTTTTAAAAAATATAGAAAATGATACTTGGGAATGTTTATCTCGTCCTTTTAAACGTTTACATGTAGGAACAAAAATCTCATTTGGTAATGATTTATTGCAAGCAGAAGTTTTAGAAAAAAAAGAAGAGGGAATGGTAATTGTTCGTTTTTCTTATCAAGGAATTTTTTTGGAAATTTTAGATAAACTTGGGGAAATGCCACTTCCGCCTTATATTCATGAAAAATTAAAAGAAAAAGACCGTTATCAAACCATTTATGCCAAAAATATAGGGAGTGCCGCTGCTCCTACGGCAGGACTACATTTTACTACGGATTTACTAAACAATATAAAAAAGAAAGGAATCACAATTGTAGAAATTACTTTACATGTTGGATTGGGAACTTTTCGACCCGTTGAGGTTAGTGATGTAACCAAGCATAAAATGCATAGTGAATACTATGAAATGAGTAAAGAAGTAGCTTCTATTTTAAATGAAGCCAAAAAAAAGAATAGAAGAATTATAGCGGTTGGAACAACTACTACGAGAACTTTAGAAACGATTATGAGTAAATATGGTACTTTTAAGGAGTGTAGTGGGAATACGGATATCTTTATTTATCCAGGATTTGAATTTAAGGCCATCGATGGATTAATTACGAATTTTCATTTACCAAAAAGTACACTTATTATGCTTGTAAGTGCTTTTTCTAAAAAGGAATATATTTTACATGCCTATGAAGAAGCCATTAAAGAAAAATATCGTTTTTTCTCTTTTGGAGATGCAATGTTTCTTAAGTAGAGTTATAATGAACGAGGTGAAGTTATGAAACTGAATTTTAAAGTTGTTAAAAAATCTAAAAATACGCAAGCTCGACTTGGAACTTTTTTGTATAATGGTAAAATGTATGAAACTCCTATGTTTATGCCAGTAGGAACGCAAGCAAGTGTTAAGACTTTATCTCCAGAAGAAATAAAGGATATGAACGCTGGAATTATTCTTGCCAATACTTATCATTTATGGTTAAGACCAGGAGAAGATGTTGTAAATGAGGCAGGAGGGCTTCATAAATTTATGAATTATGATGGTCCAATTCTTACTGATTCTGGTGGTTTTCAAGTTTTTTCCTTAGCAAAACCAAAAGATATTACAGAAGAGGGAGTCGTTTTTAAAAATCATTTAAATGGTGATAAACTTTTATTAACTCCTGAAAAATCAATTGAAATTCAAAATAAATTGGATAGTGATATTGCGATGAGTTTTGATGAATGTCCCCCTGCTAGTGCTTCTTATGACTATTTAAAACAAAGTATTGAAAGAACTTTAAGATGGGCAAAAAGAGGAAAACTTGCTCATAAAAATAAAAATCAAATGCTTTTTGGTATTATTCAAGGGGGATATTATGAAGATTTACGTAAATTTAGTGCTATAGAAACTGTAAAATTGGATTTTGATGGTTATAGTATTGGTGGCGTTGCAAACGACCATGAAAGCAAAGAAGATATGTATAAGGCATTTATTTATTCTACAAAATATCTACCCGAAGAAAAACTACGTTATGCAATGGGTATTGGAGAACCAATTGATATTATTGAAGGGGTAATAAGAGGGATTGATTTATTTGATTGTGTTTCTCCAACACGATTAGCAAGACATGGTCATGCCCTCACAAAATATGGCAAGATTAATATCAAAAATGCAAAATACAAAAAGGATTTTACTCCTATAAGTACAGAATGTGATTGCTATGCTTGCAAACATTATACCAAAGCTTATATTAAGCATTTAATCAATGCGGAAGAGACGTTTGGGGCAAGACTTCTATCTATACACAACATACGTTTTTTAATACATTTAACAGAAGAAATAAGAGAAGCAATAAAATCGGATACTTTACTAGAATATAAAGAAGAATTTATAAAAAATTATTATGGTGATCAATATGGGAAAAAATAGGTTATGTATTTATTGTACAATTTTAATTATTCTTATAATAATTGCAGTTCCGTCAACTTATAAAGTAATTACAAGACATAATGAAAGAATGCTTAAAAATACTATTCAAAAAATTGTGGAATCTGCTAAAGATTGCTATTACAATGATTCATGCATTGAAGATAAAATTACACTTGAAGAACTTTATGAAAAAACGGGTTTACCCATTATGAATAATCCAGTTACTAAGAAAATATATAATGAAAAATCTTATGTGAGTGTATCCGAAGGATTTAAATTTATCGAAATGTAAGAATTTTTAAACCAAAATTAAAAAATAAAGGCATATCCTTTATTCTTTTTTTATATTAATACCAATAGAAGAGCCAATAACACTTGAAAATAGAAGAACCAAATAATAGATAACTCTTATAAATTTAAAACTACTTTGATAGAAGATTACATTAAAGAAAATTAAAAGAAGTAGAAGTAAAATTCCTATTTTTAGTCCAGCTATAAAACCTTTATTTTCGCACCTTTTACCAAAAGATAGCCCAAAGAAAAAGAAAACCAAAACCATATAAAGAAAAGCTACAATATTGGTTATTTTTGTTGGAAGTAAGAAGTAATAAAAAAGACTCATGATAAGACTTCCACCTAGTAAAAATCCTAAAAATTTAAGTAAAGAAAATCCATATTCTTTTACATATTTCATTAAAATCACCTATTAATGTATATGATTTTGTTTAAAAACTTATGAAGCTGTTCATAATAAAAGTAGGTGATGGTATGGAACTTTTAACTATCGTTTTTCGAACAACATTTTTTTACTTTTTTATTGTTCTTGCTTATCGAATTATGGGCAAAAGAGAAATTGGACAACTAGGCATCATTGATTTAATTGTATCCATTTTAATTGCAGAATTAGTAGCGATTAGTATTGAAAATAGGGAAGATACTATTTTTTTTACAATTATTCCGATAGCTTTATTGGTTCTTTTAGAACTAGGACTTGCTTTTATAAGTATAAAATCAAGAATTTTTAGAACCCTTTTTGGCGGTAAACCTTCTTTAATTATTGCCAATGGAAATGTAAATTATAAAGAAATGGTTCGTCAAAGATATAGTATGGACGATTTGCTTTTAAGTTTGCGTCAAAGTGGCATTAAAAGTATTGATGAAATTGAATATGCTTTTTTAGAGCCTAATGGTAAACTTTCTATCTTTAAATACAATCTATTTAAGACTAAAAGTAATTATCCTATGCCAATTATTGTCGATGGCAGTTTGCAAGAAAAAGCCTTAAATTTTATTAAAAAAGATAAGAAATGGTTAGAACAAGTTTTAGCAGAAAAAGGATTAAAAATTGAAGATGTCTTTTACGCTTTTCAAAAGAAAAATAAAATTTTCTTAATTAAAAAAGATAATTTATAGTTGTTTTTTAAAAACTTTTTGAATTTTATAAAAATTTGTCCCAACTACAAAAATAATATTGACAATTTCAGAAATAATTAAACCATATATTCCTATATGAAAAAACGAAAAAAAGGCAAGAACTATATTTTTAAGAACTACCCCAATTAAAGTAATTTTCATAGTAAATTTGGCAAGCCCTAAACCTTGCAACGTACTAATAAGTGGACTTTCTAAGTAAAATAATACAAATATTGGCGCAAGCACTTTAATATAGTTAGAGCCACTTTTTGTATGATACAAAATCCATAAAAGTTTATCTTTAAAAAGAAGTATAAATAAACTAAAAAATAAACCTAAAAGAAAGGAAATTTTTAAAGCTTGATAAAATCTTCTTTTTACCATAATACTATTTTTTTGTTCATGGAATTTACTTATTTCTGGTATTAAAGCACTGGATATTGCTCCAACAAAAAAACTGGGCATGGTAAGAAGAGCTATTGAATAGGCGTTATAGGCACCATATTCCAACATAATAAATTCATTAGAATATCCAACATATAATAAAATATTGGTAAGAATAATAGGTTCAAAGAAAAATCCAATATTGCCAATAAATCTAGAAGATACAGTCGGAAGACTGACATCTAAAACATCTTTAATGGTATATTTATTTGGTTTTAAATCTTGTTTAGTAATAACGGCATTTCTAGGAATGAAAAATAGAAATACAAGAACAGAAGAGATTTCAGAGGCAATATTAAATAAAATAAGTGCACAAACTCCCCATAAAACACTTTTTTTTACAAAATAAGGAAGACAAAATAAAATTAAAATAAGTCTTACAATTTGTTCGATGGCATTCGATAAAGTATAAGGAAACATTCTTTGTTTTCCGAAAAAGTAACCCTTTACAATGCTTGAAATACTTATAAAGGGAAGTGTTAAAGTGCAAGCAAGCAATAATATGTATACATTGGGGTTTTTTAACAAATGAAAGGCAATAAATTTACTGCCTAAAAACATAGTAACCAAAAGGATTATATTGACAAATATTATAATGACTACACTAGAAGAAATAATTTTAATACTTCTTGTTTTTTCTTCAGCAACTAATTTTGAAATGGCTAGCGGTAAGGCAAGAGAGGATATGGTAACCAAAAGAGAGTAAGTTGGCATAACCAAAGAATGCAAACTGACACCTTCTTCTAAAATCATTCGTGTATAAACAATTTTAATAACAAAACCTAAAATTCTTGTAATAAATCCTCCTAAAATTAAAATGATTGTTGAAGATAAAAATTTATTTTTCATAATATGCCCCTTTAAAAATAATATAAAATGCTTTATAATAAATATATGATTTAGGAGGTAAATTATGGTATCTGAAAATTTTAAGAATCTAAAAGAATTATATTTAAGAATTGCACCAGCTCTTAAATCAAAAGTAAAAGAATTAAAGGGAAAAGGGTATTCTTTTATAACAGAAAAAGATTTATGGAATTATTTAAAAAATACGAAATGGTGTAATGAATTGGATTTAACTTTATATGATATTGTAAATGATATATTTTATATAGAAGAAAAAGAATTAATAAGTTATTTAGCACCTATAAATCGTCTAGAAACAAATATTTTAGAAGATGAGGATATGAAAATACAAATAAATGAAGAGGATACAATTTTATGAATATAGAACCAAAAATTGAGGATTTGCTTGAAAAATTAAAGAATGATTTTTCAAAGAATGATTTAAATGAAATTAAAAGAGCTTATGATTTTGCAAATGAAAAACACAAAGGTATGTACCGTCTAACAAAAGATCCTTATATTACGCATCCATTAAATGTAGCACTAATTTTAAGTGATTTAAATGTAGATAAAATAACTATTATGGCTGCTTTATTACATGAAGTTATTAATAATGCTGAAACAACCGAAGAAGAATTAGAAGAAAATTTTGGCCATGAGATAACAAAAATTGTTAAAAGTATTAGTACAATTAATCGTTTAGAATTACCCGATGATAAAGAATCAAGTGCTATTTATTTAAGAAAAGTACTTGTCGGACTTGCGGAAGATGTGCGTGTACTATTTATTAAACTTGCCGATCGTTTGCATAATATGCGTACCATTTGGGCTGTAAATCCAGAAAAACAAAAGAAAAAAGCCAATGAAACAATGAATGTTTTAATTCCAATTGCCCATCGCTTAGGAATTTATTCTATGAAAAGCGAATTAGAGGATTTATGTCTAAAATACTTAAAAAACGATGTCTATCAAGATATTTTAAAGCAACTTGATGCTTCTATTGATGAATTAAAAGAAGTTTTAGATGCTATGCAAGAAAGTATTTCTGAAATTTTGATGGAACATGGTATTAAATTTAAAATTAAAAGTCGGGTAAAAAGTGTTTATAGTATTTATAAAAAATTAAGTAAAGGCAAAAAATGGAGCGAAATTTATGATATTTTAGCTTTAAGAATTATAGTAGAAAAAGAAAGTGATTGCTATTTAACTATTGGTTTAATTCATTCTAAATTTCATCCGCTTCCCAAAAGATTTAAGGACTATATAGCCATGCCAAAAGAAAATATGTATCAAAGTTTACATACAGGTGTTTTCGGAATTGATGGTAAAATTTTTGAAATTCAAGTAAGAACACATGAAATGGATGAAATTGCAGAAAAAGGAATTGCTTCTCATTGGTCTTATAAAGAACAAGGAACCAAAAAAATTCAAACGATGATGGAACAAAAATTAGAAATGTTTCGCAATATGATTGATACCTATAAAGAAACTACGAGCGATCTTGATTTTGCAACGAATGTTAATACCGATATTTTAGGGGATCTAATTTATGTATTTACTCCAAAAGGAGATGTTGTAGAGCTTCCAAAAGGCTCAACTCCAGTAGATTTTGCTTATCGCATCCATTCTCGTGTTGGAGATACCACAGTAGGTGCTATTGTAAATGATGAAATTGTTCCATTATCTTATGAATTAAAAGATAATGATGTTATTAAAATTAACACGAATAAAAATTCTACTCCTAGTAAAGAATGGTTAGATTTTGTAAAAACGACCGCTGCTAAAAGTAAAATAAAATCTTATTTTAGCAAGCAAGATCGAATTGATTATATTGAAAATGGTAAAAATATTTTAGAAAGAGAACTTCGAAAACAAAAATTATCGTTTAATGAAATTTTTAGCGAAGAAAAAATTACTAAAATTTTAAAAGATTTGAAAATGCAAGAAATGGATGATATTTATTTAGCTATTGGTTCTTTTCGCTATACAGCTGGCTATATTATAAAATTATCTACAGAAGAAAAGCATACTGTTACCGATGCCTTAATTGAAAAAGTTAGCAATAAGAATCGTATTCCTAGAACAAGCAATAAAAATGATATTATTGTTGGAGAATACAATGATATACTAGTTACTCTTGCCAAATGTTGTAAACCTGTTAAAGGCGATAAGATTATCGGCTACATCACAAAGGGATCAGGGATATCTGTTCATAATGTTGATTGTCCAAATATTTTGGATAAAAAGGAACGTTTAATCCCTGTTTCTTGGAGTGATAATTCAGAAAATGAATATTATACAGATATTTATATTGAAACAATGAATGATAAAAATTATGTCACAGATATTATTAATAAAGCTTCTATTAAAAATATAAATGTTGTGTCTTTCACGACAAATGATACGAATGAAAATACTATATACAATTTAACAATTAAAGTAAAAAATAGTAATGAATTAAAGGATTTTATAGATAGCTTATATTCTTTATCTTTTGTAAAGAAAGCAGGTAAGAGATAATGCGTGTTTTAATTCAAAGAAGCAAAGAGAGTCATGTCTCTATTCAAGAAAAACTTTATTCTTCCATTCCCTTTGGCTTTGTCCTCTTTGTTTGTTTTACAGAAGGTGATACTTTAAAAGATATAGAATATTTAGTTCGCAAAATTTTAAATTTAAGAATATTTAACGATGAAAAAGGTATTATGAATAAAAGTATTTTAGAAGTTGGGGGATCTATTCTTTCCATTAGCCAATTTACTTTATATGCAGATACTAAAAAAGGAAACAGACCAAGTTATTTAAAAGCTATGAATGGTGCTAGGGCAATAAAATTATATGATGCTTTTAATGAAGAATTAAGTAAGTATATAAATGTACAAACGGGAATTTTTGGCAGTGATATGCAAGTAAATATAATAAACGATGGACCCGTAACCATTTTGCTTGATTCTAAAGAAAAATAAAGGGGTAGAAAGGATTTTTTGTGAAGCAAAGAAAAGAATATTATAGTCAAGAACATTTAGAAAAAATAAAAGAATATTTAAATAATGAAAATTACGAAAAAGCATTAAAAGGATTTCAATTATATTTTCAAAATTATCCTGAAGATGCAATAGCTTATATTTATTATGTAGATTTATTAATAAAAATAGGCAAATTTGAAGAAGCGGAACGTTTTTTTGAAGATATGAAAAATATGAGTAATTTTAATCGAGTAGGATTCCATTTTTATCACACGCTTTTAATTAAATTAAAATTTATAGAAAAAGATTTTAAAACGGCGTATGAATTATTAGAAAAAATAGATTTAGAACATCTAGATGAAATAGATTTAGTGTCTATTTTAAAATGGAATCATGATAAAAAATACAATAATTTTATACATAATGGTTATATGATGCAACAAATTATAGATTATCAAGAAAACCGTTTTATAAAACATATTCAAAAACATTTGTATACATCATCTATTCCTTACATTTCTAAATTTAATGAAGATTTTCCTATTTATGAGGTTTTGGAACAAATAAAACCAATGCTCCCTACAACTCATGCTATTTATCGTTCTATTTCTTGTTATTATGCTTTTTTTAAATATGATGCTTGTGGAAAGAGTAAAGAAGGTGAAAATTTAGATTATTTTCGAATAATTGCTCTTAATCCTACAAATGAAATTATTACGATATATCCATGTCAACATAATGGACATATTGGTTATACAGATATAAATGCTAAAAAAGAAATTACAGATACTCCTATTTTAAAAAAAGAAAAGCGTCTTTCACAAATTGAAAAATTTAATAAAAAATATGGAATGTAAAAAGAACATTTGGAAGATATGAATTAAAAGGCTAAAAGAGGTAATATTTACACCTTTTTTAATTTCTGTGCTATACTACTAATAGGTGAAATATATGATAAATTTAAAAACAGATTCTCGAAAAGTAAAACCTGGGGATACTTTTATTGCTATACGTAATGTAACACGTGATGGTCACGATTATATAAAAAATGCCATTGAAAATGGAGCCTCTAAAATTATTTGTGAGGAAGGTAATTTTTCGGTTGAAACTGAACTAGTACCAGACACAAGACAATATTTAAATGAGTATTTGTATACCCATTATTATCCGAAAATAGAAGATATGACGTTTATTGGTGTTACAGGAACCAACGGCAAAACAACCACATGCTTTTTAGTTTATCAAATGCTTCAAAAACTAGGCAAAACACCAGCTTATATAGGAACAATTGGTTTTTATTATAAAGACACTAAAAAAGTTTTAAATAACACCACACCTGATGTTGATTTATTATATGAAATGTTACTTGAAGCGAAAGAGGCTGGATGTGATAGCATCGTAATGGAGGTTAGTAGCCATGCTTTAGATAAAAATCGTATTTATGGACTTACCTTTGATGAGGTTGCTTTCACTAACTTAACACAAGATCACTTGGATTATCATAAAACAATGGAAAATTATTGTAATGCCAAGAAAAAATTATTTCTAAAAACAAGAAATCAAAAAGTTGCTATCTTAAATGGAGATGATCCGTATGTTAAAGAGTTTTTATTAAAAGAAAATAACAATCTTTTAATAGGTATTCATCCAACCAATTCTATTGTAATCAACGACTTAACATTTAGTCATAATGATACAAAGATTCAGTTTACTTATCAAGAAAAAAACTATGAAACCTCAATTAAAATGGTCGGAAGATACAATGTCTATAACTATTTAACCGCTGTATTTTTAGTACATAAAATGGGATTTTCTTTGGAAAACATTTTAAGTTTAAGTAATGTTTTAGAAGCACCAAGTGGAAGAATGGAAAAACTAACATACAAAACCAATAGCATTTTCATTGATTATGCCCATACTCCTGATGCTGTAGAAAATGTTTTAAAAAGTGCTTTAGAATATAAAAAAGGAAGAATTATTACCATTATCGGTTGCGGAGGAGATCGTGATCGAACCAAAAGACCTATTATGGGACATATTGCTGAAGAAAATTCCGACTATGTAATTTTTACGAATGATAACCCTAGAACAGAAGCAGAAACCCAAATTATGGAAGACATATTAAGTGGCGTTAAAAAAGAGAATCATGAAATTCTTTATAATCGAAAAGAAGCCATCCAAAAGGGAATTTCTTTATTACAAGAAAATGATATTTTAATGATTTTAGGAAAAGGGCATGAAGATTACCAAATTATTGGTACAGAAAAGCAACATTTTAGTGATAAAGAAATCGTTTTAGAAAGCATTAAAGATTGCTGAATTCCTATTTAAGATAATGAATCAACTATAAAGATACAATTAAATAAAGGGAAAAACAAAAGTGCTTGTCATTTTTATATATTGATCGTATAATAAATAAAAAATTAAAAAATTTGAGAGGTATAGTATGTCAAAATTAAATAAAGATACACAAAAATATTTAGAAATGTTTTATAACCCAAGTTTTACTGAACATGACTTTGTAGCAGTTCTTTTATCATTACTTTGTAAAAATGGTATTTATCAAATTAGTGAGCAACAATTAACTCAAAAATTATATTATTACTATAAAAATCAAAACTATAAAGAATTATTCCAAGATATTTGTTTAACTAGAGATGGTATAGATCGTCAAGTTGATATTCATAACGGATTATACCAAGAAAAATTTTTTAGTGGCAATATTTTTTGGGATTCGATGCGTTGCGAGCTATTAAATTTAAGCTATAATCCAAATATGGATTTATCTTATTATGAACAAAATTTAAGTGAAGATGGAAAAATAAAAATAAGAAAAATGGCAGAAGAATTAAGTATACGAAAAAAGATAGAGCAACAAAGTAAATATCCAATATATATTTATGGTGCGAATCCTAATCAAACTTATACTTTAGTTCATGGTAAAAGTTTAACAGATTTGTTAAGTTTCGAGTTACTAACGGATGGGGACATTTCATTTATGCAACATAGTGAAACACATGGAGATGGACGTTATTATTATGAAAATCCTATGTATTTTAATGAATATAGGACATTAAAAGATAATAAAGTATCAAATGTTAAATTAAAAAACGCAAGTTTTGCAATTCAACAAGGATTATGTAATGATAAAATTCGTTATAGCAAAATTTATACGGAAATTATTGATTCAGAAATATTAAAAAAAATTATGAATATGGCAAATACAAGATATGAAAATGAAGATAGTGTACTGACTGAATTAAAACCATATGTAAGAAAATTAAGTTTAAAATAATAAAAGTATAAGATCATTACGAAATTGTTACAAAATATTTAGTTGACTTACCACTAAATTCGTAATAAAATAAGACTATATTAAATTTCTGCGTTAAAGAAAAAGTAAAAAAATCAATTCTTTAAAAGAGAGGGCTTACCTGCTGAAAATGCCTAAAGAACATTTTTTGAAAAGACAACTTTAAGTATACGTAGAACGCGATAAATTTCGTGATAAATAAATGAAGAGTACCTAGTAAAGTAAGGTGGCACCGCGGGAAGATCTCGTCCTTACGTTTATTAGGTTTTTTTATGTTTAGGAGGAGAAAAATGATAACAAAACCAAAAGGAACATATGATGTAATTGATAAGGAAGCCTTAAAATTACAAAAGATTAATCGCTTAATTGAGTATACTTGTGAATTTTATAATTACGATTATATTCGTACGCCAATCTTTGAAGCACGTGAATTATTTCATAGAACGGTTGGAGAAGAAACGGATATCGTAACCAAGGAAACGTATGATTTTAAAGATAGAAGCGAAAGAGATTTAACACTACGACCAGAAGGTACAGCAGGAGTCGTTAGAAGCTTTATTGAAAATAAAATGTATGGTTCTAATATGCCAAGAAAACTTTATTATAATGGCACGATGTATCGTTATGAAAGACCAGGAAATGGAAGGAATCGTGAATTTACCCAATTTGGTGTAGAGGTATTAGGGAGTAATGATCCTGCTATAGACGCCGAGGTTATTTCTATGCCTTATCACATGTTTTTAGAACTTGGGTTTAAAGATTTAAATGTACGTATCAATAGCCTTGGCTCTAAAGAAGATAGAGAAAAGTATAAAATCGCTTTAAAAGAATATTTAAAACCACACTTAAACGAGTTATGTAGCGATTGTAAAAAAAGATTTGAAACCAACCCATTACGGATTTTAGATTGTAAAGTCGATCGTGATTCCGAAATTTTAAAAAATGTACCAAATATTTTAGACTATCAGACGGAAGAATCCAAAAACCGTTTTAATAAAGTATTAAAATATTTAGAATTTTTAGATGTTGATTATGAAATCGATTCGCATTTAGTACGTGGCCTAGATTACTACGATTATACCGTATTTGAAATTGAAAGCGATGCCAATGTTTTAGGTGGAGCAAGTACCATCGCAGCTGGTGGGCGTTATAACGATTTAGTAGAAACTCTAGGTGGTCCATCAACTCCATGTATTGGTTTTGCATGCGGACTAGAAAGAGTTATGCTTGCGATGGATGAGTTCGAAGAAACAGAAAAAAGAGCACTTGATTGCTACATCTTATATGTAAATGAAGAAGAAAAAATGAAAGCTTTAATGCTTGCCCAAGATCTTCGTTTAAGTGGAATAAGCGTTGATTATGATACAACAGGAAGAAGCTTGAAAAGTCAATTTAAAGAAGCAGACCGCAACAACGCGCAACTTTTAATACTTTTAAATAGTGAAGATTTAAAGAAAGGTTTAATTACTGTAAAAGACAATTTAACAAAAGAAGAAGAGAAAGTCGATGAAAATGAAATCATTGATTATATTGTATCTAGATAGGAGAATAGTATGGACTTAAAAGAATTGTTTGTAAAAGCAAAAGAATTAGAAAATAAAGAAATTGAACTTGATGGTTGGGTACGTAATCATCGTCGTCAAAAAGATTTTGGATTTATTGATTTTAGTGATGGAACTTGTTTTCAACATTTACAAATTGTTTATGATACTACTTTAGCTAATTTTAATGAAATAAGTAAAATTTTAGTAGGAAGCGCCCTTCATATTAAAGGAATATTAGTTCCTTCTAATGGAAAACAAGACTATGAGGCAAAAGCAATAGAAATTGTTGTACTAGGCTCTTGTCCTGAAGATTATCCAATCCAACCCAAAAGACACACAAGAGAATTTTTAAGAGAAATGGCTTATCTTCGCCCTCGTACGAATCTTTTTCAAGCTGTTTTTCGCATCAGAAGCGTTGCAGCATACGCCATACACAACTATTTTCAAGAAAGAGGATTTGTTTATTTTCATGCTCCATTAATTACCGCAAGTGATTGCGAAGGAGCAGGAGAAATGTTCCAAGTCACGACTCTTCCAATAGATAAAATAAAAGAAAGTCCTGATTACACCAAAGATTTCTTTGGCAAAATGACCAATTTAACCGTAAGTGGTCAACTAGAAGCTGAAACGTTTGCAACTGCTTATAAAAAGACCTATACCTTTGGTCCAACTTTCCGTGCAGAAAACTCAAACACTAAAACTCATGCCGCTGAATTTTGGATGATTGAACCTGAAATGTGTTTCTGCGATTTAGAAGGCGACATGGATATTATGGAAGATATGTTAAAATATGTTGTTTCCTATTGTTTAGAGCATTGCAAAGAAGAAATGGCTTTCTTCAATCAATTTGTCGAGGAAGGTTTACTTGAAAAACTAAATAAACTCGTTACCGCAAAATTTACCAGAATTGATTATAAAGATGTTATAGAATTACTCCAAAAAGCAGATATTAAATGGGATTTTGTACCAACTTATGGTGGAGATATCGCCAAAGAGCATGAAAAATACATTACGGAATACTTTAATGGTCCAGTCTTCATTAAAAACTGGCCAAAAGAAATTAAAGCTTTCTATATGAAACAAAATAGTGATGGCAAAACCGTTGCCGCTGTGGATTTAGAGGTTCCAGGGGCAGGAGAATTAATGGGTGGTAGCCAAAGAGAAGAAGATTACGAAAAACTACTTTCTCGTATGAACGAATTAAAAATGGATACCAAAAGTTTAGATTGGTACCTAAATTTAAGAAAATATGGTACTTGTGTTCATTCTGGTTTTGGTATGGGATTTGAGCGATTATTAATCTATCTAACAGGTGTTGAAAATATCCGCGATGTCATTCCTTATCCAAGAACACCAGGAAATTGTGAGTACTAGGTAGTACGCATGGATTTATCGCTGACTACTTTATTAAAAAGGGAAATTATTTAAAAGGTTTATTTAGTGATAAACAAATAAACAAAATAAATGAAATCATAGAAAAAGAAAGGAAAGAAAAAAATGAAACTATATAATAATGGAGAATTTAGAAAAAAGGATATAGATAAAGAATATACCGTCTATGGCTGGGTCAATAAAAGACGTGATATGGGTGGCGTTATCTTCGTTGATCTAAGAGATCGTTCTGGTTTTTTACAAGTTGTTTTTAATCGTCGCTTCTTAAAAGATGACTTTTCTCTAGCAGAAAGCCTTAAAAATGAGTACTGTATTAAAGTAAGTGGTAAGTTAATTGCTCGAACAGACGATATGATTAACCCTAAAATTCCTACTGGAGAGGTTGAGTTAATGGTCGAAAATCTAGAAATTTTAAGTGAAGCAGATCCTCTTCCTTTTAACGTTTATGAAGATAGGGAAATTAGTGAAAATATTGGACTTAAATATCGTTATCTAGATCTTCGAAGAGAAAAGTTACAAAAAACAATTAAAACACGTCATTTAATTACATCAGCAGCTAGAGAATATTTAAATAATCATGAATTTTTAGAAATTGAAACACCAATTCTATGTAAATCAACACCAGAAGGAGCAAGAGACTATATCGTACCTTCTCGTGTAAATAAAGGATCTTTTTATGCCTTACCTCAAAGCCCTCAAATATTTAAACAACTTTTAATGGTTGGAGGATTTGAAAGATATTATCAAATTGCTAGATGTTTTCGTGATGAAGATTTAAGAGCGGATCGTCAACCTGAATTTACCCAAATTGATTTAGAGATGAGTTTTGCAAACCAAGAAGATATTATGTCTTTAGTAGAAGGTATGATTAAACATGTCGTTAAGAAAGTTAAAGGAATTGATTTACCAGATTTTCCTAAAATGCCTTATAAAGAAGCGATGGATCGATTTGGTTCTGATAAACCAGATACGAGATTTTCTATGGAACTTCTAGACTTAACCGAAATATTAAAAGATACCAATATGAATGTATTTCGCAGTGTTATTGAAAGTGGTGGTATCGTTAAATGCTTAATTGTTAAAAATAATAGTGATAAATATTCAAGAAGCGATGTCGAACACTTAACGGATTTTGTTAAAATTTATGGGGCCAAAGGACTTGCTTGGTTAAAATACGACGAAGATAAATTTAATGGTGTCATTGCCAAAAATTTAGAAGAAGAGAAATTAGAGGAGATTCGTAAGACTTACAATGTAGAAAATAACGACTTAATTTTAATTGTTGCGGATAAGAAAAAGATCGTTTATGATGCTTTAGGTGCTCTACGTTTAAAAATTGCGAATGACTTAAATTTAATTGATAAAGAAAAAATGAACTTTTTATGGGTCATTGATTTTCCAATGTTTGAATATTCTGAAACTGAAGGAAGATACAAAGCCATGCATCACCCCTTTACAATGCCAAGTGATTTAGAAATGCTAAAAACCGATAAAGAAAACGTTTTATCCATTGCCTACGATATCGTTTTAAACGGATATGAATTAGGTGGAGGTTCTGTTCGTATTCATGATCCAAAAGTCCAAAAGATCGTCTTTGATGCTCTTGAACTAACCGAAGAAGATATTAAAAATAAATTTGGTTTCTTCATTGATGCCTTTAAGTTTGGAGCTCCTCCTCATGCTGGACTTGCGATTGGACTAGAAAGATTCACGATGCTTTTAAGTGGTACAGAAAATATCAAAGATGTCATTGCTTTTCCAAAAACCCAAAGTGCTAGCGATATTATGAGCGAAGCCCCAAATAAAGTAAGTGAAGAGCAACTAGAAGAATTAGGAATTTCTATAGTAGAAGAGGAGGAAAATGATGCCTAAATTTACCAAAGAATTAGTTGATGATTTAGCGAAGAAACTCTTAATTGGTTTATCTGAAGAAGAAAATCAAATGGTTTTAGATGAATTTGCTATTATTGATGAGAATTTAAGAAAAGTAGAGGATTTTCCAAACATTAAAGAGATTACACCAATGACGCATGCTCTTGATGATTTTACTTTTAACTTAAGAGAAGACGTTGCAAAACCATCCATTCCTATAGAAGATGCTTTAAGAAACTGTGATAGCAAAGAGGGAAGAGAAGTTGAGGTACCAAAAGTTGTAGGAGGGGAAAATTAATGGACAAAACAATCGAAGAATTACACGAACTTTTAATTAATAAAAAGATAACGAGTAAAGAATTAGTTGAAGAATCCTTAAAAAAATCACATGAAATAGAAGAAAAATACAACGCTTTTGTAACCATTTTGGATGATGCCAAAGAAACTAATGTTACCGATAATCTTTTATCTGGAATTCCTTTTGGAATCAAAGATAATTATTCAACGAAAGATATTCTATCAACGGGTTCTTCCAATACTTTAAAAGATTATGTTCCATTTTTTAATGCTACTGCCGTTCAAAAATTGTTAGATGCAGGAGCAATACCAGTAAATAAAACAGCGATGGACGAATTTGGAATGGGGGGAACAGGAACAACTTGCCATACAGGAATTGTAAAAAACCCTTGGGATCCCACTCGTATGACCGCTGGATCGAGTGCTGGAAGCGCTTGTGCCGTAGCTGCAGGAGTTTACCCTTATGCCCTTGGTAGCGATACAGGAGATTCGATTCGAAAACCAGCTGCTTATTGTGGAATTGTTGGCTATAAACCAACCTATGGCATGATTTCTAGATATGGCTTATTTCCTTTTGCATCCAGTCTCGATCATTGCGGAGTGTTATGTCGTAGTGTAAAAGATAGTGCAATCGTTGTTGATACCATGAAAGGAATTGATGAATTCGATATGACCTCATGGGATTCTAAAGATATTCATTTATATGAAAGTATCGATGGAAATGTAAAAGGAATGAAGCTTTGTTACATTAAAGAATTATGTGATAGTAAAAATTATCCGAATGCAAACGAAGAGTTAAAGAGTCACTTAAAAAACTTTATGGATAAAATCGAGCTTTGTAAAAGTTTAGGAATGACCGTTGATGCTGTATCAATCGATGAAAAACTTTTAAATGCCTTACCTAGTGTGTATGTTGCCATATCTTGTGCGGAAGCAACAAGCAATATGTCCAATTTAACAGGAATTATTTTTGGACCACGTGGCAATGGTAAAAACTATGAAGAAATGATGATGGATCATCGTACGAAAGGTTTCTCTCCTTTAATTAAACGTCGTTTTGTAATTGGTTCTTATATCTTACAAAAAGAAAATCAAGAACGTTATTTTAAAAATGCTGGACGAGTAAGAAGATTGCTTGTCGATGCTTGGAAAAAGTTATATGAAACCTATGATGCTGTTATTTTACCTGTTGGTAGTGGACCTGCGAAACACCTAGATAGTGATAAAGATATGCTTACCAAAGATACTGCGGTATTAGAAGAACATTTACAAATTGGAAACTTTGGTGGTTTTCCATCTATTACAATTCCCGATGGCTTTATAAATGGTTTACCTGTTGCTTTAAATATCACAGGAAATTGTTATAACGATAGTAAAGTTTTAAATATTGCCTATGCCCTAGAAAGTGCGATGGATTATAAAAATCAAATTGCAAAGGAGGTAGAGGAATGAAAAAATATAAAGCGGTTATTGGCCTTGAAATGCACTGCGAACTTAAAAGTAATTCCAAAGTATTTTCAAGTGCTAGAAACTCATATAACGAGATACCCAATGACAATATTGCCCCCGTTGATATGGCATTTCCTGGAACACTGCCTGTCGTCAATAAAAAATGTGTTCACGATGCCTTAATGATGAGTATGGTCTTAAATTGTAAGCAACCCGAATATATGTATTTTGATCGTAAAAATTATTACTATCCTGACTTACCAAAAGGATATCAAATTACGCAAATGGAATCACCTGTAGGTGTCGACGGCTTTATTGATATCGAGGTAAATGGTCATAAAAAAACAGTAAAAATTCACGATATCCATCTAGAAGAAGATGCGGCAAGTCTAGATCATTATTATGCAACCTCATGTATTGATTACAATCGTGCTGGAGTACCACTACTTGAACTTGTAACAGAACCCTGCCTATCAAGTGCCGAAGAAGCTGTAGCTTTTTTAGAGTACATGCGTAGTTGTTATAAATATTGCGGGGTATCAGAAGCCGATACTAAAAAAGGACAAATCAGATGTGATGTCAATGTCTCTATTATGGACGAAGATGCAACCGAGTTTGGAACTCGAGTAGAGGTTAAAAACATCAATTCATTTGGAAATGTTTATGATGCGATCAATTACGAAATTAAACGTCAAAGCAAACTAAAAGACGCGGGAAGATATGACGAGGTTGAACAAGAAACAAGACGTTTTGATGAAGAGTCTGGTACAACCATTCGTATGCGTTCCAAAGTTGATGCAATTGACTATAAATACTTTGTAGAACCAAATATACCAAAATTTAAAATTGATGAGAATTGGTTAGAAGAAATACGAAAAGAAATACCGTTACTTGCTTTAGAAAGAAAAGAAAAGTATATGAATGAACTTGGTTTAAGTGATTATGATGCTTCTGTTATTGTAAAAGAAAAAGAATACGCTGATTATTTTGAAGAATGCTTGTCTTTAGGAATTGATGCGAAAACCTCAAGCAACTGGCTAACTACCCAAATTCTCGGGGAAATCAATCGTACTGAAGAAAGTTTAAACGACTTTTATTTAACACCAACTTTACTAAAACAAATTACGGATGAAATTAAAAAAGGTACCATTTCTTCCAAACAAGCTAAAGAAATATTCTATAAAGCAATAGAAGAGAAAAAAGAACCAAAATCATATATTAGTAGTGATATGGCCCAAATCTCCGATAAAAATGCTTTAGAAGAAATTATTGCCCAAATTTTAGAAGAAAATAAAACCCAAGTAGAAGAATATAAAAACGGAAAAGATAATTTATTCGATTACTTTGTAGGACAAGTCATGAAAAACACAAGAGGAAAAGCAAATCCAGTTGTAACCAAAGAAATTTTAAAAGACAAGTTGAGTCATTAAAACTTGTTTTTTAAATGAAACTCTTATATAATAACTTTCAATAGAAAAAAGGAGAAATTGTATGAATACATTTAAAAAGAAAGCCCTTTTACTTGGAATGTTAGCCAATTTAACCGCCTTATCCCTAACAGGAGGTGCAGACCAAAGTATTATTGTCCTAATATGAATACAACAATTGAATATGAAGATGGGAAAATAAAAGAAACGGATATTCGTTATGAGAATATTTATGATAATATAAAAGTCTTTATATTGGAGTATAATGGAGTTATTAAACCTTATTTAATTGCTAAAAGTGATATGGGATTCTATGATAGTGTGGTAGACTATTATGATTTAAAAAGTGGTACTCTATTAATATCTACAAACAAAAAGGACGATGTTATAGAAGGAGAATATTTTACTATTTTAGAAGAGCATGATTTTATGGAATATTTTGTAGAAACAGATGATTTAAAACCAAAATATGATGTAACAGAACTTATTGATTATTATGATACAAATGTAGAAGCTGAATTAATAGAATATATTGAAACTGAATACAGTGACTATACGAAAACTTTAAAGGATAAATCAAAATAATGGTTTATCTTTTTCTTTTATGATATACTATAATAGTGATGAGTTATGAATAAAATAAAAAGAATATTAAAACAAATAATTGATTTTTTTAAAGGAATACGAGTAAGTACAATTTATAAATTGGTTGGAATAGCCCTTTTATTTGCTATTCTTTTTTGGGTTTATACAACATGGAAAAGTAATCAAGAGTTTTCTAAAAAAAACCAAGCAGATACTTACATTAACGGAAAAGTAACGAATAAAGGGGAAGATTATATTATTGTAGAGGATGAGGATAAAAACGAATATTATATTCCGAATACAAACACTGAAGATATTCCAATTGGAAGCGATGTAAATGCTGTAGTTGAAGAAAAAATTGAAGAACCTAAAACGAAACCAAAAGAGGAAAAAAGTGAAGAAACAGAGGAACAAACCGAACCTCCCAAAACTATAACAAGTAGCAATGTAACGGTTACAAATGAAAAAACGGAAAACAAAAATGCCGATGCCGAGGTTATTTCTTATTTTCAAGAAACCGATGAGGTGATGTCTAATACAAGTTTGAAAGACAAAGCAAAAGAAGGCTTTATTACGATTGTCGATTTTTTATTCTATAACGGAAAGATTAAAGGATATACTTTCGATGATTTATCCAGTAAAGCAAAATTACAGATTTTAAAGATTGCTTTATCGATTGACAGCAAAATTGAAAAGTATTTTCCAGGTTATAAAGAAACAATTACATCTACTACAGGAAAAATATATACAGGAATTAAATCTAAAATTATTGAAAGTTATTTAAAAATTACTACGAAAATTTGTAATTATGATGCAAATACCTGTGACCAAGCGAAACTAGACTTTCAGGATATGAAAAAATCATTTTCAATTACTTGGAATTTAATTAAAGACATAGCAAGTAGTGGTATTGAAAATCTAAAAGAATGGTATGAGATTTTTAGTGGAAAAACAAATTAATTTATGGTATAGTTAAAGAGAATAGAAAGAGGTCTTCTCATGTTTGGAAAAATAAAATATATTAGTGAAAATTTAGCCTACATAGAAAATGAAGGTGGAGATGCAGGAACAACAGATTTAATGAATATTAATGTTATTTTTGAAGCTCCAGATCAAAGAATTTTAGGTGAAGTTACAGAGTTTAATAAAGATGAAATTAAAATTCGTTTTTTAGGAGAATACTTAAACGGACGTTACGTAAATGGTGTAATTAGAAAACCGCTTTTATCAAGTAAAGTTCGTATTATTAATAACGAAGAATTAATGGAACTTGTCGGTCATGAAAGTGATAAGGCCTTTGTTTTAGGGAATAGTGCCATTTATAAAAACTATAAAGTTTGTCCATCCATTAATGATCTTTTATCTAATCATTTAGGAATATTTGGAAATACAGGTAGTGGTAAATCTTGCGGTGTTGCAAGAATTGTCCAAAATTTATTTTCAAATCCAAACATGCTTTCTTATAATGCAAATATTTTTGTTTTTGATGCTTATGGAGAATATAAAAATGCTTTCGGAAGTATAAATAAAATTAATCCCAATTATAGTTATAAATTTATTACGACTAATCCCGTAGAAGCTGAGGATTTTTTGCTTCAAATCCCTGTTAATTTATTAAATTTAGATGACTTTGCACTTCTTTTGCAAGCAACCAATCACAGTCAACTTCCAATACTTGAAAGAACAATAAGACTTGCAAAAATATTTAGTCAAAATAATGAAGAATCAAATAAATTAAAAAATCATTTAATTGCCAAAGCTTTACTCGCTATATTATTTAGTAATCAAACAACTGCTCGAAAGAAAAATGAAGTATTTCAAATTATTGAAGTCTGCCATACAAATGAATTTAATTTTGATAGTACTATTAATGGTCTAGGTTACACAAGAACGTTCAGCGAATGTTTTGAAATTGACTCTAATGGCTATTTTGGTGAAAGTGTTTTAATTACAGATTATATTTTAAAACATATTGAAGATTCTTATGAAGAAATGGAAGAACCTAAAGAATATAGTTATTCATTAGCAGATTTTGCCAAAGCTTTAGAATTTACGATGATTAGTGAAGGATTCCAAAACAATTCTAATTTATATGATGATGCGGTTATACTAAAGGTTAGATTAAATACAATATTAAATACCAAAGTGGGCAAATATTTTTCTAATAATGGTTATATATCTATTGATAAATTTGTAAGCAGTTTAGTTGTTAAAAATAATCGAAAAGCACAAATTATTAATATTAATCTCGAAGATGTTGATGATACTTATGCAAAAGTTATTGTTAAAATTATGTCTCGCTTATTCTTTGAATTTTCTAAAAATTTAAAACAAAGAGCAAGTATTCCTTTTCATATCTTCTTAGAAGAAGCACACCGCTATATTCAAAAAGACAATGATACATATTTACTTGGTTACAATATTTTTGAACGTATTGCGAAAGAAGGAAGAAAATATGGTGTTTTATTAGGTATAATTAGCCAAAGACCAGTAGAGATATCAGATACCGTTATTTCTCAAGTTTCTAACTTCTTAATCTTTAAAATGACACACCCAAAAGATATTAAATACATTGAAGAAATGCTTCCCAATATTTCTGCGGATGTTATTGAAAAGCAAAAAACTCTTCAACCAGGTAGTTGTGTTGGATTTGGTTCAGCTTTTAAAATACCAATGATTATGCGTCTTGAACTTCCAGATCCACTTCCTTATAGTTCAAACTGTGATGTAGCAAATAGATGGAATGTAAAGGTTCAAACAACAACTCCAAGTACTCAAAGTACAGCAACAACAATAAATGGAGCAGTAAGCAACGGATAAGTTGCTTTTTCATTTGACTTAAAATAGGATTATTTATATAATAAAATTGTTTAGGGAGGAAAATTTATGGACACTTTAAAGGAAAAGAAATTAAAAAAATTACAAGAAAAAATAAAAGAATATAACACTATTTTAGCAAATAGAAATTTATTAGAAAAAGAAACGAATAAAGATTATAAAAATTTAAAAATTAAAATAATTATTTCTAATATAGCAGTTGCTGGCTTTATTGCTTTAGCATCAAAATTTGTAGGTCTCGGGTTTCCTTTTGTTAGAGACCAAGTAAAAAAATATCAAGACGTACAAACAACGATAGATCAAGATGGAAGCTTAACAGAAGAGAAAAAAGGATATATTTATGAAAAAGATTTAGATTCTAATTATTTATATAATTATTCTAATTGGACCTCAACATTATCAAATGAACACATCCGTTATATAGAAAAATATAATTTAGAAGATATAAATATTGAAGAAATGCTTGCTATCTTACAAGAAGGTAAAATGGATTTTGATAGTTTAGAAGAAGAACCAGAAATTATCAGTATGCAAACTACCTATACAGAAGATGAATTAAAGGAATTATCTAACTATAAAGCCGTATTTCATGAATTAGATAAGCAAGATTTTATATATGAATATGAACCATCTCTAGAAAATTTTTATTTAACAGCAATGGAAGGAGTTATATTTATTTGGTCATCCGCAATATTTTTATTACTAAATTCTCCTGAATTAAAAAAATATAAAAATGATTTTAGTCAAAAAGTAAACGAAAAAGAAGAGAAATATATGGTAAAAAAAGAAAAATATGTAAGAAAGTTACAAAAAATAAATCCAAATATGAAAAATTAAAAAGTAAAAATATAATCATTGATGATTAGAATTAAATTGCTAAATAGATAATTCTATGATACAATGTAAGTACCTGAAGGAATAGTTTGTTTTACATAAAAACCGACTATTGGATATTATTGGGAATCTAATTGAGTGTGGTGTAGAAGACTAGCCCATTAAGTGATGCTAGGATCCTAAAGCATATCATGTGATGCCCACCTCGCGTGAGCGGGCTTTTTATCCAAACAGACTATCCTTTGGGTTTTTATTTGAGGTGAAAATATGTTTGATCGAACATTAAAAATAATAAGAAAAGAACTTTTAGATAAAATAAAAAAACAAAATATTTTATTAGTTGGAGTAGGGGGAGTCGGAGGATTTGCTTTGGAAGCATTAATTCGCCTGGGATTTTCAAATATAACGATTGTAGATTCGGATGACTTTGAAGAAAGTAATTTAAATCGTCAAATCCTTTGTACTCAAGAAAATCTTGGGAAATCCAAAGTAGAGGAAGCCAAAAAAAGAGCATTAAGTATTAATCCTAGTGCAAATATTAAAAGTATTCAAATTTTTTTAAATGAAGAGAATATAGAGGAATTATTTAAAATAAACTACGACTATATTATCGATGCCTGTGATACAATAACTACTAAATATTTACTTATAAAATTATCTTTAGAAACGAATACTAAAATTATTTCTTGTATGGGTACAGGAAATCGAATTGACCCTACAAAAGTTACTTTAACAACTTTAAATAAAACATATAATGATCCGCTTGCAAAAGCAATGCGAGAAATTTTAAGAAAAGGGAATGTCCCTTTAAAAATACCTGTAGTATGGAGTAAAGAAATTCCAATAAAAACAAAAGAAAAAACGCCAGGTTCTATTGTTTTAGTTCCTGCCGCTGCTGGTTTAGAAATTGCTTTTTTTCTATTAAATGATTTAGAAAAACAACTCTAATTCATTTTTTTTATTCTATCAATTAAGGCTTTAGCATCTTCATGTTCACATACAATATGATATATCTCCATAAATATTGGAGCTTTGATATGCTTTCTTTTAAAAAGTTTTAGTGCATATTCTAAAGTTACCATACCTTCAATTGTATTATTTTTTTTATAATTTTCAATATCGGTATCTTTTTTCTTTTCACCAATCAAAACACCAAATGTATGATTTCGACTTTCACTAGAATAGCAAGTAGCAACCAAATCGCCAAAGCCAGCTAAATGATTTAATATTTCATTAGAACTTACATTAAATTGATATAAAATGTTTTCTAATTCTTTATAGACATAAGTTAAATAATAAGCGTGCGTGCTTCCCTTATAACCTAAACCTTTTAAAATTCCACATCCGATGGCATAAACATTTTTAAGACTACTTAAAAGAGCAACGCTATTTAAATCTTTTGTAAATACAACTTTAACATTTTCTAAACAAAAAGCCTTATCCATTGCCTTTTTTACAATATTAGATTTCGTTGCAACATTAAAAGCAATAGGTTCTAAATTTAAAACATCATTGGCAAAAGTAGGTCCACCTAAAACACCAATAGGATTTTTTAATATTCTTTTTACAATTTGATGAACCAACATAGGTTTTTCTCCATAAATTCCTTTTGTACCAATACATATAGGAATCTTTTTATTTATTGTTTCCTTTATATCGTTACAAACACTTTCTAAATAAGGAATAGAGGTCATAAATAAAAGCAAATCACTATCTTTTATTATATCTTCATAAGCGTGTGTAAGTTTTATATTTTTAGGAAATACTTTATTTTTAAAAATAGCTTCTAACTTGTTTGTTTTTTGATAATTCAAAACTAAATTTTCATTTTCACTCCATAAAACAATTTGATTTTCTTTATTTTGAGCTAAGTTATTTGCTATAGCGACACTAAAAACTCCTGTTCCAATAATTCCAATTTTCATTCTATTTTCCACCTTTCATTTCATTATGTAATTTATTAATGTTTTCTTCATATTTATTATTTTTGGGATGATAATATTTTTTCCCTTTTAAGTTAGCTGGAAGATATTCTTGCATAACCCAATCATTTTTATAATCGTGCGGATATTTATAAGTTGTACTTGTTGTTTTAATGTGATTGGGAACATTTCCCGTATTACCAGCATGAATATCACTTAATGCAGCATCAATAGCAAGATAAGCACTATTACTTTTCGGAGATAAAGCCATTTCGGTTACAACAACTCCGAGAGGAATTCTTGCTTCAGGTAGTCCAACAAGCTCACTTGCATGAATTGCAGCCATTACTTTCGGTCCAATACTAGGATTTGCAAGACCAATATCCTCGTAGGCAATAACACTCATTCTCCTGTAGATGCTATCTAAATCTCCAGCTTCTATTAATCTTGCTAAATAATGCAACGAAGCATCGACATCACTCCCACGAATGGATTTTTGAAAAGCACTTAAAACATCGTAATGCCCATCTTCATTTTTATCGTGAAAAAAGACAGGTTTACTATTAATTTCTTTAACTAAAGTAACATTAACTATTTTATCTTCTTTAGAAGAATAGTAAGATACCTCAAGTAAATTTAGAGCGCTTCTAAAATCTCCTGATGAAAGATTAGCAATATATTCAAGTGTTTCTTCATCTATTTTGATTCCATTTAATTTTTCACAGGCCCTTTTTAGACCAACAACAATTTCTTCGGCAGTTAATTCATGTAATTCAAAAATTTGGACACGACTACGAATAGCAGGATTAATTTTATGATAAGGATTAGATGTTGTAAGCCCAATTAAAATAATTAAACCATTTTCAATATAGGGAAGCAGTAGATCCTGTTTATCTTTATTCATACGATGAATTTCATCTATAATTAAAATCATTTCCCCATTCATTTTCGCTTCTTCAATAGCAATATCAAAATCTTTTTTATTATTAATTGTTGCATTTAAAAATCTATGAGAAACACCTAATTCCTTCACGATAGCATTAGCAATACTTGTCTTACCAATTCCAGGTTTACCATACAATATAAAAGAAAAAATTTTCTTGTTTTTAACCATATTTGATAAGATTTTGCCATCCCCAACTAAATGCGTTTGACCAATAATATCCTCTAATTTTTCAGGCCTTAATACATTTGATAATAACTCCATATTACCACCAAAAATATTATAGCACGTCTAAAACTTGATAAACAATAAAATGCAATCAAAATTGACATAAAATTAAAAACTATTTATACTTAAAATAGGGTAGATGAATATGACAAATCAAGAATATTACCAAAAATACTTAGACTATTTACAATTTGAAAGAAAATTATCTAAAAATACCATAGCTTCTTATCGTGATAATTTAAATCGCTTCGAAGAATTCATAAAGGACAAAAGTATTAAAGATTTAAATAAAAAAGATATAGAGGCTTATTTAAAATTTAATGATACGATGGCCGAGAAGAGTAGAGCGCATTATTTAACTGTAATACGTAATTTTTATAACTTTTTAGTTTATGAAGAATTAATAGATAAAAACCCATGTGAAACCATTGTAATGCCAAAGATTAACAAAACACTTCCTAAATATTTAACAGAAGAAGAAATTAAAAAATTATTAGATTTTCCTTTAAATACAGCAAATGACTATCGCAACAAAGCTATGCTTGAAGTTTTATATGCAACTGGTATTCGTGTAAGTGAGCTTGTAAATTTAAAAATGAGTAATCTTCATTTAGAAGAAGATTTTATCCTTGTATTTGGTAAAGGCGCAAAAGAAAGACTATGTCCTATAAGTGAGATTTGTGAAAAATATTTACGTATCTATTTAGAAGAATATCGAAACTCTTTATTAAAGCACAAGAATAGTGAGTATGTTTTTATTAATACGTTTGGTAATCCCATTACAAGACAAGGATTTTTTAAAAACTTAAAGAAAATTGCCAAAGAACAAGGAATTCAAAAAGAAATAAGCCCTCATACTTTAAGACATTCCTATGCAACTCATTTACTTTCTCATGGAGCAGATCTACGTAGTATTCAAGAACTTCTTGGTCATAGCGATATATCGACTACGGAAATCTATACGCATCTTGTAAATGAGAAACTAAAAAGTGATTACGAACGCCATCCAAGAGCCAAAAAAAATGGAAATTAATCCATTTTTAATCTTCTTTTATAGACTAAAATATTTCTTTTTTTTATAAAAGATTATTACAACAAAAAAGTCTAACCAAATGGTTAGACTTAACTGCACTTCTTATTGTACAGAAATTAGAATCTTTAACAAAAGTTAAAATTCTTAACGGTTTTGTTCGTTTCTACTAGAATTTCTACTATTTCTAGAATTTTCTTGTCTTTGATTGTTTTTACTATTATTTTGTTTGTTATTATTTCTAGAATTATTATTAGAATTTCTACTATTACGAGAATTACTATTTCTTTCCATAATTTCTATACCTCCCATTAGTATTATGTACTTAATTTCTAACTTAATTCATAAATTATATGTGTGTCTCATGGAAATAATTGGTCCTTTGTAAATTTCTACCATTATTTAATTTAATTTTAATAAAAAAGTTTTAAAAAATTCTATTTTATAGTATAATATTCTCAATTATTTTTAGGGGATGTAAGGATGAGATTGTATATTGAAATTATAAAACTTTTATTTAATAAATTTATTTTAAGAAAAAATAATGGAATTGTTATAAAAGAATTTTCAGAAAAAATGGGAATTGTATATATAAAGGTAGCTCAAATACTTGCTACCTAAAATTATGGTAATTTATTTACAGAAGAAGATAGAAACATGTTATCTTCAATATGTGATGATTGTAATCCAATAAGTTATAAAGAAATCGAAGAAATTTTAAAAAAGGAATATAGTACAGATTTAGATAACATCTTTCGTTTTATAGAAAAAGAACCAATTGGATCAGCCTCTGTATCTCAAGTGCACAGAGCCATTTTAGCAAATGGTGAAGAGGTAGCTGTAAAAATTAAAAGAAAAGACATAACGAACAATATAGAAAATGATATAAAAAAAATAAGAGGAATAGTACATAAATTTGGAAAAATAGTACATTTTAATAATTTTACAGGAGGCGACCATGCCCTAGATTTATATTTAAATTGGATTCGACAAGAAACAGATTTTTTACATGAATGTCAAAATATTAAAACTTATCAAGCATTTGCAAACAATGTAAACGGAAAAGTAGAAGATACAAAATTAATAAAAGTTCCTAAATTATATGAAGAGTATTGCACCGAAAATGTAATAGTAATGGAGTATATCAAAGATCCAACAATAAATAAAATGCCATTAACCGAAGAAAATAAAGAAAAAATTGTCACGGCTTTCAATAGTTATATAAAATCAAGCTTTTGGGCTATGTTTCATGATGAACAAATTGTATTTCATGGAGACCCTCATAGTGGAAATATATGTATTGATGAGAATGGAAATATTTGTTTTTTAGATATGGGATTATTATGTGCTTTAAGTAATGAAGATGCGGAATCATGCAGAAAGTTTTTTATGTCGGCATATTCAGGAAATTATGAGAAATTATACGAAATGCTTATTAAATATGGAAATATGTCAGAAGAAAAAAAGAAAGAATTTAAGGAAGATTGCAAAAAATATAGCGAACAAGTAAAATATAAAAATGTTACTTTTTACTTTATTGATATGATGAATATTTGTCTAAAATATGAAATTGTACCGCCAGATTACTTATTTAATATGGCTAAAGCGTTTGTTTGTTTAAATGGAATCAGTGTTTTTACAGAAAATAATCATACCGCTATAGAAATTTTACAAGAACAAACGGTTGAATTTTTAATTAAAAGAAGTTTAAATGATTGCAAAGATTTAATTATGGATGGTATTTCTTCTACACCAGAATATATAGAAAATACAATTCAAAATGGTTTTGTTAATACAATAGCAAAAGCAAGTTCCGATGTTAAAATTAATACGGATTTAAGAAAAACTCTTGAAAATTTCAAAGAAATATTAGAACTTATGCAAGCAACCTATTTTAGTGATATGCAAACTTCAACAGAAACAGAATACAAAAAAACGCAGCATTTTCTATAAATAATAGTTATTGATTTACATATTCTATTTTTTCGATTACCTAAAATATGGTACAATAAAGTTATAGATGTAGGAGATATTTATGGAAAGAAGTTATATAAAAAATATCAATTCTGATTTTATTAAATATATGGAATTAACAAATGAGAGTGTACAAAAAATTTATTCTTTGGTTACTTATGCAATAAAAGAAAAATTATATACGCATTCAAAGGTTTTATACCATAATTTAGAACATATAGAAAGAACTTTAATTTATGCTTATTGGATAATGCAAAAGAAACATTTTTTATTGCAAAACGAAGATATACTACTATATGCTTTATTATACCATGATGCAGGAAGAGTAAAAATATGTTCAAATAAGATGCATGGCATTAAAGGTGCAGAAATTGCTAAATTAAAATTAAAAGATGTGTTTGATGCTAAACAGTTAGAAGCTATTTCGTTATTGATTAAGAATCATGCCTCAAAATCAGATATACTTTCCTTTACAAATGGAGTATTTACAGAAGAAGAGCAAGCGTATTTACAAGAACTTGCTAATATTGTAAAAGATGCTGATGCTTTGGACCGTAATCGATTAAAATTATTTCCTTTTGCTATGTGTAACCCTAATTTTTTAAGAAGTGAAGAGAGTAAGGAAATCTATAAATCTTCCAATAGGTTATTACAAGAGTATGAATTAGCGAAAAAGAAGGTGCTAAAAAATGGATAAATATAAATTAAAAAAAGAAGATATGGAAAAAAATTATTTTCATTTCACTTTAAATAAAAATTTAAAGTCAATTCATGAAAAGGGTTTAATTGCAAATAAAGGTAAAAATTCAAAATATATAGAAAAAACGAAAAAAATATTTTTTGTAGATGGTTTAGACAATCTTTTAAAATTATTTGATTGTTGGGTAAATGTTTACTACTATATGCCTAAAATTCCAATTATTTATACATTAGGAGCCAATTTTTTAAGACAAAAATGGTTTCCACAATTTATAGCAGATGGCTATTTTGCGGTATTAAAAAAGACTAAAATACATAAAAAACGTGCTTATAAAGTATTTGATAAACTATTAAATGACTCTGTGTTATTAAATCTTAACTTAACAGAAAATGTTGATTTTAAATATAGTGATATAGATGAAGTAAAAACAAGAGGATATAAAAAAAGACATTTAGAAATAATGGGATATTCTAAAAGATATTCGTCACTTGATACTACCGAGATGGATAAATGGAATATGCACTGCTTATCAAATCATAGTATAGATAGAAATAAAATAAAGTTATGCTATGTAAATGATTCGTGCAAACTAAAAGATATTTTTGTTTACTTAATACATGAAACCAATCTAAATTTAAAAGATACATGCCCTGTTTTATATGATTACATAATCAATTCTAATTTCAATTGACGTAGATATACTAGTATGTTCGTATAAAAAATAAAACATAAAGGAGTAGTAGTCTGAAAAGAAAAAAAACAAAATTTATTTTAAAAATACTTAAAAAAGGGCAGACTTCCCCTTACCCCAAAGAAAGTCAAAATTTAAACAGATGAATTGTTGGCATTCTGATTAATTAAATCAATTAA
>CANRBV010000001.1 GCA_947628965.1 uncultured Bacilli bacterium | reverse complement strand
TTATTTTCACATCATCGGTTCCTGAAATTTTGATGGTAAATTGGAATAACTGTCATATTTCTATTATAATTGCACAAATGTACAATAGATATTGAGCCCTTTACAATTAAAATAATATGTTTTAATATTGTATCATGAAAACAACAAACGGAATATTATCATAGTTCAGGTGCTGTTGATAATTTAACGTCTGCAATAGTTAATATAAAAGCACAAACTGTAGGCGATGAATTAGGAAAAAGCGGATTTATAACTGTAGGGCAAAACGAAACTGAAACATGGGGTGAGAGTGCAATTAATATATATAATGATGAAGTATATACTTTACAATTACGTAGAGAAAAATCAGCAGTAACAACTGCTAGCCATTCAGGATCATGGTACATAGATGATAGATTGCTTTAATTAGCACAAAAAATATATTCCCTTTGTTATTTATTTAGGAGTTTAATATGAAATGTTTGAAAAATCGTGCAGTTATTATTTCTTTTATAATTTTATTTGGGATTGCTTTAAGCGGGGGTATTTCATATGTGATGAATCGCAATAAAATTGAAAAATATTTTACTAATGCAAAAGAGGAATGCCTAAAAAATTCTATTGTAAATCAAAATTGCAAGGCTATTTTAGATTGGGAATCTCCCCCAGTAGATGCTTTTACTATTTTTTTTGAAATAGTAGTGGATGGTTCCCTAAGAATATTATGTGAATTTGGTCCATTTTTTATTATTATTCCTGCTGTTTGGTGCATAGCAAAAGAAATGAAAAATGCTTATTTAAAGGACTATTTATTGCGTGATAAATATTCTAACTATTTAAAACATCTGTTTAAAAGTGCCTATAAGTGCATTTGGATTTTACCAGTTATTATGCTTATTGTATTAGGAATGTCTTGTATTTTAGCAAAAGGTAATTTTGATTATTCTTATGCTTTAGCCAATTCTTATTCAACTTTTGATGAACCTTATTTAAAAAACTTTGGATTATTTTTCATGAGTTATTTACTTAATTTACTATTCTTTAGTATATTTTATGCTAATTTAGGATTACTATATGTAAGAAAAAATAAAAGTATTGTTGTGACAATTATTGAAGCTTATTTAACGTTTATTGGTATAGAAATTATTAATGAAGCAGTAATTACTACATGTTTTTATAAAGTTTTACATATGCCCATACAATCTCTTTTAAATATTTATGATATTTATTCTTATAAATATGTATTCGGCATATTGCCATTTTTAATCGTCGGCTTTTTATATGCTACAGCTTCAACTATTTTAGTTTATTTAAGTTATAAAAATAAAGAAAAAATAATGATAGATTGTGAAAGGATAAAGTGTATTTAGTATGAAAATAGAAGTAAAAGATATTTCAAAGAGTTTTAAAAAAGTAGATATATTAAAAGATATTTCCATTACCTTTAATAGTGGAACAATATATGGATTAGTTGGTCCAAACGGTTCAGGAAAAAGTGTATTTTTAAAGATTATTTGTGGTTTTTATTTTCCAAGCAAAGGGTCTATCCTTTTTGATGGTGTTAATTATACTTCAACAAATAATTTTCCACCTGATACAAGAGCTTTAATTGAAAATCCCGATTTTATTCCTGAATTAACAGGATTAGAAAATTTAAAACTACTTGCAAGTATTCAAAATAAAATTTCTGAAAAAGAGATTATTGCTGCTATGGAAACTGTAAATATTGTTGATGCAAAAGATAAAAAATATGAAAAATATTCTTTAGGAATGAAACAGAAATTAGGACTTGCTCAAGTTATAATGGAAGATCCAAAAATTCTTATTTTTGATGAACCTTTAAATGGTATTGAAGATTCTACCGCTCAAAAATTCAGAAGTTATTTAATAGAAGAAAAGAAAAAAGGTAAAATTATTATAATTGCTTCTCATATTAAAGAAGATATAGAATATTTATGTGATAGTGTTTATAAATTTGAAGATGGTAAATTGGAGAAATATGATGAAAAGAAAACTAGAAGATAAAATGAAATTTGTAATGAATAGTTTTGCTAGTTATAAATTTAAAGGCATTTTTTTAGTTTTAATAATTAATAGTCTTTATGGCGTTTTTGATATTGCCATTCAAACTGGTTTTTTTAATGGTTTGTATAGTATTTATAACAGTCCATGGTACAACGCTATCCTTTTCTTATGCTTATTTGTTAATACTTTAAATATATGTGATTTATATAAAAAAAATTATTCGGTAATCATTCGTCACAAAACAAAAAAAAATCATCATGCGGAAATGTTCGGTATTCTATTAATAAGCAATATTTTGGTTTTCATTCTATCGCTTATGTTAACCTGTATTCCTTTATTTTTTAAATACCTAGGAGATTTCTCTATAAATACTTCCATAAATGGCATTAATGTACTCCTTTATTTAATCTATCACTTGTGCCGTTATACAATCATTATTTCTCTATTATCACTGATTATATATTGTATCTTTGTTTTAATCAATTCTATAAGTTCTTTACTATTTTCAATCTTATTAGCTTTATCATTAATTATGTATCCAATCTCTTATACAATTGAAACACATTTTAAAATATTTTTTGGCTATTACTTATTATTTCCCCAATACGAAAATATGACTTTAGATATTCATTATTCTTTACTTCTTATTTTAATTTTAGTTGTGATAGTAACTTTGCTATTTCAAATAGTAATTTATTCAAGGAGAGATATTGGAAAATGAAATATTTTATATTTAAAACTTTTTATAATTTAAAAAATAAAAAAGTAAAAATAATTCTACTTTTATTATTAGAATTCATTTTAATGTATACTATAGGAATTATGTATAAAACAAGTAATTATGATTTATTGAATTTATTTTATGGAAATGTAAGTAGCATAGATGTCAATGTACTATTATCTATATTAAAATTATTTATTCTATTCTTTCAAATTTATTTAATGTATTATCTTTTAATTCAAGACTTAGTTGTTTCAAAAATTAATATATTTACACGTATTGATGAAAGAAATTGGTTTTTAAAAAAGACATTTGTGCTTTCTATCTTTTTAGTTTTATTTAAAATCGGTCATTTTATAGTGATTGAATGTTTATATAGTATCATAACGGGGAAATTTGGCTTTTCTTTGTCTTTATTTAGTAAAGATTTTCTTTTTTCTTATAGTTTATTTTTAAGTCTTTTTAGTTTAATTCTTCATAAAAAGAAATTTTTAAGTATTCTTTTTATATTATTCTTTCTTTTGCTTCTTTATTCTTATTATACAAATGGGTATCTTTTAAATAATATGTTTTTATTTATTATAGATATAATTTTATGGTTTTATAATTTATTTAGAATTAATTTAAAGCAAAATTTTTTTGAATCAGTTTAGTAAAAGTAAATAAAAATGTAAAAAAAATCAATCCACGAGCAGGCAAACTTTAAGAAGAATGAGACATTCTGATGCTGCAACCACTTTAAAGATATACTTTCATAGTAATATGGGATAAGATAAATTAATAGTTCAAAAGTTAGAAGAAAAATATGGAAATCAATATGTATCAAGCAAATTAAGTTTCAGTATTATTACATCAATCATTGTTGAGAAATACTATGCTGATGAAAATGATGTTATAAAAGCAGTAAGTTTTAAAACTTTAGTTGGGAGTTCGATTCTCTCATCCCCTGCCATGAATATTAAGGTTTTAAACCTTTAAATACATATAGAATTGATAGAAATATCGGTTCTTTTTTAGTTAAAGACTAGTAAAAAAATCAAAACAACTCACTACTATATTTATAGAAAAAATTTTAAGAACAATTATACGATCTAAAATGAAGAACAAATAGAATTTGAGTATTTAAAGTATACATGGTATAATTACATTAAGTTAATAAATAAAAATGGAGATAGAAAATATGAAGTATATGAATAAAGATTACTATGATTATATTTTTAAAATTGATAATGAATATTCTCCATTACATGATACATATACAAAAATATTAAAATTATTACTTAAAGAGGGATTAGATAAACCTCTTAGCGCTGATGCTAAAGATAGTTTTTTTCAGCTATTTGAAATACGTAAATATGAATTTAAAGAGAAAGAAATAGAAGATTTAAATCGTTTATTATATTACGACTGTGCCTTTAGAAGAGTATTTAAGAATGATTCGGGTAGTTTTTCTGTATATCCTAATTTAAAAGAATTGCCAAGCCAAAATGATTTATTAATGCATTATACTTTAGGTTTAAAAATGAGTGTAAGTGAAGCTGTTACTTATTTAACTCCCCTATATAATGAGCAAATTGCTAAACTTAAAAATGGGAAAATGGAAAACTATTATGGATCACATAAATATATAATATCTCACACGAAAGCTATATATGATGCTATTGTGATGCTAAATAATAGAAGTGATATTGAAAATAAAGCTTTAGTTAGTAGTACTCTTTCAAATGTCAGAACTTTATTAAATGAAATGTTAAATACTGTAGATTTAGAAAATACCGAAGAAACTTATATTAATTTAAGAAATTTTGATTATAAGTTACCTATTTGCAAAAGTGAGTATGATTCTATTAAAGGTAATTATGTAAAAGTTTTAGAACTTGAAAATATGTTAATAGATATTTCTAATGAAATATGGCAAAGATATGCTAAGGAATATAATGGTGTTTTTATTCACCAATTAACTCGAGAAATTGTTGAATCAGATAAAATGAATAAAATATGTACTAGTTTCTATTCTGATAACGCTAATTTCATTACTGAATATTTCAATGCTAATATAGGTTATGCCTATCCTATGGATATTAGTAGTGTATTTGAAATTTGTGAAGAAGATGTCGGCAGTTGGAGGGGAAATCAAGAAGAATTTATTGAAAGAGGATTGCCAGAAACTTGGCAATTAGATGAAACTAATTTATGGTATGAATTTCCTTATCATTCTAAACTATTTCCTCCAGAATATATTGAAGAAAAAATAATAAATAATCATAATTTCGCTGAAATAATAATTGACAATCGATTTAAAAAGGTTAAACCGCTATATTGTTTTTATACTCCTAATGCTACTCAAGAACAAATTGATGCTATTACTAAAATAGCAGCAAGTCAAGGATTAGAAGTTAAACCATTAACGATTGAAAAAAATATGTTTAAAGGCCACTAATAATTGAAAAAGGTAGAACGAGAGTTAAACTGACAAACATCATACGAAGCAAGTTATAAACTGTCATAATACCTGTCGAAACTATTCAGTTTGTATTAAAGTATATTAGAGTGAAAAAAGTTAATAAAAATTTGAAATTATTAAATGTAATTAGAAAGGAAAATTTATGGATATTCTAAACTATATTATTGATGAAGATAAAACCAATTATAAATGTTACGATACATTAAAAAATGTACTAAAAACGAATGAAGAATTTGCAAATATAATAAAAAAAGGAATTCGTGAAGGAAAAATTACTAAATTTAGTGCAGAATTATGGGATAAAATAAGAAATCAAAATATTAGAAGAATTAATAGCTTTGAAGATGTATTTATGGATGGTGCTAATTTAGGATATTGTACAGTGGCTTCTAAACAATTGAGTTATTCACTGAATCATTGCTTTATATGTGGTGGAATATTGCCAATTTTAAGAAATACTCCTAATTGTATTGATGGCAGTCATACATGGATTAGTTCTAATGGCAAAATTATCGATACAACTTTAATGTTAATTATAGACGAAGATTTTTCGAGTGAAATTGGTTATAAAGAAGAAAATAGGTATAATCCTAATTTAGATCCTATATATGTTGCAACGAAAGAATGGACTAATGATATTACTTTAAAAACCAATGAAGGTATAAAAAGATAATATATGGTGAAGTGTGATTTAACAAAGGGATATATTAAATAACTCAAAAACTGACACTATAAACAAAGATATAATTTTTACAGTTAGTAAGAAAATATAGTTTTAAGAGGAGAATTTATGAAAAAAGAATTCAAAATTATTTTTATTGTTTTAGGAGTTATCGTTAGTATTATTGTTCTAGATACTTTGCAAGCAAAGTTACTAAATCATAGTCCGTTATTCAAAGTACGTTTAAACTTAGATGGAGGAGGAACAGATTATATTGATAAAGGTTTTTTTGTAAATCATTTTTATTGTGCAAATCATGAAGAAAAGACCTTGTTTAAAAGTGCTAAATATACTTGTCCTCTAAAAGAATTAGAATCAGAAAAAGAGTATGATGAAGAATATTTTAAATGTTTAGAAAGTGCATTAGGAGGCTATTTAGTTACCGAAAAGGATGACTTAATTGAAATCCCCTTAAGTGAAATTAAGAAAAATGGTACAGATCAAATTCTTTATTATAAAGGAGCCTATGCTAGTTTACATGCTGCAAATCGATATATGCTTGTTTATCCAAAAGATGGAATTTATGAAAATAACATTACCAAAGAAATTGATGCGTATTTTTATAATCAATATGGTACGTATCAAACGTATATGATTCCATCTGGACCTATACTTTATGTTCATAACTCCAATCTTGATGTTTCTTTTTCAAATATATTAAAAATGTGTACTAAGAAAAATCCTTCTCTTAAAGAAACTGAAATCCCTTCTTCTATCCCTGAAAAATTAAAGGAAACGAAAAAAATAATTATTCAAACGGATGGTACGGAAATAGGAGCGATAACAGATACTTCTAAAATTCAAGAAATTCAAGAAGCGATAGCAAGCGGTAAACGATATGGAGATGTTTGTCTTGCAGATAATTATCGTTTTACTTTTCTTCTTTATGATAGCGAAAATCATTTATTAGATACACTTTATGTTTGGAATGATGGTAATCGAATTGGTACCAATGAAACAGGTTGCTATTTTCACGTTACTAATGGTTTTGATTTCAAAAAATTGATTGAAGAAGAAACAGATTTTACCTTTTATACTCTTATAGATTTTCGAGAAGAAGAAACAGATAATTTACAATTCCTTTATCAAGAAAACCAAAATCGTTATTATATAAAAAGTGCTAATGTAAGCGACATAAGGATTCTTTTTCTAATTAACAATCAAATAATGTCTTTACAAAGTGCTTTAGAAAAGAAATATATTTCCGCCGAAAAAGTAGCAAGTGATTATCCTGATATTTTAATAAAAAAATAATGTTTAGTTTAGAGAGCAAACTATCAACAAGTTTGCTTTTTTGCTATAATAATAAAGAACTAAAGGAGGAAAAAATGAGACATATTTATACGATTAGACAAATCCTAGTATCGTTTGTAGCATGTTTGTTTCTTACTTGGGCGTTTTTCAAAAATGAATTTTTTGGTAAGATTGTCATTAGTCCTTTTTGGGTCTGTTCCTTTGCCATATTTTGGGAAAATATTTTTTTGCTATTTAATAAGAATAGGGTAGCACGTGTTTTTAAATATATATTTCGTATTAGTTTTTTTGTTTATGTTTTTGGATTTTTACTCTATTCAATCTACTTTGCTATTCTAAACAAAATCTATTCTCTTTTTATCGTTATTGGCATATTTTTGTTAGCAACTATTCCCTTTTTTAAAGCGACTTTTTTAAAAAAGAAGAAAAAAAACGGAGGTAGGAAATGAAAAAAAATAAAAATGTATTTTTTATACTAATCTTTATACTTGTGATGATTGGAATTATAGGAGGTATAATCTATTCCTTTAAAAATCGAAGAACATATTCGCTTCATTTGCCACAATTAGAAAAGTTAGAAAGTATTTCATTAACTCAGGAAGGAAAAGAAACTGCCGTAGTAAGTGATATAGAAGAAATGCAAAAAATCGTAGATACTTTAAAAGGAACAAAAAGAATAACTAAAAAAGAAAGTTTCCAAGATTCTCCTATAAATGTTTTAAATGAAATCAAAGTAGATTTTAATGTTCTAGATAATGAAAACTTTACATTATTTGTATATAGCAAAAATAATAAATACTTTATTGAACAACCTTATAATGGCATTTATCGAGTAAGCAACGATGTATATAACGCAATCGAAAAATACGTACGATATCGAGACAATACTTAGGGAAGAAGGAATATCTATGAAATATAAAAATGAAACTTTTGAAAATAGTGTTTTTAAAGAAACCGATGGAGATTATTTAAAATGCACTTTTAAAAATATTGATTTTTCTAACTGCGATTTTTCCAATCTGTATTTTGAACAATGCACCTTTATTACTTGCGATTTTTCTAATTCTAGTCATTCCAAATTTATAAACAAAGGAAATACTTATATCCATTCAAAATTTATTGGAGCAAATATGAACGATTCTCATTTGGAAGAAGTTTCCTTTAAAGAATGCACACTTAAGTATAGTAATTTTTCCGAAAGTATTTTAAATAAAGTAGAGTTTTTGGATTGTGATCTAAGTGAAAGCAATTTTATTCGCATGAAAAAAATAAATAAGGTGGCATTTACAAATTGTAAGCTTGTGAAATCAGATTTTTGTGAAACAAAGTTAGACAAAGTAGATTTTAGAACCTGTGATATTTCAGGAATAGTTGTTAAAATAGAAGATATGAAAGGGCTAATTGTAACGACTTACCAAGCGGCTTTACTTGCCAGTTTGCTAGGGCTTGATATTCAAGATTCGTTTTAAAATGGAGGTTCTAATGAAAAAAGAAAAAATATTTAATATAGCAACGTTTGTATTTTTTATACTGACCTTAATTGGAGCAGGGTATGTATTTCTAAATAAGGGAGAAGTTAATGCTGGTTATGCCGTTATACCAAGTGTATTTTGCATAATTTTTGCTCAGTGTAGTATTGCTGAAAGAAAGAAAAATAAAAAGTAAGACTTAGAGGTATAAAGTTTGCTTTTTCATAGAAAAAGGAGAAAAATTTAATATGAAGAAAAAGAAGATAGTATTAGTTTTAATGGTAATTGCTATAATTATTGTATTTAGTTTGTTAGGGTTAATTGCATATAATAACCTATCGAATTATTCAAATGTTTTGAAAGTAAATTGGGATATCAAGTTGCCAAAAACTTTGGTTAAAGAAATATTTAATGCTCGTGAAGGTCAAAGTTTTCATGGAGATGGAATTCGATATCATATTTTTTCCTATAAAGAGGAAAATGAAAATGAAATAAAGAAATTATTTGATTGGACTACTGAAGAAAAAGAAACGATATATTATTCTTCTTATCGTGAAAGTGTCAATAATTGGTTAAGCAAAATTAAAGTTTCCAAAGAAAACTATCCCAATTATTCTGACTGCAAGTTTTGGTATAATAGCCATTATGATTCTAGTGAAATTGTTGTTATTTGGAATTGGAAAGAAAATAGATTGTATATTGTTGAGTCGTTTTTATAAAGTTAAAGAGAACAAATAATTTGGTTGACTAAAATGTCAAAAAATGTTAGGATAAACGCTAAAAGAAGGGGATTTTATGAAAGAAATGGCGAATAAAGATTGGATTAACGAAGAAAGAGTTCAATATTTTAATGTACTTGAATTTGTTTCTAAAATAAAACTGAATGATAATGTTTTATATCATATGGAAGAAACTGGATTAAATTTTGAAAAATATCTTAACACATTATTTAACTATTGCAATGCAGATAATTATTCTATTGTCTTATATTTATTAGATTTAGCTAGTAAAGAATTAAAACAATCCTCCCTTTTAGAAAATAAAAATTCACATGAGACTTACGCTGTTGATAATACTTTATTTTTTGATAAATTATCTATAAGTCATGAAAGAATTAAAGATATTCATCGTTTTGTTTGTGAAAAGGGAAATCTTAACGTATCCTATGATTATCGAAAAACATCAGTAAATGTTGGGGCTAGTTTTGAAGATGGCTATCAAGTTTATTGGTATGCTCCAGAAGCTAACGATGTTAAAGCATTTATGACAGATTATATTCAATTTTATAAATATAGTAGTATAACGGATCTTTATAATAATCCTTTTTTAAAAAGTGCTTTAGCCCATTTATTATTCGTACGAATTCATCCTTTTGAAGATGGCAATGGTAGAACAGCCAGAATTATTCAAAATATTGCTTTTACAAGTAGAATCAATAAAATATATGGAACAAATTTAAAAGTATCACCTATTAATATTTCTCAAAATATAGCTCTTAATAAATACCGCTATGTGGATATAATCGATCGTATTCATTTTAATTTACAAGATGATAATAATTATATGTTAAATAAATGGTTTGATTTTATATTAAATATGTATGATGAGCAATTGTATTTTCAAGAAAATCAAATTCCTAAATATGAACAAGCATTTAAACAAATACAATCAATGGGTAATTCAGAAGAAGGTGTAAGATTAATTCGTAAATTTAATTTAGATAAGTTAAAGAGAATACAATAATATAGGCTAGTTGAATATCTAAATTCAAGTTATTTTATAATTTTAAAAATTAAAAAAATGTGTTAAACTTAAGAAGTAATACATTTGACACATGTAGTGCTAAGCACATAAATCTGATTACAGAGATGTATTTAGAAAGATGTGAATAGTTCTATATGTGTTTTTTATTGCAAAAAAGGAGGTGAAGTTTAATGCCTACAAATAAAAAAGAAAGAGCCTTATTTGCTTTCATTACTGTGATTATTACTGTGCATGCATATGTTTTTTATAGTTTATATGTAATAAATGGTGCAACACTTATGACTTTAACGGGGGCAAATAGTGTCATAAAATCTATAAATACTCTTGGTGGTGTTTATATGTTCGGTCGTTATTTACCAATATGGGTGGTTGTTTTAGTTGAATTTTGTTTTGCATATCTAGCCGAAATGCTGATTGGGCAACCTTTTTCTTTTAAAATGGCTTGCAAAAATTTTGATATGAAAAAAACAAATCCCGTTCATTTTGAAACTGCGGTAATATGTGCGACGGTTGGAATTATGGTTCCAGTCATGAGTTTTATAGCTGCATGGTTATACTATCCTTATTATATGGGATTTAATCTATGGACTTTACTAGCCAATTGGTTAAAACTAATTTGTTTTAATTTTCCATTTGCATATTTCTCTCAATTATTTTTTATTCAACCTTTTGTTAGACAAACTTTTAAATTTCTATTTAAAAGAAAATAAATAAAGTCTATTGTCATTTAGAAGCAAACACTGTATGGAGTTTGCTTTTTATGTTATACTTATTTTTAGAAACAGAAAAGAAATGAAGTGTATTTATGAAAAAAGGTAAATCTTTATTAATAGGTGTCTTTGCTATTCTTTTATGTGCATCTTTATTAGGCAATGTCTATTTAATTCGAGTAAATAGACGCGTTAAAAATTCTATTGTTTATTCTTTATTGGATGATTATCTTTTAAATCAAATTATTATTACGAAAAATACAAAAGATAATGAAAGAAAAGTTGTTGAATATGCAGCAGACCTTCCTGGAATAGCCATTAACCTATATGAAATAGATAGGGATACTGAGGATACTCATGTTCTTACAAATGTGCCAAAAATAAATCAACTTCCTGATTACCCCAACGGTTGTGAAGCTGCTAGTGCTACAATGCTTTTAAATTATTTTGGTGTTAAAATTACTTTAAAAGAATTTATCGAAGATTATTTACCAACCAAGGAAATTTATAGTAAGGATGGTTCTCGTTTTGGGCCAGATCCTTCACTTTTCTATGCTGGAGACCCAGCTAGTAAAGAAAATGGCTGGGGTTGTTATGAGCCCGTTATTGAAAATACTTTAAATCGCATTCTTTTTGATAAAAAAATGAATTATCTTTATGTCCAAAATCTAAATCAAAAACCTATAAAGGAATTATTCTATGATTATCCAGTTGTCATATGGATTACGAATGATTACAGTGAGGAAACGGATTTCGCGCAATGGTATAGTTATGATAAAACCAAAATCTATACCTATTCAAATAAAACTCATGCTGTTGTTTTAGTTGGATATGACAAAGATTTTTATTATATTGCGGATCCTTTAAAAGAAGAAGAAGTGACTAAAGTAGATAAAAAAATACTTGAAGCCAGTTACGATTCTTTAGGCAGACAAGCCGTAACACTTTATAATAGGATGGAAAAAGAGTAACTCTACTACTAGTAGGTGTTAAAAATTGCATTCCTATTCTATAGTTGTTTTTGAAAGGAGCAAGAAATATGGACCAAGAAAAGATTGGTAAGTTTATTGCAAGTGTTCGAAAAGAGCAAAATTTAACGCAAGAGCAACTGGCAGAGAAATTAGGAATTACGTCTAAAGCGGTTAGCAAATGGGAATGTGGTAAAGGACTTCCAGATGCTTCTATTATGATGGAGTTGTGCGAAATTTTAAAAATTACTGTGAACGATTTATTAAGTGGAGAAAAAATTAAGCAGGAAAACTATCAAAAAAAGTTAGAAGAAAATATTTTGGATACTATCGATTATTCTAATAAAAAAGTATTAGAAAAAAATAAAGTTATTTATGAAATGATTCTGTTTTTTGGTTTAGGTTTGGTTTTTATGGCCTTTACCATTTATCCGACGGATAGTAGTTGGGGTTCTATTCATTCTATAATGGGTTTACTTCTATCTACGTTTGGCTTTGTCAATATAAAAAGAGATAGAACCATTTTAAGAAAGTGTTTTTTAGGCATATCTTATTTTATGATAGGATTTCTATTTTTACTTCTTCTTGATTTTTCAAATGTCATTTTAAACAAAGTAGCACCTAGATTTTCTTATCTTATTCAAACAACCGAAGATATGATTCTTTATAAAACCCCTTTATGTAATGTCTATCGAATTAATCGGAATACTAAAAATGAGTATTATATTATTGATGTTAAAAAAGAGTATACGGAAGATACTGTCCCCATAACTCCATTTAATCGAGATAAATCTGGAATAGAAAGTATCTTGCCATTTCAAAATCCATATATAGGAAATAATAGTAATACAAGTCTTTTAGTTGACCATTTACCTCTATCAGAATATGGTTATGTTTTAGAAATTGATTCGGTAAATTTAGTACTAACGATTGACTATCATATCACTGATTGGTATATAAATGAAAATCAATATTTGGAAAAATCTCTTTTATACAACGCTGTGTCTTTGTTTGTCTTAATCGAAAATGTTCAAAAACTTACGTTTAACTTTAGTGGCAATACCTATACAGTGAATCGAGGCCAAATCGAGGAGTGCTATCCTCATTTTAAGAAAATCGTTCTTGATGGCATCAATCAAGATAATTTTAATCAGTATGTCGAAGTTAAAATGAATGATAATGATTTTGTAGAGCAAACTTTTACAGAAATTTTTATATCTTAAAGTATACTTTGATAGAAGATTACCAGAAGCATGGTAGTCTTTTTTCTATGTCTTGACATCTGTGTATATTCTGTATATAATGCATATATACAAAAGAGGCGAATTATGGAAATTATCATTAGTAATTCAAGTGGGGTTCCTATTTATGAACAGATTAAAGAACAAATAAAAGTAAAAATAGTTTCGAATGAACTGAAAGAAAATGCGTTATTACCTTCGATAAGAACGTTAGCTAAGGATTTAAGATGTAGTGTAATAACTACTAAAAATGCTTATGAAGAATTGGTAAAAGAAGGTTATGTAAAAAATGTTCCATCAAAAGGATTTTATGTTGCGAAAATTAATAAAGAGGTTGCGCTAGAAGAACAATTAAATAGAATCGAAGAACTAATGGATAAAGCCATCGGTATTGCTAAAATGAATAGTATCAAAAAGAAAACCTTAAAGGAAATGTTGGACCTATTGTATGAGGAGGATAAAGAATAATGGAAAATGTTTTGGAAGTTAAAAACTTAAGTATGAAATATGATAATTTTGCTTTAAAGAATATTAGTTTTAGTTTGCCAGAAGGTATGATTATGGGTTTTATTGGAGAAAATGGAGCAGGAAAGACAACCACGATAAAAGCGATACTTGATATTATCAAGTCTTATAGTGGAGAGATTAAAATTTTTGGCCTTGATAATCGCACATATGATAAAAAAATAAAAGAAGATATTGGTGTTGTTTTAGACGATATGTTTTTTCCTGAGATTCTGACTCCTAACGATATTAATAGTGCGATGCAAGGAATTTATAAAAATTGGGATAGCAAACTCTTTTATAATTATTTAATAGAATTTTCTTTGTTACCCAATAAACCTATTAAAACTTTTTCAAAAGGAATGCGTAAGAAATTAGAAATTATTACAGCTTTAGCGCATCATCCAAAACTTCTGCTTCTTGACGAACCCACCTCAGGATTAGACCCAGTTGCTCGAGCAGAGGTATTAGAAATTTTTCAAAGTGTTTTAGAAAAAGAAAATTGTTCTATCCTACTTTCTAGTCATATTACAGCAGATTTAGAACACATTGCGGATTATATTACTTTTATTAACGATGGAGAGATTCTTTTAGTGAAAACGACCAATGAGTTATTAGAAAAATATGGAATTGTTAAATGTACGGAGAAAGAATTTCAAACTATCGATAAAAAAGATTATCTTAAGTATCGAAAGTTAAAGTATGCATATGAAGTTCTTGTGGAAGATAAGGGCGCTTTTAAAGCAAAATACGATATTGCAGTTGTTGATAAGATTACGTTAGATGATTTAATGGTAATCATGATTAAGGGGGAAGAAGAATGATAGGATTTATTAAAAAAGATTTAGCCATGATTAAAAGTAATTTTAAATTAATGGGAATATTGCTAGTTGTCTATGTGGTGATGGGTCTTTTAGAAGAAATGGATATTTCTTTTATCTTGCCCTTTATGAGTGTCATGATTATGATTTCAACATTCAGTTATGATCATTATAATAATTGGGATGCTTATTCGATAACTTTACCGAATGGAAGAAAAAATAGTGTGAAAGCAAAATATATCGCGACAATTTTCATGATTCTTTCTGTTGCTTTTATAACTCTTCTTATGGCTTTTCTGATTTCTTATGCAAGAACAAAAACGATTAACTATGAGCAAATCTTAGTCACAATGCTTGGAACTATATTTGGAACTTTACTTGTTTTAACTTTTATGTATCCGATTATTTATAAATTTGGGGTTGAAAAAGCAAGAATTGGTATATTTCTTATTGTCTTTGGGGTAGTAATTCTTGGTGGTTTTCTTTCAAGATATGTTGATTTATCTGTGATTGGCAAAACTTTGTCTTTCCTAGAGAATTATTGGTTTATTGTGTTAATCATTATAAGTGTTGTAATGGTTTATGGTTCTTATAGGATTTCTGCAAAAATATTTAGTAAAAAGGAATTTTAAAAAATTTAAAATTATTGTTACGAAACAATTGTTAGCGCGATATATTATTTTTAATAGAAGGGGGGGTTATAACGGAACTAAATCATGGAGAAAATTATGAAAGAAAAAGTATATGCCTTTTTAGAAACAATTCCTAAAGGTAAAGTGGTTACTTATGGACAAATTGGGGAATATTTAGGAAATAAACATTTGGCAAGAGTTGTCGGAAATATTCTCAATCATAATCCAGATGAGGTGAAATATCCTTGTTATAAAGTGGTAGATAGTAAAGGGAATTTATCGAAACATTTTGCTTTTGGTGGGATAGAGGCTCAAAAAGTTAAATTAGAAAAAGACGGAATTCTTGTTTGTGATTATAAAGTCGATTTAAAGAAATATAAAATGGAAATAAATGTAGAAAATCCTTAAATAATGTACATTTTGCCTAAAAATGTAGAATTCTTGTTTTAAATTTGTTATAGTAAAGAAAAGAGAGGAGTATAAAAAATGATTCAAAAAAGAAATATTGTTACTTGCATTTTGTTAAGTATTTTCACTTGTGGAATTTATGGAATTTTTTGGTTTATTTCGATAACCGATGATACAAGAGTTGTTAGTGAAGATACAAGATTATCAGGAGGAATGGCTTTTTTACTTACTTTAATTACATGCGGTATTTATGGCTTTTACTGGGCTTATTTGATGGGCAAAGCTTTAATGCAAGCGAAAAGTAAAAATAATTTACCAGCCGAAGATAATTCCATTTTGTTTTTAATCTTACAAATATTTGGCTTAGGTATAGTAAATTATTGTTTAATTCAAAATGAGTTAAATAATATTGCAGATGTAAATAATGCTGCTCAAAATTAAAAAATGGAAAATAGAAAAATATGTTCTTTTATTAATATTACTTATTAGTTATTTATTAATAGGAGAACATTTTTCTATTTTTATACCATGTCCAATTCATTATTTTACGCATCTATATTGTCCAGGGTGTGGAGTTACTAGAATGCTTTTACATCTATTGCATGGCCGTTTTGTAAAAGCGTTTCATGCCAATCCTCTTTTATTTATTAGTTTGCCTTTTTTTGCTCTATATTATATAGATCTTTTTATTGCAAAGCAAAAAAAGCAAAAATCAAAATTAAGTAAATTTGAACCATTTTTATGGTATGGTTTAATTATCCTTTTTCTTATTTATGGAGTCTTACGAAACATTCCTTTCTTTTCATTTTTGGCCCCACAATAAAGTATAAAAAACAACTCTTCATATTTTAGATAGTTGTTTTTATTGGCGTTTTTTGTCTTTTTATGGAAATGAGTCATATCTTGCTTGCACATAGTCTTTGTGCTAAAATAATAATCATAAAGGAAGTGGTGGTCGTCTTGAAAAAGAAGTTTATTTTTCTATTTATTGGCCTTCTTCTTTTAGGACTTGCTCTCGTTTTTGTTTATCAAGGATTTCAAATGCGTCGGGGAGATGTATCCAAAGTCGTTGTAAAAGAAGTTGCTTCTACCCAATATTCTAAAGAAGAATTAGAAGATGCTTTAAAAATTGCTTTAAATTATTTTAAAACGAATTTTAATGGTTGTGTCTTAAAAGAAATTTCTTATGTTGGAGATGAAAAAAATCAAGATTACACCGATTTTGCCACCCGAAATGGGGTAGAAGACGTTATTGTGTTTACTTCTAATTTTGATGTTGGCTTTTTAGGTGGAGATGGTTCTTTAAATAGAGGAGATACGTATACAAATTTTAATTGGATCATCGTAAAAAAAGATGGGACATGGGTTCATGTGGACCATGGATATTAAAAATTGACATTTTTTTAAAATAATTTTTGCTTTTTAATGTTCTTTTAATCTTTTCTTTTTAAAATGATTTTATGAAAGGAATAATATAAAAAATTTTTGAGGTGATAATATGTCTAAAGAAAATAAAAATGAGGAAGAAACAAAAAATGTTACAGAGAATATAGAAATTCCAGAAGTGATAAAAGTGGAAAGTAAAGAGTCTGGAGATTCTTCGAAAGTTCTTTTAGAACGAAGAGAACATAAAAAGATTATCTCTTTAATTGTCGTTATTGCTATTGTACTTATCTTTTTTGGAGTTTTATTCTTTATTGTTTATGGAGTTATTCCAAAATTAAATTCCTATGTAGAGGAAAACAACAATGAAAAAATTGAATTAAAATATACGGATACAAGTGATAGTGCGATAGAAGGAGTTTATGTAACGGATGTTTCAAATGTCGTTCAAAATGTTATGCCATCTATTGTGGCTATTACAAGTAAAACTCTTATTTCTTCTGGATTTTTTGGGCCAAGTTTTTTTGGAAAAGACCAATATTCAGAAGGAGCAGGTTCAGGAATTATTATTAGTAAATCAAGTAATGATCTTATGATACTAACCAACAACCATGTTGTAGATGGAGCAAGCGAATTGTCTGTACAATTTATTAATGAAAAGAGTTATGATGCCAAAATTGTTGGAACTTCTGAAAGAAAAGATATTGCCATTATTTCAATTCCGTTAAGTAAAATTGATGCAGAGACTTTAGCAACAATTAAAATTGCTACAATAGGAAATTCTGATGAATTAAAAGTTGGAAATGGAATTATTGCGATTGGGAATGCTCTAGGTTATGGGCAATCCGTTACTACTGGAGTTGTGAGTGCCTTAAATCGTGAAGTATCGATTGATAATTATACAAATAAAATGATTCAAATCGATGCGGCGATCAATGGTGGAAATAGTGGAGGAGCCCTTCTAAATAGTAGAGGAGAAGTAATAGGAATTAATTCTGCTAAATATTCTTCTTCTGCAACCAGTACTTCTGCAAGCATTGAAGGAATGGGTTTTGCCATACCAATCTCCGATATAAGTGATTTAATAACTTCTCTTATGAATGGAGAAGAGGATACAAGTGTAACACTTGGAATAGAAGGATACATCGTTACAGAAGATTATAGTGAAGCTTATAATATGCCAAGAGGATTTTATATTTCTAAGATTGTATCTGGAAGTTCTGCAGATAAATCTGATTTGGAAATAGGTAATATTATTACTAAAATAAATGGTAATGATGTAAAAAGCTTAAGTGATATTCAAAATGTTTTATACGAACTTAAAAAAGGCGATAAAGTAAAATTAACCGTAAGCTATATAAAGGGACGTTCTTATACGGAAAAAGAGATAACGGTTACTTTATCTTAAAAAATTTTTAAATAGAAAATGTCATAATAAAAATGAGGTGAACAAATTGAAAAGTTGGGAATTTCAAGTAATTGGAATGCATTGTGGTGGTTGCGAAAAACGTATTTTTAATGCTCTAATGCCTATAGAAGAAATAAAAAATGTAAAGGCAAATCATAAAACAGGAAAAGTAGAAATAACATTAAATTGTGAATTAACCCCCCAATTAAAAGAAAAAGTTAAAAAACAATTAGCAGAATTGGAATTTGAAGCAGAAAAGTAGAATGTGGTAAATATTGATTTAACTTGAGGCTTTATAAAAATGAATTTAACAAAATCCTAGTTGAGAATTATACTCGATTAGGATTTTATCATTTAATCAAAATTTAAATTCTTAAAAAGCGTGTAAAATAAAGGATTTGTGTCACACTAATAGTGAGTGTGATTGTTTATGAAAGAAAATAGATTTGCTAAAGGACTTTGTTTTTATAAAATCTTTCTTTTTTTTGTTTTTGGAAGCCTTTTTGGAAGTTATTTTGAAGAAATCCAATGGTTTATTAAACATGATTGCTTAACTAGTAGACATGATTTACTTATTGGACCATTCAGCACATTATATGGATTTGGAATGGTTTTGTTTTTAATTTTATTGGGGCCAAAAAATAATCAGAGAAGTATTTTTAGAACGTTTTTTTATGCCTGTTTTATAGGAGGAATTTTTGAATTTATTGCAGGAGTCTTGGCAGAAAATATTTGTCATATTAAGTTTTGGGATTACTCCAATCTTTTTTTAAATATAGGCGGAAAAACGACTATTCCTATAATGCTTATTTGGGGTCTTTTAGGAACACTTGAGCTAAAAATTCTTTATCCGATTCTTTCCAATTTAATAGAAAAAATCCCAATAACTATTGGAAAAATAATAACTATATTTCTTTTTCTCTTTTTTCTTTTTGATATGTCTTTATCTTATAGCGTTTTTTTTCGAATGATCAAAAGACAGGAAGGGAAACCACCTATTACAAAATTAGGTGAATACTATGATCAAAAATTTAACGATACCTTTTTATATAATAAATATCCAATTTTAAAAGGAAATTAATCTTTAAAATTTTTTTATGTCTTTTTAGCTAATCTAAAGTTTACCTTTCACATATTAATATTAAGCCTTTTTCCTTTCCACTTTTTCAAATATTTTTCATCCAAAATAGTGTAAAAACTGACATTATTTTTATAAAAATTAAAGAAAAAGTCAAAAATGTTTAAGAAAAAAAAGGAAATTACAAATTTAGAGTGTATATATATGGGTGAAAGGAGAAATGAAATATGTTTTTTAAATTAAAAAAAATGTTGTATCTCGTTTTCTTTGTTTTCTTAAGTTTTCAAACTCAAGTTTTTGCAAAGACAACAACGGACAGTTTTAAAAGAACTTTTATTGGAAGTTATAGCTATGTCGATAGTAATGGCCATTATGGTAATTTTGAACGCTTTACTAGAAAAGGAGATGATGAAGTATCCTATTGCATTGAACCTGGGGTTTCTTTTTCAACAGAAAATTATAAAGGGTATAAAGATCTTTCTTTAAAAGAAATGGCTAAAAAAGTCTCTTTAAGTGAAGAAGAATTAAATTTAATATCTTTATATGCCTATTTTGGATATGGATATAAAAAGCATACGGGGGATGAATGGATTGTAGCCACTCAAGCAATGATATGGAAAGCACTAGGGAGTGATTTTGATTTTACTAAAGCCTATAACAAACCTAAAGAAAAAATTAAAATTCCAAGTGAAATAAAAGAAAAAATGGATGATTTAGAAGATTTGGTTAATGAATATTTAGAAATGCCAAGCTTTACTTCCACAAATCCTAAAATTGCCTATCAACAATCTTATGATTTTGGAAAACTGAATGGTTTTGAAGTAATAGAATGTAATGCTTGCACTTATCAAACTACTAATGGGCATTTAATTGTTACACCTACTTCCAAACAAAATGGAAAAGTAACATTAGAAAAAAGTACTGATAATTATGATGGGAATTTTGTTGTTTATCATTCAGATAATGGTCAAAATTTAATGACTCCAGGAAATATTGAATCTTTAAAAACAAGTGTAAATTTTGAAGTTATAAGTGGACGTCTCGTTTTAAAAAAATACGATCAAGATAATAAAAGTTGTCAAGCCAAGGAAAACGGTTCACTAAAGGGAAGTATTTATAAACTTTATAAGGAAGACAAAACGTTTATAAAAGATTTAATTATAGAAGAGGATTGTACGGCTACTATTGAAGATTTAGAGTTAGGAAAATATTATGTGCAAGAATATCAACCAGGTTTAAACTATGAATTAGATACCAATACTTATTCTTTTGAATTAAGTATGGATGCTCCAACCAAAGAAATGATTGTATATGATAAAATGTATTTAGGACAAATAAAATTAATAAAATATGATGCTGAAACAAACGCCTGTACTCCAGTAAATTCTTATGCCTCTTTAAAGGGAGCAAAATATGGTCTTTATACTAAAGAGGGAACTCTTTTAGAAAAACTAGAAATTCAAGATAATTGTAGTGCAATATCGAAAAAAAATTTATTATTAGGAGATTATTATTTACAAGAAATTGTGGCTCCTAAAGGATACCAATTGGATCCAAAGAAATATTCTTTTTCTATCACAAAGGATAATGCGGAAGATACATTGGAAATAAAAGTTTTTGATCATATTATTAAAACAAAATTATTAATTAAAAAGAATTTTTTGTATTTTAATACAGTTAAAGCAGAAAAAGGAGCAAAATTTATCATTTTAGATAAGAAGAGCTTAAAAGTAGTTGATCAATTAGAAACTTTAGAAAATGGTTTTGCCACTACCACTTTACCTTATGGAGAATACATTATAAAACAACAAAGTGGAATAGTTGGCTATCGCTTTATAGAAGATATAAATTTTATTGTAGATGAAAATACGGATTCTATAGTGGAAATGGAACTTTTAAATGAACCTTATAGAGGAACGTTAGAATTTATAAAAACAGATATTGAAACAGGAAAATTTTTGCCTGACGTTCTTTTTGAAATTTATAATGAAAACGACGAATGTATCTATCAGGGAAAAACAAATGAAGAAGGTAAAATTATCTTAGAAAATCTTCCTTATGGAAATTATTATATAATAGAAAAAAAAGCATTAGAAGGATATAAATTATTTTCAGATAGATTATATTTTTCTATTCAAAATGATCATGAAATAGTGACAATTTCTATGGAAAATGAAAAAATTGTTGAAGTTCCTGAAACGAAAAAGAATTTAAATATAAAATCTTATTTTTTATTTCTTTTCTTATTTAATTTAGTTTGGAGAAAAAAATGGTGAAAAGAAAAAAGCTTTTTATCAAGGTTTTGTGTCTTTTATTTCTTTTTCTATTTTTGGCTATTTCTTTTACGTATTATTTTGAAGACCAAAAAGAAGAAAAAAGAATAAACAATTTTCTTTCTACAGACAAAACAGTTCTAACTAAAAATAATTATATTGCAGTAATAGAAATCCCTAAAATCAAACTAAAAAAAGGTTTTTATGCTTATGGAAATCCTAAAAATAATGTAAATCAAAATATTCAAGTTATTGAAACTTCAACCATGCCAGATGTTAAATGCGGAAATCTTATATTAGCTAGTCACAGTGGAACAAGCAAAATAGCGTATTTTAAAAACCTTTATAAATTAGAAAAAGGCGATATTGCGTATGTTTACTTTAATGATATTCAATATACCTATCAACTTCTTTATATTTATAGTGAAAAAAAAGATGGTCAAATTTCTATCCGAAGAGAAAAAAATCAAACTAATTTAACGTTAATTACTTGTGATAAAAAAGATGATTCGTTGCAAAATATATATATTTTTAAACAGCTATCTTAATAAATGGAAATAGCAATTAGAATTCTAAAATTAACATTTTAAATGTCAAATAGTAAATATTATGGCAAAATATTAGAAGAAAGAGTTATAAAAAGATTGTATAAATTTTTTTAATTTAGTATAATAAAAAAAGATAGGTGATAATAAATGATAGAAAAGCAAAACAAAAGACAATTTGCTAAAGTAATGCTTTTAGTAATATCTTTAATTGTTTTAGCATTTAGTTCTACATATGCTTATTTTCAATCGACTTTTAAAGAACCAAGTATAACAACTGCTACATCAGGAATTTTTGAAGTGGATAGCTCATTAGATACAGTTAATGCTATACAAAATGAAAAAATGATATTAATTAATGAAAATGAAGTGGCTGAGAGAGCAAATAGTTTGACTTTTACTGTAACAAGTAAGGAAACATCCAATGTAGATGGAAAATTTACAGTTTATTTGAAAGATGCTGAAATATCAAAAAATTTAAAATCAAATTATTTTCATTGGGAATTGTTAAAAAAAGAGAGTCTTGATACAGAAGAAAAATTAACTGAAATTGCTAAAGGAACTTTTGAAAATGTTACCCAAAAAAGTGGTACAGCTACAGAAACTACAACAGAAGTGACAGATGAGACAAGAGCTGTCATTAAAATAAACGATATTACTTTAAATAGTACTCCAATACCTTTAGAAAAACAACAGACTGTAACGTTAGTATTTCGCTTATATTTATTAAATGATCCAGATAAGAACCAACTTGAATTAACAGAAGGAAGTTTTAGTGGTCGTTTATATTTAGAAGCCGTACCTGTATCTGCTTTACAAAAAGAAAGTGTAGAAGGATAGTATAAAAATAGGTGAATTTTGGAGAGGATATTCGAAATGAATATTCGAGTTTAAATAACTAGTAACCAATAAAGATAAACTTTATTGGAAAAATAATGATAAAAATATGAAATAAAAAATCAAGAGTCAAGATAAACTCACATAGTTCGCTCTTGATTTTTTATTATCATATCTTTCATATTAAGTTTATCAATAGGTATATGATGTAAATCTAATAAATCTAAAATGTAATCTCCAAGTTCTTCTTCTAAAAGTTGTAAAGGTGTTTTAAAATTCTTTTTTGGTCTAGGATAATTATTTAAACGATTAATAATTACGCCCCATATATATACCTCCATTCATAATTTTCTAGACAAAAATTATTGTAACATAAGGATATATATGGGTTTTATTTAATTCGAATATCCAAATCAAAACTTTATATCATTTCGAATATCTTTATCAAAATGTACAATAGTATAAAAATACTATTTCTTTTTTTTTAAAGGTGTTATAATGATACACAAAGGGTGAGAATATGAAATATACAGCACTCGTATTAACAATGGTTGTTGGTCTTTTTTTTCTAATAGGAATGGTTATACCAAGATTTTTTAAAAATAAAGAAAAACTTATCCACTTTACTACTAGTTTTACTTTAATTATTATTTTTTTTCTTATACTAATGGACTTATTTCCAGAAATTATAGATATTTTAAATCCTATGGAAGATATACGCTATAGTATTGTAATTCTATTATTTACGCTTTTAGGCTTTCTATTATTAAAGATTTTAGATTTTTTTGTTCCCGAACATACCCATGAGCATCATGAAAAAAATGATAATGTATTAGAACATAAAAATCATTTCTATCATATTGGATTTATTACGGCAATTTCTTTGATAATTCATAATCTTTTAGAAGGAATATCGATTTATATTACAGGATTAAATGATTTAAAGACAGGACTTTTAATGGCTTTATCAGTAGGTTGTCACAATTTACCTTTAGGAATTGAAATTTTTATTAGTTTTTCTTTTAAAAAAGAAAATAAGTTTACTAAAGTTCTTGTTTATGGACTATTAATTCTCTCAAGTTTTATTGGAGCATTTTCTTTGTTTTTATTTGGAAAAGAATTAAATCAATATATTGAAGGAATATTACTTTGCGTTACATTAGGAATGCTTATCTACATTAGTCTGTGCGAATTATTACCTGAAGTTAAAAAAAATATAGGTAAAAAAGAAATGAAATGGGGGTTAACTTTAGGTTTTGTTTTAGCTATTTTTTTGACATTATTATAAAGGAAGTGAAAGTATGATTGGACTTGCATTGCAAGGAGGAGGAGCCAGAGGAGCATATCAAATTGGAGCATATTATGCTTTTAAAAAGGCTCACATAAAATTTAATGCAGTGGTAGGCACATCAATTGGAGCTTTTAATGGAGCGTTGATCGCAAGCGGAAAGGAAAAAGAACTTTTGGATTTTTGGTGCCATGTTTCCATTGGGGAATTACTTAATTTTGATAAAGAATATATTCGTAAAAAAATAGAGAAAGAATTTGATTTTGATTATATTAAATTAGGCTTTAAAAATTTTATTCATATATTAAAATCTAAAGGAATTGCTATCGACGGTTTAGAAAAAATATTGGATACATATTTAGATGAAGATACCCTATTAAAAAATAAAATGGATTTTGGTATTTGTACCGTACGCTTAAAAGATTTTAAACCTTTGTATATTTTTAAAAAAGATATGATAAAAGAAAAAATCAAAGATTACATTTTAGCAAGTTGTTATTTACCAATTTTTCATTTAGAAAAAAAGGTAGATGATCATTATTATATAGATGGTGGATTTTATGACAACACACCTCTCAATATGTTAATTGAAAAAGGCTGCAAAAAAATATATGTTGTTGAATTAAATCCAATTATTAACTTCAGTAGAAAACCATTAAAAGAAGTTGAAATTATTAAAATAACTCCTAAAAGAAGTTTAGGGGGAGTTTTAATTTTTGATACAAAAACCCTAATTGAAAATATTAAAATGGGTTATTATGATACATTGCGAGTAATTAAAAAATATGATGGAAAGTATTATTGCTTTAAAAGAATACCAAAATGTTTTTATAATTTATTGACTCGCAAAATAAATAAACATGAATTAAAAAGATTGAAAGGTTTTTTTCATGCTAAGACAAATAAAGAAGTAGTTTTAATGGCTATGGAATATTGGATGAAAAATAAAAATATAAATTATTATAAAATATATCATCCATATATTATGCTAAAAAAACTTCAAAAAGAAAAAGAAATAAATCATTTTGTTTATAAATTTTTAACACAATTAAAATTTTTATGATATGATAAAGAAAAAGTGAGGGATGAAAAAATGGGAAGATTTCCTAGTATAGCAGCAAGCAAAGCTAAAACTGGAGCACAAAAGGCTAAAATTTATTCAAGCTTTGCTAAAGAAATTTATCAAACAGCCAAAAATGGGGGAACAGACCCTGATGGGAATTTAAATTTAAGAAGATTGATAGAAAAAGCTAAAAAAGAGCAAATACCAAGTGATGTTATAAATCGTGCTATAGAAAAAGCAAAAGGTGCAAGTGCAGAAGACTATCAAACGATTTTTTATGAAGGATTTGGTCCTGGGGCATCAACTTTAATAATAAAAACAATGACGGATAATGTTAATCGTACAGTTGCAGATGTTAGAGCAGCTTTTAATAAGGTTCATAAAAGTTTAGGTGTTACTAACTCTGTTTCCTATAACTATGATTATTTAACTTTAGTTCGATTTAAAAGTGATAAAGAGGAAGAAATATTTAATACACTTTTGGAACAAGGGATAGACATTATTGATTTTGAATCGGAAGAAGGAATTATTACAATTACAGTAAATCCTAATATACAACATAAATTAAAAGACAGCCTTGAACAAATGAATGCCAATATTGATTACCTTGTGGATGAAACGGGTTACTATCCTAAAGATAAAGTTACACTAAATCAAGAAGAAATGGCAGATTTTGAAAAATTAATGCATATTTTAGATGAAATAGAAGATGTAACAAATATATATCATAATGTTGATAGCAAAGAATAAAATTTTATTCTTTTGTTCTTTTTATTAATGATGTTTTAAATTCTTGCAAATTGATTTTGTTTATGGTACTATGTTAATAGTAAAAGAATAAAGGGAGTGCTTTAGTATGCAAACAGGATTATTAAAAAAGATTGATCTTTTAGTAGAAATGGCAGAATCTACTGCTAGTGTCGATACTTTGAGAGCAGAATTAAAAGAAGTAGAAAATGAAATTGACGAGTTAAAAGATGAACTTGTATCTTTGCGTGAATCAAGAGAAGATAAATATTTTAAAATTAGTGAAAAGCAAGTAGATGAAAATATTAAGGTTAGTCTTGAAGCAAAAATTAAAAAACAAGAAAAAGCTATTAAAAAACTCCAAAAAGAAATAGATATTGTGGTGGAAGAGGAAACGAATTTACACAATAGAATCATTGACTTTCAAAATGATATTAGAAAAAGTAAAGAATATATAGATGAACTAAATAAACGACTTTTGACTATTCGTGATGCATCAACTAAAGAATACTATGAAAATGTTTTAAAAGAAGAAAGAGAAAAAATAAAAGAACTTGAAAGTAACTTAAGTGATTTTGTTATTCAAGAAAATAAAACTTTAGATAAATTAAATGAATTAAATATTGCCATGGAAAAACTAAATTGTAATTTAGAAAGCGATAAAGATCGTTTGGAAGAAACAAAAAGAAATTTAGAAACCCAAAACTCTTATATTGATGAAGAATTAAAAGAACAAGATGATAAAAAAATGCAAGAGTTGCAAAAACATATTTCAAATCTAGAAAAAAGACGATTAGAAATTATTACAGATCCAGCTATTCTAGCAAACGATGCTAAAGAATTTATTATTCATGATGAAAAAAGTAATGCCCTTACCAAATTGCAAGAATTAGTAACTATTGTAAAATCTAAACCTTATATGGATATTCCAAGTAGCAATGAACTTACAGCTATGCTTCAAGAAGAAGAAGAATCTGCAACTACTGCTAGAGATGAATTTGCATCTTTAATTGATACCAAAAATTATTCTAGTGGAGATACTGAAATTATTGAGGAAAGAATTTCTTATTTAAATGAATTAATAAAAGATTTAGAAGAAAAAATAAAGGATGCAAGAGAAGAGATTAATTTAATTGATACTAAAAAATTTAAAGATTTAACTTTTCATTTAGCACATACTATGGAAGTTTATGAACAATTAAAAAAAGAACTTTCTGAATATAAAGAAATTATAGAAACAGAAAATGAAGATAAAACGCCTAAAAGAAGAGCCATTTTAATTGCTGCTTACGAAAGAAAACAAAAAGAGTTAGAAGATATTGTTAAAATAATTGACCAATATAAAGAAAATCAAAAAGAACTAGTAAATAAGGCTTATGTTCTTGAAAATGAGTACATTAAAAATTATGAATTAGAAATAGATAATCATAAACAAGAAATTCGTAGAATGGAATATTTACTCGAAAATGCAAGCAAAGCTAAAGATGTTTTGGCGATTGAAAATGATAAGCAAAAATTAAAGGATTTAGATACAGCAGTTAAAAATATTAAACATCGTCAAAAATATAATCAAACACCAAATGAAATTTACGATGAAATTGAAGTTCAACTAGGAACAATGGATATTACCAATTCTTTAATGGATGAGGCAACAAGTTATGTTGATTCTCCTATCGTAGAAGAACCACTTGAACCAGAAGAAGTTATAAATGAGCTTCCTACTGAAGAGACTATAGAAAATTATGAAAACAATTCAGATGCAGAAGTGATAGAAGATAATCCGTTTGTAATTGGGGAATATGATGAACCAATTATAGAAGAAATTCCTAAGGAAGATCTAGAAACTTCAGATAAATAGTTTTTAAAAAGCATACTTTTATAAATTTAAAAGTTGCTTTTTTTAATAAATACTTTACTTTAAAACTAGAAATCGCTATAATATTTAAAGAAAGTGAGATAATAAATATGGAATTAAAAGGAAGTAAAACAGAAAGCAATTTAATGGCGGCTTTTGCTGGAGAAAGTCAAGCAAGAAATAAATATACCTATTATGCTTCTAAAGCCAAAAAAGATGGTTATGAACAAATTGCTGCTATTTTTGAAGAGACAGCTAATAATGAAAAAGAACATGCCAAATTATGGTTTAAAGCATTAAACGATGGTGATATTCCTGATACTTTAACAAATTTAAAAGATGCAGCGAATGGTGAAAATTACGAATGGACTGAAATGTACAAAGAATTTGCGGCAACAGCTCGTGAAGAAGGATTTAATGAAATTGCTACTCTTTTTGAAATGGTTGGTGAAATAGAACGTCATCACGAAGAAAGATATATGAAACTTGTTGGAAATATTGAAGATAATTTAGTATTCCAAAAAGGTGAAGAAAAAGTTTGGATTTGTAGAAATTGTGGCCATATTACTGTTGGTGAAAAAGCTCCAGTTGTTTGCCCAGTTTGTAAACATCCACAAAGTTTTATGGAATTAAAAGCTGAAAATTACTAAAAAGCACATTGTGCTTTTTTACTTTTTATTGACAAAAATTTATTAGAAAAATATAATTTTTTTGCTTTTTATGTTATTCTTATAGTTAGGAGGAAATCAAATGAATGATTTAGATTTAAGAGATGCTTTATTAAAAAATAATTTAGAAAAACAATTTGTTATAAATAAGAGTAACTTAGATGAGCCTCAAGTTCTTGCTGCTATGATTACTGCTGCATCTAAAATGGCAAAATGCACTGATAATGTGGATGAAAATATGGTAGTAGATGAAATTCTAGATTTATATCGAAAAGCAGAAGATGTTGGTGTTACATCTTTGATTGGTATGGCACCCCAATATGTTCGTAATAATATTGGATATGCTGTAGATTTTAATGATTACAATAGCGCTATTATGGCTTATAAAGCGAATGTAGAAGCTTATGATAAAATATATTATGGAATTTTAAAACGTAGTGAAGAAAGAAATCAAAGCCACCATTTATAAAAAAGTACAAAAAAAGTGCTTTTTTTTTGATTTTATGTTATAATAGCAGGCATGAAAGAGGGGGACTTGTATGTCTAAAGAAGAAAACTCTAGAAAAGAAGAGGACTTAAAAAGAGAAATTCTTGATAATATGAAAGACAAAGTCTTAGAAGAAGTTGAAAAGGAAGTTAAAGCAAGTATTATAAACTCTACAAAAGAATATAAAGAAGAATTAAAAGAGGAATTACTGGAAGATGTGAATAATGAGTTTCAAGATCGAATTGATGAGGAAGAAAAACGCATTTTAAGAAATAAGAATGCTTCTATTTTTAAAAGAAATGTACTTATTTTAGGTTTAATTGCGGTCATTGTTTATTTTGGCTATTGTTTATTTGATGCCCGCTACTTTGATTTTATGAAATCAGAATGTGAAAAAAATGGAACTTGTGGAGTAAATACAACAGGAGAAAAAGAAACTTTAGATACACCATCTAAAGAAGATGAAGTGATTAAAGATAAAAAATGGTATATCGAAAATTATGGCTATTTACTAGATAACGCCAAACTTTCATTAAATGCCGATCAAGTAAGTGCATATTATTTATATAGTACGGATAGAGAGATTAGCGAAATGAAATCAAGTGTGCTATTAAATTTAGCTTATCATCAAGTAAGTTCTAAAAATATTAAGACAAATTCCGTAAGTATTACGGTTGAAGGAAGTGTTTTAAAAGAAGCTTTTGAAAATTTATTTGGCTCTACGACTTATTATAATCCTGTGAATTTTACTTATAAGTGTTTAAACTTTAAATATAATCAAGAAAAAGATAAATTTACAGCAGATAATAATAAGTGTAGTACAGCAACCAATAAAATAATTGAAGAAATAGATGATATATATGAAGATGGCAATGTTTTATATATGATAACATATGCAACACTTTATAATGCTAGTGAAAGCGCTTTTTATACATTTGATAATTTATTTGAACCTACTGTTACAAATGTAAATGAAAATGATTTAAGTGCTAATGCTAAAAAATTAAATCGTTATCAATACCAATTTAAAAAAGTAGATGACCGTTATTACTTAAATTCAATTATAAAATTAAAATAATTGAAATAATATTACTAATATATATCTAAAATATTGATAATGCCTTGAAAAAATAAATTTTTTTCCTAATTTCTATAATCAATGCTATAATAAAATTAGAAAAAGTAAGGAATTTACGTTTCTAGTTGAAAGGAAAGAAATATGAAAAGTGATGAAACACAATACAAAACTAAACAAAAATATCCCCTAGTGGTTTGGCTAATCTTATTACTATTAAATATTATATTTATTGCGGGTCTTAGCTATGGAATAATAAAAGTGTATAAAGCGCCTTTAACTCAAACTGGTTTTTTTCAAACAACATCAACCAAAGCTCTAGTTTTATTTCTGTTAAGCTTTATTTTATTTTTCTACATTTCAACAATTATAGGAAGCACATTAGGAAAAATAAAAGGCAAAAGGTTTATTTATAAAGAAAATAAAGCAATTAAAAAAACAAATCCCTATATTTATTATAGAGAATTACCAAATAATTATGGTATTGGTGTAACCTCACTTTTGTTTGATTCTAAAATTGAAAATGAAAAAGATATTATAGCTGTTGTACTTGATTTATGTGCCAAAAAGTATCTTTCATTAAACAAAGAAATGGATAAATACTTTATTAAAATATTAAAACCAGCGGATGAACACTTACTCGATAACGAAAAGTATATTTTGAATTTAGTACAAACAAACAATTTAAAAAATATTAATTATAAAGAATGGTTTAAGTATTGCTTAGAAGATGGGAAAAAGCTAAATCTTTATTATCATCAAGATGAAGAAAAAAAGAAAAGTAATTTTGATAATATGGCGGAACTAAAAAAAATGAGAAAAGCTCATTTAATTACCAGTATTGCTATAGCAACACTATTTGGGTTTGGATCTGGTTTTTTAAACGCCTTACTAGCGTTTATACTAGCCTATGTCTTATTATTCATACCTTTTTATGTATTGTATATAATTAAAAGTGTTATTAAAATAGGAAAAAATGTAAAAAATAGTTCTTATTATGAAGCTTTAAATAATCACTTATTAAGAACCAATAAAGGAGTAGAAGAATTACAAAAATTAATTTCATTTAAAAATTTTCTTTCGGATTTTGGTAATTTTGTAGATAAAAATCCTGAAGAAGTAATTCTATGGGATAGATATTTATCCTTTGCTCAAGTATTTGGTCTAACCGATGAAATTATGAAAAGTGGATATAACCAAATTGTAAAGAATGCCTCTTTTCAAATTGATAATTTTAATAATATTAATTTAAATAATATAGAAATAGCATAAAAAGATTGTACTTAAATGAAATTTATGTGCTATAATAAACTCAATAAAATGTTTGAGAGCAATTTTAAGTAGATTTATTCTATCTTCAAACAGAGATTAGATAGGGTACGCTGAAACTATCTAAAGATAAAGAATAAATGCGAAATTCACTTGCTTTAATTTTATCGTACAGATGCGTTAAATCTAAAATAAGTGCTAGAAAATTTCTAGAATTTGGGTGGTACCGCGGATTATATTTCGTCCCTTACATTTGTAAGGGGCTTTTTTAATTTTAAGGAGGAAGAAAAAATGAATGAAAAAGTAAAAAAATTAAAAGAACAAGCTTTAACAAATATTGAAAAAGCAACAAATTTAAAAGAAGTGAATGAGTTAAAAATTTTATATTTAGGAAAAAAAGGCCCTATTAATGAATTAACAATGCATTTAAAAGAATTAAATAATGAAGAGAAAAGAGAATTTGGAAAAATATTAAATGATTTAAAAAATGAAATTACTTCTCAAATTGAAGAAAAAATAAGGTATTATGAGGATTTAGAAATTAAAGAAAAGTTGGAAAAGGAAAAAATTGATATTACTTTACCAGGAGTAAAGATACCTTTAGGTGCACCTAATATCTTAGAACACATTATTGAAGAAATAGAAAATATTTGTATGTCTATGGGCTATGATGTAGTGGATGGACCAGAAATAGAGGAAGATCGTTTTAATTTTGAATTGTTAAATATACCAAAGGGTCATCCTGCAAGAGATGCTCAAGATACATTTTATATAAAAGAAGAAGAAATTTTGTTGCGTAGTCAAACTTCTCCAGTGCAAGCAAGAACCATGCTTAAAGCGGGTGGAGATAAGCCAATTCGTATGATTTGCCCTGGAAAAACGTATCGTAGAGATGATGATGATGCAACCCATTCGCATCAATTTATGCAAATTGAAGGTTTGCTTGTCGATAAAAATGTTAGTCTTTCAGATTTAAAAGGTACAATGGATGCTATTTTTAAAAAATTATTTGGTTCAAGTTGTGAAGTTCGCTTTAGACCAAGTTATTACCAATTTACCGAGCCTTCTGTAGAAACAGATATTTCTTGCTTTGCTTGCAAAGGAAAAGGTTGTTCTTTATGTAAAAATACAGGATGGATTACAGTAAGTGGTGCTGGAATTGTACATCCTAATGTTTTGAAAAATTGTGGCTATGATCCAAATATATGGAGTGGTTTTGCATTTGGTTTTGGAGCAGAACGACTTGCAATGCTTAAATATGGCATTAGTGATATTCGCACATTTTATCAAACTGATTTAAGAGAAATAAGAGATTTTGATAGAAGGGAGAAAAATAATGATTAGTTTAGAGTGGGTAAGTGATTATGTAGATATTAAAGATGAGGATTTAAAAGAATTAGCAGTAAAAATTACGAAAGCTGGAATTAATGTAGAAAAAGTAATAACGAACCATATTGATCATTTAGTAATTGGAGAAGTTTTAGAATGTCTACCGCATCCAGATAGCGACCATTTGCATATTTGCCAAGTAAAAGTAAATGAAAAAGAGACTTACCAAATTGTATGTGGAGCCCCAAATGTAAAAGCAGGTTTAAAAGTGATTGTTGCTTTGCCAGGAGCAATACTTCCTGGAGATTTTGAAATAAAAAAGAGTACAATTCGTGGGGTAGAATCCAATGGTATGCTTTGCGCTTTATTTGAATTAGGACTAGAAGAAAAAACAGAAGAAAATTATCAAAAAGGAATTTATGAAGTTGATAATAAAGCATCAGTTGGTGTAGATGCACTAAAATATTTAGGTTATGATGATACTTTGTATGAACTAGATATTCATAAACATCGTAATAATGATTGTTTTTATCATATTGGTTTCGCATATGAAATTGCTTCTATTCTAAATAAAAAAGTAACATTACCAAATCTAGAATATAAAGAAAATAGTGATTCTATAAAAAATCATTTTAAATTAGAAGTCGAAACTAAAAAATGCCCTTATTATCTTGCCAAAATGGTAACAAATGTTGAAATTAAAGAAAGTCCAGAATTTATTAAAAAAAGACTTACTGCTGCTGGAATGCGCCCAATTAATAATGTTGTTGATATTTCTAACTATGTTATGCTTGAATTTGGACAACCTCTTCATTTTTTTGATAAGGAGAAATTAAAAGATCATATTTTAGTACGTGATGCTAAGGAAAACGAACAAATTGTTACTTTGGATGGTAAAAAGAGAACTTTAAAATCAAGCGATATTGTAATTACCGATGGCGATAAACCAGTTTGTATCGCTGGAGTTATGGGGGGAGAAAATACTGAAGTTGATGAAAATACGAAAACAATCTTAATAGAAAGTGCAATTTTTGATGCTGTTTCTATTCGAAATACAGCAAGTCATTTGAATTTAAAAAGCGAAGCATCTATTCGCTATGGAAAAGGTTTAAGTTATGAGTATACAAATATGGCTATTAACCGAGCTTGTCATTTACTTGAAAAATACGCTAATGCAACTATACTAAAGGATACTGTAAAACATGATGTAATCGATAAAACACCAAAAATAGTTAATTTTAAAGCCGAAGATGTAAATAAAATGCTTGGTATAGTTATTGAAACAAAAGATATGGAAAAAGAATTGGATCGTTTAGGTTTTCCTTATACTTTAGAAAAAGATGTATTTATGGTAACAATTCCAAGTAGGAGATTAGATATTGATGCAAATGTAAACGACATTGCTGAAGAAATTGGAAGACTTTATGGTTATCATAACTTAATTTCTACTTTGCCTACTGCCAGTACTAGAATGGGAGAATATGTTGGAGATGTTAAAATACGAAAAGAAATTTCTAAACGTTTAAGAACACTTGGTTTAAACGAAGTAAAAACATATACCTTAATTAGTCCTGAAATGGCTAAATTATTTTGTTATGATCAAAAAGAACCAATTACTTTACCAAATGCAATGAGTGTTGATAAAAGTATTATTCGTACAAGCATTTTACCCTCTTTATTAAATACCTACGAATATAATAAAAAGAGAAACGTTAAGGATGTCAATATTTATGAAATTGCTAAAACTTATGATAAAGATTTTAATGAAACAACAAAAATAGCAATTTTAATGAAAGGAAACTATCTAACAAATGAATGGCAAAGAATAAATATTAAAGCAGACTTTTATTTATTAAAAGGAATAGTTGAAAACTTACTTACCTACTTAGGTTTTAAAAATCGTTTTTCTTTTGTAAGTGAAGAAATAGATTCCTTACATCCAGGAGTTAGTGCAAGTATTTATCTAGATAAGAAAAGAGTAGGTATTATTGGTAAAATACACCCAAATATTTTAAAAGAAGAACTTTTTGTTTGTGAACTTTCTATGAATATTTTAGATCAAGCAAGTATTAAACCTATAAAATATAAAGAAGCAAATAAATATCCAGAAATTGTAAAAGATGTAGCTTTTATTGTAGCGAACGAAATTGATAGTGAAAGCATTAAAAAAGAAATTGTTCACACGGGAAAAAGAATATTATCAACTTGTGAAGTATTTGATTTATATCCTGAAATAGAAAAGGGTAAAAAATCTATTGCTTATAAATTAACCTTTAAAGATGAAACAAGAACTTTACAAGAAGAAGAAGTAATGGAAGTTTTTAATGCAATAATAAAAAAAGTAGAAGAAACATTTAAAGCAAAATTAAGAGATAAATAATAGAATGCTTTAAACTAAACACTTAAAATGTTATATCAATAAATACCGATATAACATTTTTTTGTGTATTTTTTAGTAACATCATAAATAGAATGATACAGAATTTGAAATTTACACAATAAAAATATAGTTATTAACGAGATTTTAGTTTTATTCAAAAATAAAGAAGAACAAAAAAATCATAAATCAAGTCAATTTTAATTTTATTTCCTATATTTTACTTTATTTTTGTAAACTATACTTTTTGACATATTATTATTAAATATTTTATGGTAAAATATATGTAAATGATATGCGAACGAGGTGAAATATGAATTTTGGTAGTGGTGAAATTACATTACTTAATGCAGAACAAATTTATGATTTTAATGGAATGATTAAAAAAAATATGGGTGCAAAGTGTGCAATAACAGATTTTGCTATATTATTAGGAGGTTTCGTTTCTGAAGATGTTTATGTAAATTATGATAATTCTTTAAAAGGGCACACAGGTAATTACAATTTAATGAGCTCTGATGGACAAGGAAATCCACTTGCTGTTGATATAAATGGTTCTATCAGTAAATTTTCTGCTGGAACTAGGACAAATGGAGTTCGCCCAACTATATTAGACGTTCACCAATCTAACTCTTCAAATGGAATAACGAGAATACTACCACATAGGTTTGTAGAAATAGAGTATGGAGAATATCCACAATATGTCGTTAGTTCATCTATGGAATATGATTTGGAACAAGCATATCAATCTGGTACAATATTAAAAAAAACTGGAAAAACATATACAACGGATTCCATCAAATGCGATGATAAACTGACAAGATTTTACCCAATGAAAAATGAGGAATTTGAATATAATGGAAGAAAATATGTAAGAGTGTATAATAGAAATCCACGTGTTTCTTTACTTTCAAATGGAGAACAATATAAAAATGGAGATATTGTTTGGATAGAGGTATCTCCACTTAAATGGTATGTTGATAATTTTAAAAAGGTTATGTTAAGCAAAAATATAATTGCATCGGGAATAAGATTTAATAAAGATGGTTATTTTTATTCTGATTCTGATTGGACCAGCACAGATATGTATGATTTTTTAAATACTTATTTTGTAAGAGATATAGTATCAAGTAAAACTAAAGTGATACAAGCAAATTCTGGCAAAACTTCTAATCAGCACCAAAAAGAAATTGAAAAAGTAAAAAATACTTCTTATCAATATTCAGAAAGAAGTGAAAAAAACAATCCCTATGGATTTAATTTTGGACAAGTCAGTGAAGAAGAAATTATTAAAGGTGCAATTGCAAGTAGAGTGCCTGTATTTTTACATGGTGCTTCAAGTGAAGGAAAAAGCGCAAGAGTAAAACAAATTGACCCTGATTGTGTCATTATATATTTAAGAAATGCAACACCTGAAAGTTTAAATGGAAAAAGTGCTTATAATTCTGAAAAAGGTGAAATGATTGATATAAAACCTACATGGTTAAAAAAATTAGAAGCTAAATGTGAGGCAGAACCTGATAAATTACATATCGTTTTCTTTGATGAGATAACAAATGCTTTGCCTAGTATTCAAGGAATAGCTTTTAACATTATTTTGGATAGAGAAGTAAATGGAATATGGCAACTACCAGATAATGCAAGAATAGTTGCTGCTGGTAATGAGATGAAAGATTCCTTATCAGCAAATCAATTAGCCGAACCATTATTTAATAGATTTGCACATGTATATATCAGAACAACAACGGATGGATGGTTAAAATGGGCAAGTGAACATAATATTCATCCTGCAATTTATTCCTATATAGCTTATAGAAAAGGTGCAGTATTAAGAAGTCAATATAATGGTGTAAAGCCAAATGCTGATCCTAGAAAATGGGAAATGGCTTCTAAAATGCTTTACGCTACTGGAAGCCCAGGAATGTTAAGAGCTTTAGTGGGAGAAGATATAACTAGAGAATTTTTAGAGTTCTGCAATCAACCAGTTATAACGTTAAATGATGTAATAAATGGAACCTATAGTGGACTAGACATACAATCATTAAATACTGCCTCCAGATATGCTACGACAATGGGTCTTTCTCAAGTTGACGAAAAAAATATGGCAAAAGTAAGAAGTTTCGTAATAAGTCTAGGAGCGGAGTTTGGGGCAATATTTGATTCGTTATGGTCACATGGTGATGAATCTAGACTAGAATTAATTGCTGAAGCCAGACTTGCTGCGGGAGGTAGAAAAAAATGAATAATGATAAAATGAATATGTTAAACAGTTATCTTTCAATTAATGTTGCTCCTATTCTTATTGATTTTGCATCTAATATCAGTATTCCAAAATCTGTAATAATACCAGCAAATTGTGAAACAAAAGAATTGAATGGTTATTATGAGGGAGTAGATTTCCTAGCTCCTAAATGGTATTATGATTTAACTAATACAAATGAAGCTAAAATAATAGTTATAAAAGATATTGATAGTATCTCTAAAGAAGAGCAATTAAAATTTAAAGAATTATTAGAGTATAGACAAGTGTCCACATTTAAAATACCAGAAAACACAAGAATCATTTTAACAGCTACAAATATAAATAAAGAAACAATTAATGAAGAAATTTATTCATTAGTTGCTCATATTTGAGGAATAAATTATGGACTTTAATATTGAATCTGTAAAAAGAAAAATGCTTGTAAAATACCCTTTCTTTGGGAGTGTAGTTGCAAATGTAAACTATAGAGAGAATAAAAAAATATCAACTGCATGTACTGATGGACAAACGATATTTTATAATCTAGAATTTTTAAAAAATCTTAACACAGATGAACAAATTTTTATATTTGCTCATGAGGTATGCCATATAGCGTTTGATCATATAAGAAGAAGTGAAAATAAAGATCCTTATGTTTGGAATATAGCAACAGATGGTGTAATAAATCAATTTTTAAAACGAGATGGGTTGAAACTTGTTGATGGTGTAGTAGATATTGCAGAAGCAATAAATTACGATGCAGAAGAGTTTTATGATAAATTACTTAAAGAAAAGCAACAAAGTAAAAGACAAAATGGTCAAGGTAATCAACAAAATCAACAAAGTTCATCATCTTCTGAACAAGGACAACAAGATCAAGGGCAAAATTCTTCAAAAGATTCTCAAAAACAAAACGAAAATCAATCACAAGGGCAAAATTCTGAAACTCAAAATGAAGAACAAAATCAAGAACAATCCAATTCACAACAAAATCAACAAAGTTCATCATCTTCTAAACAAGGGCAACAAGGTCAAGGGCAAAGTTCTTCAAAAGGTTCTCAAAAACAAAACGAAAATCAATCACAAGGGCAAAATTCTGAAACTCAAAATGAAGAACAAAATCAAGAACAATCCAATTCACAACAAAATCAACAAAGTTCATCATCTTCTAAACAAGGACAACAAGGTCAAGGGCAAGGAACTTCTTCATCAGAATCAATTCCTTCTGAAGAACAAAATGATAATGTAAGTCATGATACTCATAGTATGTGGAAAGATGCAGTAAAAAAATTAAAAGAAGCTGTATCAAAAAATAAAAAAGAATCTCAATCTAATGAACAAAATGAAGAGAAAAGTGAGGAACAAACAAGTTCATCACAAAATCAACAGGGCACATCTGAACAAAGATCACAAGATCAATCCCAAAGTTCTTTAGATGAATCTCAAAATCAAAATGAAAATCAATCACAAGGGCAAGGAACTTCTTCATCAGAATCAATTCCTTCTGAAGAACAAAATGATAATGTAAGTCATGATACTCATAGTATGTGGAAAGATGCAGTAAAAAAATTAAAAGAAGCTGTATCAAAAAATAAAAAAGAATCTCAATCTAATGAACAAAATGAAGAGAAAAGTGAGGAACAAACAAGTTCATCACAAAATCAACAGGGCACATCTGAACAAAGATCACAAGATCAATCCCAAAGTTCTTTAGATGAATCTCAAAATCAAAATGAAAATCAATCACAAGGGCAAGGAACTTCTTCATCAGAATCAATTCCTTCTGAAGAACAAAATGATGATGTAGGTCATGATACTCATAGTATGTGGAAAGATGCAGTAAAAAAACTAAAAGAAGCTGAATCAAAAGATAAAAAAGAATTTCAAGATGATGAGCAACAAATGGAAGAACAAAATCAACAAGAAAAAAGATTACAACAAGAGATAGGCAAAATTAGTAAAATGGGCGAGAAAAGCGCTTTTAAAAAAAATTTAGAAGAAAAGAGAAAAGAATTAGAAGAATTAAAGCAAGTTTTATCTCAACAAGCAATAGAAACTGTATCTCAAGAAGCAATGGAAGCTGGAACATCTACTAATAGCGAACAGAGAATCATAAATGATATAGGAAAATCTAAACCGATAATAGATTGGAGATATATATTAAAAGAACCAATTCAATACGATGTTGATTGGTCTTATAAAAATGCCTATATTGAAGACGACGTTATACATGCTAATTTAGAAGAACAACCAAAGGCAGAAACAGAAATTTTATTGGATACAAGCGGTTCTGTAAATGAAAGATTGCTAAAAAATTTTTTAAGAGAATGTTTAAATATCTTACCGTACTCAAAGATAAAAGTTGGCTGTTTTGATACGAAATTTTATGGCTTTCACGAAATAAGAACTGAAGCAGATATTGAAAATATGGGATTTGAAGGACTTGAAGGAAATGGTGGAACTGACTTTAATGTAGCTGTTCGCGCATTTACTAAAAGAGTTGAAAATAAAATAATATTTACTGATGGAATAGCAAGTATGCCTGATATTCCTATGGATGTTATTTGGATTGTTTTCGGAAATAAGATAAATCCTAAAGGTGGAAAAGTAATACAAATAAGTTATGAACAATTAATAAAATTATATTCCATTAAACGAGATATATCATATAAAGAAAAAAATCGATAATAAAAAAATTTTTCATAAAGTTTAAAAGTCTATTGTCAGAATTTAGGTCATACTATATAATATTAACAGGTGGTTAGTATGAAAATTTTAAATAAACTAGTATCAATCTTATTAATATGGGCAATGCTTTTTTATAATTTTTCACCTTTAATTGTTTTGGCAATGGAAACAAGGGAAGAAACTCGTAGTATTGCTTTAGGAGATATACAAGAAAAAGGGAATATAGAAGTAGAACTTCATTTAGCTCTTCCTTTTCGAAATAGAGAAGAAACAAATATTGCTTTATCCATTATTGATGAAAATAATAACAAAGCCTCTATTTCATTAAATGAAATGAAAAACGCTAAAGATGGTATTTTAGAAACTTCTATTAAATTAGGTACACAAACTATCCGTTCTTTAATTACAAAACGAAATACGAATGGTTTTGTTTTATCAGGAGACGTTACTAGTGAAAATATAGTTTACTATAGTATGAATTTATATTCACTAAATACAGGAAAGTATACTTTAGAACTTAGCGGGAACCATTTTGTAACCTATAGCGTAGATGTTACTTTAGATGATTTTTCTAAAAGAATAAGTTTATCTAATGAAGCTGGAATGTTTGAAATTGGTGATGTAAATCAAGACAATCAAGTAAATAAAAAAGATGAAGAGATTTTAATGGAATCTATTAAAAATAATGACACGAAAAATGATCTAAATTTAGATGGAGTTGTTGATATTGCAGATTTAAATTACATAACAGCAATTTTAAATTCTAAAAAAGAAAGTGCTAAAATTGAAAATACAAGTCTTATCATGAATAATGAAAATGTGTCTTTAGAAGTAGCAAATGGAACAACAATTAGTGAGGAAAGTAATTTAAGTGATTTATTTAGTGATACAGGAATTGTAACTTTAAAATCTGCAAATGAAGAAGCTATTTCTATAGATAATCCAATTGAGTTTGCACTTGATTTAGGAAAAAATTCTAATAGTGAAACTGTTGAAATGAGTGAAATTAGAATTGGAATAGGAGAAGAAAATATTCCTAAAAAAATGAAATTACTCGTTTTAACAGAGGATAATGAAACTCTTGAATATGAAGTAGATGATACTTTACAAGGTTTAAATGAAGTACATTTATTTACAGACGAAGCAAGTGAAGGGACAATTAAAGTAGACTTAGGAAAACAAGTTGCTGTTAAAAAAGTAACTATTATAATTACCGAAACTTCTTCAAATACTTTAGCAGATATAGCAAAAGTAGAATTTTTAAATAATGTTAAAACAAAAACAAAAGAACCAGATGGATTTTATGTTCCTCAAAATATTCATGTTGATGATACAAAAAGTGAACAACTAACTATTACTTTTCACGATGTACCAAATGTAACAGGTTATGAAATTAAGATTGTAGGGCCTAAAATGGAAAGTGGAGTTATTTTCCAAACTACTTTTACAACCTTTACAATTGAAGATTTAAAAAATTATGAAACATATTATATATACGTTCAATCTGTAAATCAAGAATGGCGTAGTGGTTGGAGTGATGCTCACGAAGGAACTCCACAAGCAACAAGAAAACCACCAAAAGTAGATATGGTGGTTGCAACTCCTACCTATGGAGGAATAGACTTTAGTTGGAAAAAAATGGACGATACCAAATCTTATAAATTATATTATCGTGAAGTTGGAACGGCTGTTTATTCTGTTGTAGAATCTATTTCGACAAATAGTTATTCTGTACGTGGGTTAAAAGCTGATACTGAATATGAAGCTTATGTACTTGGAGTAAATGACTTAGGAGAAAGTGATAGTTATACTTTAGTAAAAGCAACTACGAAAGAAGCAGGTGCTGCAATTGTACCAAAATATAAATTAATTAATAGTGGTTATGATCAAAAAAATAAGAAAACTGATCATATTGAAAACGTATTCTATCATACGGGAACCATGACGAATGATAATAAATTTGCGATTGTTGATGACCATTATGACACTTATTGGTATCATAATGATTGGCAAATTTCAGCAAATGGTGCTTACAACTTAGGAACCCCAGTGATTGTTTTAGATAATGCCTATCAAATGGATGAATTTGTCTTAACAGTTCCAGATAATTATGCGGCTTCTTTAAAATCTGGTGGACCAAATAGCAATGATGTTAAATTGCATTATTGGGAGTCTAACCAAGAGATTTATGACAATACAGAGCGTAAAGAAGTAAAAGGAACCCTTCTTTCAAAACAAGATGAAAAGGGACGTAAATACTATGTATTAAAATTAGAAAATCCAATTACTGCTAAAGCGGTAGCATTTGGATTAACTGTTGCTGGAAATGTTCGTGATATTAAAATTGATGAAGTAAAATTTTATCATTACGATTCATTAGTGGACGATGTTGCTGCCTTATTTACAGACGATCTTCGTCTTGTCCTAGCAGAGGGCGTAGATCAAAAGCAAATTAATGAATTAAGAAAAAGAGCAAATGAACAAGATAATGGAGAGTATTCTCCTTATAAAGATAGCGTACTTGCAGATTTGGATTATGCGGAGAAAATATTAAATGATGAACATATTGATGATGTTATTACTCTAAATCCAAACATTTCCAATTCGTATAATGGTCATGTTAAATTTGCAATGACGATTAGTGATTATCAACCTTTAGGAATTGTTGCTAGACCTGGAGAGACAATCAATGTTTATGTTGGAAGTAATGGGGCAATTAATGCCCAAGTGATATTTACTCAATACCATGCTGAAGCAAGTGAATGGAATAAAGCTTATACAACGGAAAGTTTACATAAGGGTTTAAATATTATTACAGTTCCACAAATTGGTTCTTCTACTGATGAACGTGGTGGAAGCGTTTATATTCGCTATACAAGTACACCTAGTACTACTAATCCAATAAAAGTGCGTGTAAGTGGAGGAACTAAAATTCCAATGGTTGATACAACCTTATTGGAAAATGAGACAGATAAAAAAGCAGCAATAAAAAAATATATTAAAGAATTAGAAAATTACAATAGTACTTTAGAAAGTGCTTATGCATCTATCGGAAAAAGCTTTGATAAACAAAAAAGTGTTTTAGGCTCTACAGAAATTGTAACAAAATACGGTTTGTTGTCCGTTTCCAGTGTAGCTGTAGAAGATGCTTTAAAATCAAATAAAAAAACCATTGAAGAAAAAACAAATCGTTTATATGAATCTATGGAAGCCTTCGATGAAATGATGGAACTATTCTATCGTCAAAAAGGATTTAGTGATACAGACCAAACAGAAAAAACGGATAAAATGCCAAAAGCGAGAATTAATGTTCGTTATATGCAAATGTTTGATGGAGCTTTTATGTATGCTGGAGGTTACCATATAGGCATTGAATATGGTTCAATTGCAGGCCTTGTTCAAGCCAGTCGCAATAGTAATACCAAAACAGGTTATTTTGGATGGGGTATTAGTCATGAAGTTGGACATCAAATCAATTTAAAAGATACTGTTTTTGCAGAAGTAACGAATAATATTTATTCTTTGCTTGCTCAAACAAGCAATGATAGTGATCCTTCCCGTTTAGAAAACAATGGTTATGATAAAATTTATGAAAAAGTAACTTCCCATACAACGGGAAGAGCTCAAAATGTTTTTGTTCAGTTAGGAATGTACTGGCAATTACATCTTGCTTATGATAATGAAAAAACATTTGAAGATCAAAATTCAATTTACGCAAAAATAAATAAAATTGCTCGTACATATAAGAATACCAAAAATTATTCTAGAGACGATTTAACTATTCTTTATGCTTGTATGGCTGTCAAGAAAGACTTAACGAACTTTTTTGAAATTTGGGGATTAAAAGCATCTAGCTCTTTAAAAGAAGAATTACAAGAATTAAACTATGCAAAAGAAAAAAGAGCGATTTACTACTTAAATGATCAAGCAAGACGTTTTGCTTTGCGTCAAAGTGTTGGAATTAATGAAGGTGCCAATATTTTAGAATCTTCTATTAGAGATGCTGATAGTCAAAATAAACGTGTTACTTTAGAGTTTAATGTTAATAAAGACAACGATAAGATTTTAGGTTATGAAATTCTTCGTAATGGTGTTTCTATTGGCTTTGTTGAAAAGGGTACGAATGAATTTGTTGACAACGTTGGAGCGGAAAATAATAGAGCTTATACATATAGTGTGGTTGCTTATGATTATTATTTACATAAAACGAATGAAGTTACTTTAGAAGAAGTAAAAATAAGTCATGATGGTAGTGTTAAAAAGGATGCCTTTAGTATTACTTCAAATGTAAAAGAAGCAAATGAAATTGTCGATAATGAAAACGAAGAAATGGATTATGCTACATTAAAAGTAAACAACTTAATTGATGGTAAAATTGAAACAGGATTTAAAGGCACAGAAAAAGTAAAAACTTTAAATCAAACCAGTGATAAACCAAGTATTACAGTGGATAATGGAAATGCTTATGTTTTATTAAATTTAAATAATAGAATGTCTGTAAGTGGTATTAAGTATCATGCCTTAGTAGAAAATGATAAACTAGATGAAAATACAATTACTAAATATAAAGTATATGTAAGTTCTACAGGAAATGATAATGATTGGCATCTTGCAAGAAAAGGTACGTTTACTTTAACAAGCGAAAAACCAGAAGAAATCATTTACTTCATGGGACAAAATACTGATAGTGAAAGTCAATTATGGACTTATAATGATATAAATTATATTAAGATTGAATCTGATGGTAATAATGTTTTATCTGGTGCAGAAATTGATGTGATTGCTCCTCCAGGAGATAATGTCGATATTACAAATATTGGTGTATTAACAAGTGATTATTGTTATTTAGAAAGTGGTTGTGAAAACGACCCAGATGGTAAAATTACAGCTGGATCTGTTGTTATAGAAGGTTCTTATCGTGGTAACCCTGCGTTTAATACAGTATTAATTGCAGATAGTAATGATGAGGCAAAAGTCTATGGCGGATATCAATTAATCTTTGCTGAATTAAATAGTGATCATACGGTTTATGATGTTGCAAATGGAACGTGGCTATATGTTATGAGTAAAGAAGAATACGAAAAAATGAGAAAGTCTAGCACCAGTATTCGAGCTTATCTATATCGTGTAAATGATGCTATTACGCATGAAGGACAACGATTAACAAGTACATCAATTGTTCTAAAGGATTTAAAAGAATATAGTAAGTTAAAACAAATGGAAATTAGTAATAAGAGGTGAAGAGAATGAAAAGAACATTTATAAAAATTGTTACCACTTTGGTACTCAGTTTATTTCTTTCTCTTTCTTCTGTAAACGCTGCAACAAAGTTAACTTTTCACGAAGAGGGTAATGGAAATATAAAATCCGTTTTACATTTTGAAGATGGTTTTATTGGAGGACTTGATATTACGTTAAAAGTAGATGGAAATATCAACTTTCAAAAAATGAATTTAGATAGCAAACTAACAAGTAGTAATTTTACTACAAAAACTTCTTATGATGATAAAACAAAAGAATTAAATATTGTTGTAGTAACAGGTGGCGTAGGAACAAGTCACAATTTATTAAATATCGATAAAGATTTAGTACTAGGAAATATTCTATTTGATACTTCTAGTAAAAAAGATATCTCCTATACGATTCAATGTGGGTCTTTAACAACATTAGATAATGCTTGGAAGTCTCATGAAATTACTCCTGAAGTTGAAAAAAACAACTTTACTTATAAAATAAATAGTAGTGAAAACCAAGAGGAAGATACTTCTTCTAAAGAGGAGTCTTCTAGTACCGATAAAAATAAAGAACAAGATAAAGAAAAAGAAGAAAATAAAAATACGAGTACTACGAATAAGAATACAAGTACTACTACTACTAATAATAATGCAAGTTCTAATACTACTACTGAAAACAACAATACTATAAATAATGATGCAAATACAAACGAAACAGATGTAAGTAAAGAAGATGAAGTAGAAAACAAAACAGATGAAAAAAATGAAATCCTTGAAGAAAATGAACAAGAAGAAACAAAAACTTTTAATTTAAAATACATTTTAATTAGTTTTGCTGTTGCTTTGCTTCTTGTGCTTGGTGGATATTTTCTTATTAAAAAGAAGAAAAAAAATAAAATTTAACTTATTTTAAGCAAATTCTCTAAGGAATTAGATTAATTCTACAAAGAATTTGCTTTTTTTGTGCCTATTTTGAACAAATTGGGTATTTGCTTTTTCTCTTTTTTTCTGTTATTGTGCCTTTTAAAGAAAGAGAAAAAGATGTTTTAATGTAGTAAAAATATTTTTAGATAAGGAGAAAATATGTTAGAATTAAAAAATATTACGAAGAGTTATAAAACAGGAAATTTTAAACAAGTTGCATTAAAGAATGTTCAATTAAAATTTCGAAGTCATGAATTTGTTGCAATATTAGGACCAAGTGGAAGTGGCAAAACAACCCTTTTAAATATAATTGGCGGATTAGATCACTACGATACAGGAGATTTACTTATTCATAATAAGTCTACTAAAAAATTTAAAACTTGTGATTGGGATTCTTATCGAAATCATTGCATTGGTTTTATTTTTCAAAGTTATCATTTAATTCACCATATAAGTATTTTAAACAATGTAGAAATGGGATTGGCTTTAAGAGGAATTTCTTTTAAAAAAAGAAGACATGTAGCAAAAGAAATGTTAGAAAAAGTTGGCTTAAAAGAACACATACACAAAAAACCAAAAGAATTATCTGGAGGACAAATGCAAAGAGTAGCTATTGCAAGAGCACTTGTATGTAATCCTGACATTATTTTGGCTGATGAGCCGACAGGGGCTTTAGATACCACAACTTCAATTCAAATTATGAACCTTATAAAGGAAATTGCAAAGGACAAGTTAGTGATTATGGTTACGCATAATAAAGAGCTAGCTCAGAATTATGCAACGCGGGTAATTAGGATGTGTGATGGAAAAATTATAAGTGATTCAAATCCAGTATTAGAATTAGAAGAAGAACCAAAAAAAGATAAATTTAAAAAAACTTCAATGAATTTTTTATCAGCTCTTTATTTGAGTTTTCATAATATTCGAACCAAAAAAGGTCGAACCTTTGCCATAAGTTTTGCCTCCAGTATTGGGATTATTGGAATTGCTTTAATCCTAAGTCTATCAAATGGGTTTAATCGTCAACTAAAAGTATTGGAACAAAATACAATGGCTGCAATGCCAATTGTGATTCAAAATCAAATAGAGGCAAGATCGAGCCAAGAAGAAACTACTCAAGAGTTTGAAGAGTATCCAACTATTGATTATGCAATAAAAAAAGAAAAACCAAAAGAAGTAATAAAGGAACAAAATCATATAAACAAAGAATTTTTAACATACCTTGAAAAAATAAATCCGACCATAATAAGTGGTATTAGTTATTCTTATTATACAAGATTAAATGTAATTAATAAAATAGATGATAAAGTAATACCGATTGATGCGAGCATTCTAGAAAGTTTTCCTAAAAGTTTAAAAGAAGAAAATGAAGGTTTTTTAAGTGAAAAATATGATATATTAGCAGGACGTATGGCCAAAGTAAAAGATGAACTTCTTTTGGTTGTTGATAGCAAAAATCAGGTTCAAGAAGATATAATCCATGCTTTAGGATTAGGGTCTGAAGAAACCATATCTTTTGAACATATATTAGAAAGTACTTTAAAACTAGTATTTAATGATCAATATTATCAAAAAGATGGCGACTTTTATAGAATCAATCCTAATTTAGATTCTCTTTATGATAATAAAGATACACTTACATTAAAAGTGGTAGGAATTATTCGTTTAAAAGAAGAATATAAAGATTATGTAGATACGGCAGGACTTTACTATATGAATGATTTACCATTTTATATCATGCTTAAGAATAAAGACTCTGCTATTGTAAAAGACCAACAAAACAAAGAGTATAACGTTTTAACAGGAGAAACTTACAATATTGCAAATGAAGAAGGGCAAATTTTAAAAAAACAAACTTTAGCTTTTCTAGGGGATGAATCCATTCCACATACAATTCAAATCTATCCAAAAGATTTTACATCAAAAGAAAAAATAGTGAATTATTTAGATCGTTATAACGATGGAAAGAAGAGTGAAAACCAAATTATTTATAAGGATGAAGCTAAAGCACTATCTTCGGTCTTGCAAAATATTATGAATGCAATAACGATTGTTTTAGTGGCATTTAGTGCTATTAGTTTATTTGTTTCTTCCATTATGATCAGTATTATCATGTACATTTCGGTTTTGGAAAGAACCAATGAAATTGGCATTTTAAAAAGTTTAGGAGCAAGAAAAAAAGATATAGCCAGAGTTTTTAACGCAGAAGCCTTTTTAATTGGGTTTTCTTCGGGTATTTTAGGAATTTTAATAACTAAATTACTTTTAATACCGATAAATTCCATTTTTTATCATTTAACAAAATTAAAAAATATTGCTTTGTTAAATCCTTTGCACGCTCTTATTTTAATACTTTCTAGCGTAGGACTTACTTTAATTGGAGGAATGATTCCTGCCAAATTAGCAAGTAAGAAAGATCCCGTAGAGGCTTTACGATAAACCAATTATTAGTTTTTATTTAGTACTTGACAATACCAAGTACCTATTGTAAGATTAAATAATGAGGTGGTTACGATAAATACACAATTTAAAAAGGGGGTATTGGAGTTATTGGTTTTACTAATTGTTGAAAAAAAAGACAAATATGGCTATGAACTAGTAGAAGAGGTAAGTAAAATTGTCGATGTTAATGAAGGAACAATCTACCCGATACTAAAACGACTTACCAATGAGGGCTATTTTGAAACGTATTTAGAAGAATCAAGTGAAGGACCAATAAGAAAGTATTACCATATAACAGCATTAGGAAAGAAATACACCAAAGAACAAAAAAAGGAATGGACGCGTTTTGCAAGTAGTGTGAATTCTTTTATAGAAGGTAGGGAAAAAAATGAATAAAGAAAAATTTTTAGAAACGTTAAGAAAAAAATTATCCATTTTAGAAGAAAGTGAAATTTTAGATATCTTAAACGAATATGAAGGTTACATAGAAGAAAAAATGAGTGATGGTTGTACGGAAGTGGAAGCCGTAAAATCAATGGGAAATATTGAGGAACTGGCTAGTGATTTACTAAGTGCTTATAAAATAAAAACAAATAAAAAAGAAAACCAAAAAGAAGATTTTTTTAATAACTTTGTTGATATATTCGTAAAAATGTTTGAATATACGTGTAATATTTTTGCTCATAAAAGTTTTCGAGATATTATGAAGTTTATGATTGAACTTTTCTTTATCATTCTTTTAACAGGTTTATGTAAAATTCCATTTGTTTTTATAGCAGATGTTGGAAACAATATTTTAACAGTAATCAACTCTCATTATGCAATTTATCATTTATTTTATAACCTTTGGAATTTTATTTTAGAAATGGCATATTTTCTTTTTGCGGTATTGTTTTTTGTAAAACTTTTCCAAAGTTGTTTTTTAAAGGAAGATTGTAGTATTATAGTAAATGAAAAAAGAAAAAGTTCTGTAAAAATAAAAAAAGAACCAAGAAGTAATGAACCTGATTCTTCTTTCTTTGAAAATTTCTTTAATGTATTAATTCGTATTGGAATATTTTTTGTAAAAGGAATTTTATTCTTAATTTTAATTGGTGGGGCTTTCTTTTTAGTAGGAATGTCTTGCATTGTAGGCGTATCTACCTATTTACTCTTCAAAGGTGTCACTTATTTTGGACTTTATCTAATCTTTATTTCTTTATTACTATTAGGTATTTTCATCTTTATTTTTGTCTTTAACTTTATCTTTAATCGTAAAAATAGAATTAATGTTTTGTTAATTGTTTCCTTAAGTTGTTTCCTTATACTCGGAATTGGTTGTGGAATTTGTACGATTGAATTTGCATCTACGCAAGTCATTTATGAACAAAAGAATGCCGAAGAAGAATTTTACTATGATTTTCTTCCCAACTTTGTTGTGAGTACAGCTATACCTGCTAAAAATATTTTAGTGGACGATAATCTAGATAATCAAATTAAAGTTGTTTATTCCTATAATGATAAATATAGTACAGTAGAAATAAAACCAACTATAGAAGAAACAGGGAAATATCACATTTTAAGATTACGTTATGCTACATATAATCTAGACTATAAAAAATTTTTTGAAGATATGATTACCAATTTAAAAAAGAAAACCATTGTTGCAAACAGTATGGATGATGTAGAAATAAAAGTTTATGCTAATTCTAAAGTAAAAGAAAAACTATTAGAATATCGAAATGAATATGCTAAAAGCGTAAATTGTGTCAAGTAGGAAAAAAGAAGTTCAAATTTTTGTATCTTCTTTTTTGATTATGATAAAATAGTATTGGAGGATACTATGAACCAAGAAAAGATAAGTATGCTAGAACGTTATGGTGAAAATTTTACTAAAAAAGAGTTTATCACCGATCCAGCAATTGCTCGTGATGAAGAAATCAAAGAGTGTATTTTAATATTGCTTACTCCAGAAAAAAGTGCTCTATTGGTTGGAAAGCCTGGTATAGGTAAAACAGCCATTGTGGAAGGACTTGCCTATCGAATTCAAAGAAACTTAGTCCCTGACGCCTTAAAAGGGTGGGAACTTATTAAAATCAATATTACAAGTTTACTTGGTTCCAGTGTAAGTGAAGGTCAAGTGGAAAATCGGATTGATTTACTTGTAAAAGAGTTAGATCAAAAAGAAAAAACTATATTGTTTATTGATGAAACACATGTTTTAGTAAATAAAAATAATAGTGAAAATGGCGGAATTGATTTTGCAAATATGTTAAAATCTGGACTTGACCGAGGAGCTATTAAAATGGTGGGGGCAACAACAACGGAAGAGTATGAACAATATATTTTACGTGATCGTGCTTTCTTAAGAAGATTTCAAAAAGTTGATGTTTTGGAAACGGATAAACCGACGACTGTAAAAATTTTAATGGGAACGTATCCTAAGTTAGAAAAACAAATTGGTGTAAAACTTAATTATACAGATTTTATTAAAGAAAAAATTATGACTTTTATTGTAGAAATGACAGATGAATATAAAAGAGTGTATGAAGTAGCAGCAAGATATCCTGATATTTGTTTAACTATTCTTGCAAATGCTTTTTCTTATGCTCTATTCGATAATGAAAGTGAAGTAAAAATAAAACATGTGTATAAAGCTATTTGTAATGCAAAGAATATATATGAGGATGCAAAAGTAAAAGAAATCGAACGTTTTAAAGTCGAATTTGCTGATTTGATTAAGGAAGAAAATGTTAATTTGGAAGATAAAAATTAATAAAGAAAGGAAGAATAAAAATGGAAAGAAAAGTAAAAGTTGCTCAAATAGGTTGTGGAAAGATGAGCAAATATACAATGCGCTATGTTTATGAAAAAGGAGGAGAAATTGTTCTTGCTTTTGATGTAGCAAAAGATATAATCGGTAGAGACATCGGAGAAGTTATGGAATGTGGTAAGAAAAATGTTTTAGTAGAAGATATTTCTTCTTTAGAAACAAGATTGAGTGAAATAAAACCTGATATTGCCATTGTTACAACAATGAGCTTATTAAATGATTTAGGAGATGTTTTGCGCACTTGTGCTAAATGTCATGTGAATGTTGTAACCACTTGTGAAGAAGCTTTTTATGCAAGTAATTCCAATCCTACTTTGTATAAAGAATTGGATAGTCTTGCCAAAGCAGGAGGAGTAACGATTACGGGTTGTGGTTACCAAGATATTTTCTGGGGAAATCTAATTAGTAATTTAGCTGCTTCAACTCATAAGATTACCAAAATTAAAGGAAGTAGTTCTTATAATGTTGAAGATTATGGACTTGCCCTAGCTAAAGCGCATGGCACTGGACTTTCCTTAGAAGAATTCGATAAAACCGTTGCTACAAATGATCGTATGAGTAAGGAAGAAAGACAAAAAATAATTGATAGTAGAGAATATTCTCCAAGCTATATGTGGAATGTTGCAGGATGGTTAATTGATAAATTAGATTTACATTTAAAAGAGATTAGCCAAGAGTGTGTACCTCAAACTCATACGGAGGATATATATTCAAGTACTCTTGATATGACTATAAAAGCAGGAGACGCAACAGGAATGAGTGCTGTTGTTACTGCAACAACTACAGAAGGAATAACTATTGAAGCAGAATGCATCGGTAAAGTATATAGCGAAGATGATTACGATGCTAATATCTGGACAATCGAAGGTGAACCTAATACCACGATGATAATTAATAGACCTGCTACTGTTGAACTTACTTGTGCGGATATTGTAAATCGTATTCCCGATGTTATCAATGCCCGCAGTGGTTTTGTTCCAACAAGCGAAATGCCAGAATTAAAATATCGTGTAAAACCTTTAAACGAATACATTGAAAAAGAATAGTCATTTTTAAACTATTCTTTTTTTAACGCTTATTTATTACTAAACGGAATATAAATATGGCTATCATTGCAGCAATTAAAATACCAAACATAATTATAGCCTCATCTCCCATGAATTTATTTAAAAAATGATGAATATTTGAAAACAGATCAACAATAAATATTTTTGTATCATCAATAAACTCCATAAGTTCTCTTGCAAATGTTGTTATAATATCCAAAGTTAGCATTGTATCACACCACTTTCTATTTTTCATTATAATATAGACTTGAAATTTATTCAATTATTTGTTATTCTATTACTGTCATGGCGGAATTGGTGAAGTGGTTAACACGCCGGATTGTGGCTCCGGTATGCGTGGGTTCGATCCCCACATTTCGCCCCATATTTGGGAAATCAAACCTTTAAGGTTTTTGATTATAGCAAAGGCTAGGAATTTCAATAGGAAATCCTAGTTTTTTTGTTATTAAAAAGAAAGGTTTGATAGTATGAAATTTAGTAAAGAAGTTATGCCATTAAATAAGAATATTTATAATAAGTTAAATAATATATGTGTATTTAATAATGTAAAATTAGAATTTAAAAATGGTTTTATATTTAAAGTTGAAAAAACAAATGTTAATTTTATAGAGCCTCATAGATTTATTATTAAGGTTAATGATATATATTTAGTATTGCTATGCTATGATAATCTAAATTTGTATTTATATAATAAAAATATCGTAATAAATGCTCCCATGTTAAAAAAATTGATAAATGCTATAAGGAATATGGGGTAATTATTATGTCAAAGAAAAAATTAGGTTTATCAACTTTCGATTTGAATATAAAATTTAAAAGTAAGGAAGAAGCAAAAAAGCATGCTAAAAGTTTAATTGAATTTATAAGATATAATTGTAAAAAAAGAAATTGGGAAGCAGAGGCAATGATTTGTATTAGTAATGTTAAAGGCAATAATACGAGGGTTTGTTATGAAAAAAATGGAAAAGTTGGTCGCCCAAAAAAAGTATTAAAAGGTTTTGATAATGAAGATATTATAAATGTAGATTGGCATATTCATATTTTATTGGTATCGATTCCAAGTTATGCGTTTAGAGATTTAATAAAAAATTATATAGATAAAAATTGGTATAAGAATAAAATTAAAAGAGATAAAATAAATTATGCTAATCTAAAAATATATAAGAAAAATGCAAATATAAATAAAGCAGAATATTTTATAAATCAGGGCGAAGAAGTATTATTTTGTAATTATTGTAGTGAAAATGTAATTCCAAAGGGATATAGTTTAAAAGATTTATATTATGCTTATGTAAAATATATAAGTCAATTTGTCATAAATGGTAAAAAAGGAAGATTAGCATTAGAGCAAAAATATTATGAAATAAAGAATTTCTATTTTGAAATAACGAAAGAGCAAGATAAAAAAAATTCTAATGAGTTTATGAGAAAAATAAGAATAAGCAAGATTAAAGAAAATTATGAATTAAAGTTAGAAGATAATAAAGTACAGGAAAATCTTAGTAGAAGAAATAGAATATTTGAAGAAGATATAAGCATTTAGATAAAATAATAATCGTAAAAGTTCTATCATATAATATATAATTATTTTATATAGTTATAGTTATTATATTATTAAAAGTATTATAAGAATAATATAAAAATAATATAAAATAATTAAGAAAGTTATATAAAAAAGAGAAAAAATGAAATATAAAAATCATATAAAAAAAATATAAAATTATAAAGAATTCTTTATATGAATTAGAATTATAATTTTATATTTTTAAAGGAATTAAGGCGATTTAATAGTTAAATTCATATATATATAATCATCTATCATTTAATCCATCAATGTAACTTTCAACTTTTGATTTATTGATAGGAGATAATTTATTTATCTTATTTAAAAGAATAAAATCATTATCTGAGATATTATTTGGTTTAATATTATCAATAGGCATATCATATTTAGTTCTGCAAAGTAAATAATCAATAGATGTATTATAATAATCAGCAATTTTAATAAGCATATCAGAACTTGGAAAAACGCGACCAGTTTCATAAGAAGATATAGTCTCTTGGGTTATGTTTAAATCCATAGCAACTTTAGTCTGTAATAAGTTTTTGCTGTTTCTTATTTTCTTTAAATTGTTTTCCATATAGTCCTCCTCTCATATATAATTTTAAATTTATTAGAAATCAGTGATAGCAATATTAGTTATATCAATATGTGTTAAATTATATATTTTTATGTTATAATGTTCTTAGCGAGGTTCTTAAAATGAGTGATATAGAAGCAAGGAATATTAAATTAAAGAAAATATATAATAGTGCTTATAAGTTTTTAATGGAATTATGTCCTAGAGAAATAAAAGATATAAATATATATTTTAATGTAAAAAAGAATTTTAAAAGCAAAAATGATATTTTATATAGATTATTATTATCATTGCAAAATAGGCAAATGTCATCTAATGTTATTGGCTTAGAAAAAGCAGAAAGAAAAGATGCATTCAATAATATTCTATGTCATTATGATAGTAAAAAAATATTAAGTAATTATAATGCTGATAGTTTATTAAAAGAATTCGATAATAATTTTGTAATTAAAAATAAAGAAAGTAAAAATAATCTATGGAGATTATATGCTAAGTCAGTTATATCTGCTTGTGAATTTGTAGAAAAATTTAAAAGTGAAAAAGATTTTGATAAGTTTGTCAAAATGTTTAGTTATAATTCTCTTTCCTCTGCTGCTCTGCCTATGTTATTAGAAAAAGAAATAATTGGTTTAGGATTTCCTCTCGCTTGTGATTTTTTAAAAGAATTAGGCTTTAAAGAATATCCAAAAGCAGATGTTCATATTAAAGATATATTTTTTGCTTTTAATTTGTGTAAAAATAATGATTATTCTGTATATAAGGCAGTTATAGAAATGGCTAATGCTGTCAATGAAAGTCCTTATAAAGTAGATAAAATATTTTGGTTAATAGGTTCAGGGAATTTTTATTTAGATAATATTAGTATTGGCAGAAATAAAGAAAAGTTTATAAATAAAGTATTGAGTGAATTATAATTTCTATTTATTGCTCGTTTTTAAAAGATTTAATAATTTTAATATAGTTATATATTATTTATCAAAAAATTGGCTATTTGCTAAGTAAAGCATTGATATAGAAAAGTTATAAAGAAAGGTGTAGAAAATGAAAGAAAAAGAAATATTAAAAGTTAATGCAAAGCATTATGAGGGATTAGAAATTAGAGAAGATGCGAATTGCATATTAAAAATTACTAATTATAATTTAAAATATTGCGATATTAGAGGGCAAGTATTTAAGGAAATAGCATTAAAAGATATTGTTAATGCTGGGGTTATTAGTGATAAGCATATAGTAGAAAAAAATAAAAGTGCTATTGGCAGAGGTGTTGCTGGTGGTTTATTGTTTGGTAATGTTGGTTTAGTTTTAGGTGGTTTAAGTGGCACGGGCAAAAAGCAAATAAAGGAAGATGTGCAATATATAATTGTTAATTATAAAGAAAATGGCGAAGATAAAGTTATTAGTGTTTATGTAAATGGTGCATTTTCTGGGAGTAAGTTTGTTAAATGTTTAAATAGTGTTGTTAATTTATCAAAAGGCGATTTAAAATGTCCTAAGTGTGGCAAAGAATTAAGTATTAGCGATATTAAATGTCCTAATTGTAAGATTATTATAAATGAAAAGGCATATAAAAGGCTAAATGTTTTAGGTTATGTATTTTTAGGAATTATAATATTTGTTATAATAATATTAGTTATTGCTGTTTTAAATAGTGGTAAAAATATTGATTATAGTAATAAAATAAAAAGCGAAATGAATATAAGTGAAGAACAAGCTGATAATATATATAATATTTTAAATAAAGTAGGTATTGATAAATTTGATAGTATTAAAGCAGATAGCGAGAGTTTAGATGGTTTTGAGGGTTATGGGTCAAAAGGTTATAGAATAAAAAGTAATGATATTGATAATATTATTATTTATTTAGATAGCAATAATAATGTAATATGCATTAGATATGCTGATAAAGATTATTATAGAAATGGGCAAATATTAAATAAATTTGAATAAATATTTTAGGTGGTCTAATGGGTAAGTTAAATGTTATAAGTGGCAATATATTTGATTATTTAGAAAATAAAGATTTAATAGTTAATAGTAATAATAAATATATGATATGTGGTAGTGGTGTTTGTGGGGCAATATATAAAAAGGCAAATAAAGAATTGTTAGAAGATTATTGTAAAAAGAATTATAAAGAAAATATGAGAGTTAATGAAATTAGATATAGTCCTGGTTTTGATTTAGGTATTGATATTTTGCATATATATTCTCCAAAATATTATGAAAGCAATTCTCCCCTATTAGATTTATTAAATAGTTATGAAAAAATATTTATATCAGCAAAAGATAATGGCTATAAAAGTATTATTAGTGTTAGCATAGGGACAGGGGTACATGGTTATAAGCATAATGATATAGCAAAAGAAATTGTTAAAAAATTAAATGAGTTAATAAATATTTATGATATTGATTTTACATTAGTATTGCCAAGCGAAGAAATAAAGAATTTATATAGTGTTTAAAAAAGTGTAATTTTATAAAGATTTAATTCTTATTAAGATTAAGTCTTTTTTTATGTTTATAAAAGTTTAAAATTGATTTTTTAAATGTTTATAAATTTTTTTGAGATTTTTAAATAAATTGGTTGAGAAATAGAACGAATGTTTCTATAATATTTTATGGTAAGGAGGTGCCATAAAATGAGAGAAAATGAATTAAGAAAAATATTATCATTTGTCTGTGATGGTTATGTTGATAATATTTTGGATACATTGGAAGAAGAAAAAGAAAGAAAAAAAGAATTTCCATTTTTAATAGCATGTTCTAACTTCATTGGTGAATTAAAAGATAATAATATCATAGTAGAATTAGTAGGAACATTTGAAGATGTTATTATAGATAGAATCTTTAGAGAAATAAGCAATTTTTTAGCAAAGTAGGTATAAAATGAAAAATAAAGTATTTGGCTATGGTAGAGTTAGTAGCAAAGAGCAAAATGAAGAAAGGCAAATCTTAGCATTTAAAGAATATGGCATAGAAGAGAGAGATATTTATATTGATAAGCAAAGTGGAAAAGATTTTGAAAGAAAGCAATATAGCATAGTAAAAAATATATTAAGGGAAAATGATTTATTAGTAATTAAAAGTATTGATAGATTAGGAAGAAATTATAATGCAATAATTGAAGAATGGAAAGAAATTACAAAAAATATAAAAGCAGATATTGTTGTTTTAGATATGCCATTATTAGATACAAGGAATAATAAAGATTTATTAGGCACATTTATTAGTGATTTAGTATTGCAAATATTAAGTTATGTCGCAGAGCAAGAAAGGTCATTTATTAAGCAAAGGCAAAAGGAAGGAATTTCTAATGCAAAAAATAAAGGAATAAGATTTGGTCGCCCAAAAATAGAAAAGCCAAGTAATTATGATTATGTTATAGAATTATGGAAAAATAAAAAAATAAAAAGTAAAGAAGCAATAGAAATGTTAAATTTAAAGCCAAATAGTTTTTATAATTTATTAAAAAGATAATATCTTCTCTATTTTTTAAGTTTTTTGGGGCTAATCATTAAAAAAAAATATTTTTGCATATAATAAGTAGTGAGAGGAGAAAATATTAAAAAAAATATAGTAGTATTTTTAATATAAGTGATTTGTAGTATGGAAGAAAGTAAAGAAAAAAGAATTGGTGTATATATTAGAGTTAGTACAGAAGACCAAGCAAGAGAAGGACATAGTTTAGATGAGCAATTAGATAGAATAAAGGCTTTTTGTAAATTTAAAGAATATAATATTTGCAAAATATATAGAGAAGATGGAAAAAGTGCTAAAGATATGAAAGGTCGCCCAGAATTTCAAAAAATGTTGAAAGATATATGTAGTGATAAAATCAATACAGTTTGCATTTATAAATTAGATAGACTTACAAGGTCTATTAAAGATTTAGAAGAAATATTAGTGCTATTTGAAGAAAAGCATTGTGATTTAGTTTCGGTTACAGAAGAAATAAATACGAGCAATGCTTTTGGTAAATTCTTTATTAGATTAGTTATTTTATTGGCTCAATTAGAGGTAGAACAAACAAGGGAAAGAACGATTATGGGGTTAGTTGGTACAGTAAAGCAAGGTATTCCTATTGGTAAGTTGCCTTTAGGTTATAAAAGAGATATAAATAATGAAGATATTAAATTAAAGAAAAAAGCAATAATAGATGAAGAAGCAGCTCCAACGATAAGAAAAATATTTAATTTATATTTAAAGGGCTATTCATATTATTATATTGCTGAAAAATTAAAATCAGAAAATAATAATTTAATGGAATGGAAAGATTGGGCTATTCAGCAAATATTAAATAATAGAATATATTGTGGAGATATAGAGCATAGAAAATCATTAAAAGATAAAGAAACAATCGTATATGAAGATGTTGTTCCTCCAATTATCTCAAAAGATGTATTTAAGGACTGTCAAGTTTTAATGGAAAAGAATAAAAAAAGTTTTGGTGGTAGTTTAGATTATATGTTTGGAAAAACATTATATTGCAATAAATGTGGCAGTCTATTATGTGTAAGTAGTAATAAAAGTAAGAATATAAGGCATTATATTTGTAAAAAATGTAATAGTCGTATAAATGAGGCTAAAGTAGAAAAATTATTATTTGATAAATTAAGTAATATTGCTGAATTTAATATGGCTCTAACCTACAATTCTTTATTAGTCGATAATGAAAGATTAAATGAAATATTAAATAATGTAGAATTAGAAGCCCCAGATGAAAGATTAAAAGAAAGAAAAGAAGAAATTAGAGAGTTATTAGATGAGGCTGTTATTAAAGATATTCAAAATAAGAATAATGCTTTTAAAAAATGGGATGATATGGATTATGAAGAAAAAAAGGTATTTATTAGGCAAACGATAGAGGCAATATATATTAGTAAAATACCTGGTTCAAATCAGCAAAATTATGATGTAAAGATAAATAAAATAAAATTTAAAAGTAGTCAATTAAATGCTTTATTTAATCTAATAAGAAATGGTGTTATTGATATGTATTGTAATAATGGAAATAGTATTTATAGTATTGCAAAGATAGATAGCAAAATAGAATTAGATAGATATTTAGAAAGATTAAGAAAGCATTATAAAATTAAAGTCATTGAAATTCCTATTAGAGGCGACGAGTGGAAAAGCAAAAAGAAAAGCGAAGAATTAGATAATATAATTGAAAGTGTAGTTAATAATCCAAAATGCTTTAAAACGATTAAAATAGATAGAAAAAATGAATTATTAAAAGGCAGATTTGAAAAAGAATTGCATTTTCATTTATGCTTAGAAGATATATAAAATTTATTGACAAATAAAAGGAATTTTAATAAAATAAAGTTATTAAAAGAGAGCAAATAAAAAAGGTTTTATGCCTATTGGAATTTTGCCCCATTTATGATTAAGACATAATAAAAGTTATGTTTTAATAAATTGTTTTTAAATGCGACCAGGTATTTAAAAAAACAATCTAGAGAAAGGAATACGCGCAGGTATTCTTTTTTTTGGATAAATATTTCTCTATGATTCCAATAGATATGTTTTTTTAAAAAATTATTTTGATAAACGCTAAATATCCAAAATTCCAGACAGTGTCTGTTAAATTAAAGATAGCTGAATTATTGTAAATATTAAGTATTGGGAATAAACGAATCTTTTAGAAACAAGAATATAAAAAAAGTATAAAGAAGCAAAAAACTATAAAACATTTTTAATTAAAATTGTGTCTATTTATAGTTCATTATAATCGTTTATTTTTCCTAAATTATTTTCTTGCTCATTGATTACTAAACTACTGGTTGTAAGTAACATCATGGCAATGGAGCAAGCGTTTTCTAAAGTTTGTTTTAAAACGTTATAAGAATCAATTACTTGTGTGTCGCTTACTTTTTCAAAACGATCTTTAGAAACATTAAAAACAGCATGATATTCTTCCTTTTCAATCGTCTTTTTTATTTTTTCATAAGAAAGTCCCGAATTTAAAAGAATTTGTTTAAAAGGTATTTTCAAAGCTTCTTGTAAAATTTGGTCCGTTTCATTTTTAATGTCTAATTCATTTGCAATTTTTAAAAACGTAATACCTCCACCTGTAACAACTCCGTCTTTAGCACTTTCTAAAGCACACAATGCGTCGATAAGACGCATTTTTTTCTCGTGACATTCAATTTTTGTTGGGGCACCCAAAACAATAGTTGCCAAACCATTTAAAAACATGGCCATACGTTTTTTAAAAAAATCTTCATCAAATTCATCTTTTATTTTCTTTAGTTCTTCCTCAATTGTTTTTAAATATTCTTGTGTTTTTAAAGAATTTGTAAATTTTAAAATGGCCTTTTCTTTTGTTAACGTAATTCCCTTACAATTCTTTTTTTGACTCGTTATAAATTTTATATCTTTCCAAATAATTGATTCTTTTATTCCATACTCTCCAATTTTAAGCAAAAAGCAATTTATGGTTTGCGTATCATTTAAATAAAGACATTCTTGGATAAAGGAATCATTAAAATTTTTAGCAATAAAAACAACATCCCATTTATTTTTCATAGCAGCATTTAAATACATACTATAATCTTCTAAAGAAGAGTTTTGTTCTTCAACAAAAAGAAATACAGGATTTTCTAAAAAAATTTTCTCTTGCTCTTTTAAAAATAGTGGACTACCAAGTTCTATGGGAAATTGATATCCATTTTCATATTGAACACTTAAGATGCTTTGGTCCGTTTCTACAATTTCAATTCCATTTTTCGTTTTAATTTTTTGATAAACGTGATTTATAAATTTCCCAAGCTCCTCTTCGTTGGCAGCAATAATACTTAAGCTTTCATATTCCTTATTTTTAGGAAGATGTTTTTCTTTTTCTAAAGAATTTAAAACCTTTTCTAAACTTTTAGTTAAATTTTTTTTAAAAAGAATAGGAGGCATCCCCTTTTTTATAAGTTCCAACCCATGATCAAAAATACTTTCTAGTAACACTAGCGTTGTAGTCGTTCCATCCCCAACTTTACTATCGGTTTTTAAAGAAGACTCTTTGGCAATTTCTAATATCGTATTGATAATAGCATCTTCCGACTCAATATTTCTAGCAATTGTTGCTCCATCATTTGTAATAAAAGGAGAAAATAAGGAGTGATCAATTAAAACATTTTTTCCGTTTGGCCCTAAAGTCTCTTTTACAATACCACATAAAAGATGAATACTTTCTTGCATTTTTTCTTGTAATTCTTCTTTCATTATTACTTTTTTCATAATTCACTTTTCACCTCTAACATATATTTCCAATATTTTTTAGGCATAAAATTCCTACGGCAAGTATCGTTCTTTCGTTCCTTAATTCCAATCGTTTGATAAAAAGCTTTCCATAAATTTTCTATTTTTTCTTCTTCACGGCTTTCCAAAATATTATCTAATGAAAAAGTAGTGCCATCTACGATATGAAATTCCTTTTTATCATACAGACTTAATAGATTTCTTCTTACATCTTTTATAATCCAATACTCATTTTTTAAACGCCTTTTAAAATGAATAGAAAGAATTTCTAAACAATCACTACTAGGTTCTATTTCAGCGTATAAAACGTGATTATTAAACTCTTTAAATCGAACAAAACCTTTGTATTTATGGCACTCGTTTTGAACCAGTTTTGCAATCTTTAAAACTTTATCCACGCATTTTAAATTGCGATATTTAAAAATGTCCCTATAGTATTTTAACCCATTTAAGTAAAAATAATATAAGATAAGTTCTTTAGCTTCCACATTCGATAGAAAAACATAATACATTTGTTGTAAAGAATAAGAACCCATTTCCCTAACAATTTTACCTGCAATATCTTTTTCTTCGATAGCAAGATGGACAACATTATCCAGTAAAGTGCTTTGATATTGGCTATTTTTAATTTGATAAGGCTTTATATGATGTAAAATTAAATAATCTATAAGATTTAAAAGACTTAAAAATGTATCATTATAAATATAAACGTTATTCATTAAATAACCTCAATTGTTCATACTCTTTTTTTAAAGGCGTTTTTTCTTCTAAAATTAAATTGGATTCAATAAACTTTTTTTGATACATACTTGGGTCTAATAAATATTTATGATTACAAGTTATAAAGTACTTGCTTCTTTTTAATACAACACCCATTTTTTTTAAGTCATCAAAAGTAAGAGTAAATACCTTACGAGAAGAAAAAATACGTTTAGCACTTGTAACGCCAATGCCAGGAATTTTTAATAAATCTTGATAGGAGCACTCGTTGATTTCTTTTGGAAACTCATCTAAATGACGAAGCGCCCAGTCACACTTGGGGTCAACCAAAATGTTGAAATTCGGATTATTTTCATTTAATAAATCATTTACTTTAAAATGATAATAGCGCAGTAACCAATCCGCTTGATAAAGACGATTTTCCCGTTTTAAGGGAGGATTTTCTAACGTAGGGAGTAAAGAATCATGATTGACTCCAATATAAGCTGAATAAAAGACCCGTTTTAAATGATAATTTTTATACATTGCAGCACTTTTATTCATGATTTCTAAATCTGTTTCTTTCGTTGCTCCAATAATCATTTGGGTACTTTGTCCTGCTGGAACAAATCGTTTGCTTTGATTTTCTTTTACATATTGCATAATTTTATCTATCTTTTTACTTTCCTTATTAGGAGCCAAAAGCTTTAAACCATTTTCTGTAGGAAGCTCTATGTTTGCACTTAAGCGATCGACCAAACGACCTAATTCCTTTAATAATTTTTCACTTGCTCCAGGTATAGCCTTGCAATGAATATAGCCACCAAAATGATATTTTTTACGTAATAGAGTAATCGTTTTAATTAAAAGTTCCATCGTATAATCAGGACTTTTTAGAATACCTGAACTTAAAAATAAACCTTCTATATAATTGCGTCGATAAAAATTTAAAGTAATTTCACAAATTTCCTCGGGAGTAAACAAGGCCCTCTTAATCGAATTGCTTCTACGATTTAAACAGTATTTACAATCAAAAATACAACTATTGGTCATTAAAATTTTGAGTAGAGAAATACATCTTCCATCACTTGCAAAAGAGTGACAGATTCCACTAAAGGCCGTTGCTCCTATGCCATTTTTACTTTCGTTTCGGCTTCCGCTAGAAGAACAGGAGGCATCATATTTTGCGCTATCCGCTAGAATTTTTAATTTTTCAATTAACTCCATTTGGCATCACCATTTTTATTATACTCAGTTTTTAAGAAAAAGCAAACATATGTATGTTAAAATTACCTGCCAATTTTTAGTAAATTCCATCTTTACTTTTAAAATTATTTTGGTTATAATAGCAGACAATTACTTAAAAAGGGTGTGGTACTATGTCATTAAATCCACTTATAGAATTAGAAAAAGGCAATGTATCTTTTATTTATCATTTATCCGATACAGAACTTAATTTGCTTGCACAAGTCATTCGTAATATAGAAAATACTACGACAAGAAAACAAATTGTTTCAGGTTTTTTACCCAAATTAAAAAAATCTTATCCTTCTTTTTGCTTACAAATTATTTATGACATGGAAGAATACCAAGAAGAATTTTTAGATACTTTAAAAAAAGCCAAAAACCCAAACTTTTTTGATGCTGAAAAAATAAAAAATATGCTTTATCATACTACTTGGGGTAAAGAATATCTTATCAACAACCTTCCAAAAATAATAAAATATTTTAATTCAGCACCCATTCTTTTATTCGATTTTCTTTTTGCATCTTTTATAGAAAATCAAGACTATTTAAAACAATTATCTGTTCATGAAGATTTAAAAATAAGAGGGCAATTTATGAATTATCTTGTGGAAAACCATTTTGCAAAAGTTTCTTTCTTTTATGAAGACATTTTAAAATATCTAACCAGTGCGCAAAAACAAAAAATGCAAAGTAATCTTTTAATGCCACAAGAAGAGGTTTCCTTGCTTGCTTACCATTTTTATGAAAAAAAGGATTTCAAAACATTTTTAAAATTAAAAAAATTTATTTTAGAAAATTATAAAGAAAATGATTTAGGAGAGTGTTTGTTAAAAAGTAAATCTTCTCAACCAGAATTTTTAAGGGATATAGATACCTATTTTAAAACCTCTTCGAAATATCAACTTTATATTTATGAACATTATACTGAAAAATTGAGTCAAGAATTAAAAGAACAATTTTATCAATTTTTACGTTACTTTGCTACATCAAAAGAAAATCATTCCATTCTTGAAAGAGAGTTTGCCTACGGTCTTGGTAAAACGTTACAAAAATTTGTTTCGAAATACTTGTCTTTAAGTAAAAAAAGTGATACAAAATACATTGGCAGTGGATCCTGTAGCACTTGTTACCAAATAGGAGATTATGCCTTTAAATTATGTAGAACAAAATGGTCTTATGAAAAAGATCCCCTTTGTCCAAATTTATATATTATTATAAAAAATTTGGAAGAATGTTTTGTTCGCGATGAAAATGGCATAATTCTAGCAGGTATTGAAGTTCAAAAGTATTTAACCCACTCTGTAAGAGAATATTCTTTAGAAATCCAAAAACAAATTGAAACGTTTTTACAAGAAGAACTAGCTCGTTTAGGTTATTATACAACCGATAATTTATTAGGAGGAAATACGGGAGATAATTGTTTAATGCTGGATCGTTATGAAGATGCAGATACCCCTACTTTAGAAAAAATACCACCATTTTTTAAAAAATATCCCGCCGTCATTGTGGATAGAGATTGCATATATAAATTAAAAAAACCTTTTTAGTGGTTATAAAGTAAATAGACTTTGAAAATACTATTAAAGAGGTTTTTTATTATGGATAAATTAAAAAAATATAAAGAAAAAAGGAATTTTAAAAAAACAAATGAACCATTAGGTAAAATAACAAAAACTCATAAAAAATTAGTTTTTGTCGTACAACATCACCTTGCTCGTAAAGATCATTATGATTTACGTTTAGAATGGAAGGGTACTTTGATAAGCTTTGCTGTTCCTAAGGGACCATCTTATAATACAAATGAAAAACGCCTTGCAATTCATGTAGAAGATCATCCTTTAAGTTATCGTCATTTTGAAGGAGTAATTCCCAAAAAAGAATATGGAGGAGGAACCGTTATGATTTGGGATGAAGGCTACTGGGAGCCTTTAGAAAATTTTACAAATGATTTTACAAATGGTTCCATAAAATTTGTATTGCATGGAAAACGTTTAAAAGGGCGTTGGATGCTTGTGCATTTTAAAGAAGACAATTGGCTACTAATAAAAGAAAAGGACAATGAATATATGTATAAAAATATAGGAGAATATGATACAAGTATTAAAACTGGTAGAACCATGAAAGAAATTGAAAACGGAATAAAATTTAAGAAAAATTCCAAAAAATATGGAATAGTTGAGGGGATTACTATAACAAATCCTACAAAAAAAATATATTCGAATGTAACAAAAATGGATATTGTAAATTATTATAAAAAAGTTTCGCAAAGAATGATTTCTTATATTGAAAAAAGAATTGTTTCTGTAATTCGAGCACCAGAAGGAATAAAGGGTGAAATATTTTTTAAAAAGCATTTGGAAAATTCAAATAGAGGAATTGGCAAGATACGTATAGCTAACGAAAAAGGCAATCGTGAAGATTATTATTATTTTAAAGATATTGTTGGACTTATTTCAGAAGTACAAATGAATAGTTTTGAATTTCATGTTTGGGGCAGTCGAATAAATGCTTTAAATACCCCAGATTGTCTTGTGTTTGATTTAGATCCCGATGAAAATCTTTCTTTAGAAAAAGTAAGAGAAGGAGTAAAAGATTTAAAAAGTGTTTTAGATGAATTAAATTTAACTTCTTTTTTGAAAACGAGTGGAGGAAAAGGATATCATGTCGTAATTCCAACTAAAAAGTTAAAAACATGGAAAAATTTTCGAGAATTTGCCAAAAATATTGCTGATTTTATGGAAGCAAAATGGCCAGAAAAATATACAAGCAACATAAGAAAAGAAAACCGAAAAGAAAAAATTTTTATTGATTGGATAAGAAATACTAAAGGTGCAACGAGTGTAGCCCCATATTCACTTCGATTACGAAAAAAACTTAGAGTATCCATGCCCATTCGTTGGAGTGAACTTGATAAAATAAATCCTGATGAAATTACTATGGAGATGGCTTTAAAAAGATTAAAAAGAAAAGATCCTTGGGAAAATTTTTATGATGTAAATTAAATTGTTTTTAAATAATAGATGTAGTATACTCTTTTTAGGAAATAAGGGAATGTAGTATGGAAAGATTACAATATGATAGTTTTTATAAATTTTTAATTTCATTAGGAATTGTTTTAATTACTGTTCCATTCATAAGTTTTTTCGCTTTAATAAATATAAGTAATCAATTTTTATTTACGAAAGAAGAAATGCAAAACTTAGCTGAAAATTCATTTTATTTTTTAGAAAAAAGAAATTATTTAGTTCAAATCTTTTTCAATTTTATGCCTTATTTCTTTTTCATTTTTCTTTTTTTGGGTTTCATCTTTATAATTTATGGAGCATATAAATGGTGGGTTTTACAAAAGGAAATTGATGAGCAATTGTTTATAACTACAAAAGAGAAAAAATTTTCTTTAGAAAAAATGACTACTTCTGATATAGTAAAAAAACAAGCAAAAGATTACGAAAATAAAATAGACAAAGATAACAAAGCAGAGATTTTTGACTCTTTATTAATAGAAGATTATTGTTCAACTTGTATAAAAAATAAGTTGCCTAAATATTATCAAGTTAATCAAAATGTCAAAGCTATAGATACTTCTTTTGATATCGTTGCTAGCTCTAAAAAGGAAGATATTCTTTTTGAAATTAAATATATTTCTAAGGAACCAGATTTAAACAAGATTAAACACCAAATTAAATATTTTCAAGACTCTTGTGAAAAATATAAAAGTAAAACTTTAAAAAAGGTAAGATGTATTTTTGTTTATACTATTCCAGATAATCGTTATAATCAAATAAGTTATACTATAAAAAAATACACTAGCGAAATCGATAAAAAAGAAATTCAAATAGAATTTTTAAAACATAAAAGTATAGGGGATGAAAAATGAATAAAAAAATTGATTCACTTATAGAAAAAACAATTAATAATCATCACTTAGTGAAAATAAATGATCAGTTATATATAAAACAATATCAAAAAGATATTTTAGATTTAAATCATATTCCTTATCACAATTGTTCCACTATCTCTGAAATTTTATTTTTAATTGATGAGGCTTTAGAAGATAGTAATGGAATGGATGAATCTTTAGATGATGTTGCTAAGGATTTACAAGAATTTAATTATTATCACAATACGAATAAGTAAACATATAGATAATTAAAATAATAGAGAAGGAAAAAAAATTAAATAATAATCTTACATTCCACATTGTTCTTACAAAATAAATAAGTAAGTGGCAAGCTTACTTTTTTTATGGTAAGATAATTCTAGGTGAGGCAAAATGGATAAAAAAGTAGTTTTGATTACAGGAGCTAGTCGTGGAATTGGCGCCGCTATTGCCAAAAAAATGGCTTCCTTAAATTATAATATTATCCTTAATTATGTAGAAAGTTTTGATAGAGCAAGTATATTAAAAGAAGAACTAGAAAAAACTTATTCGATTCAAGTATTATTAGCCAAAGCTGATATTTCAAACGAACAAGAAATAAAAAAGATGGTGGATGCATCGATGGAAAAGTTTGGTCATATCAATTGTTTGGTGAATAATGCAGGAATTGCTATCGATAGTTTAGTAGAAGATAAAACTGTTGCTGATTTTAGACGTATTTTAGATGTTAACTTAATTGGAACTTTTCTTGTTTCAAGAGAGGTTGCCAAATATATGGTAAAAGAAAAAAAGGGTTGTATTATTAATATTTCTTCCACAAATGGAATTGATACTATGTATCCTTATAGTTTGGACTATGATGCTTCTAAAGCAGGCGTTATTTCTTTAACAAAAAATTTAGCAAAGGAATACGCTCCTTTTATTCGAGTAAATAGTATTGCTCCTGGTTGGGTAAATACGGAGATGAATAAAGATTTAGATGTGGATTATATAAAAGAAGAGGAAGAAAAGATTTTACTTAATCGTTTCGGAGAACCTGAAGAAATAGCAAACGTTGTTGCATTTTTAGCGAGTGATGAAGCGAGTTACGTAAATGATAGTATTATACGCGTAGATGGAGGTTTAAAATGATTACCAATGAAAAAATACTTACTTTAGCCGATACAGTCGAAAAAGAACTAAAACCAATTTATGAAAAAGTGGAAGAGATTTGTAGCTTTAATTCTCAAAAAGTAATAGAAGCTTTCTGGGCAAATAATCTAAACGAAAGTGCTTTTTTAAGTACCAGTGGCTATGGCTATAATGATGTAGGAAGAGAAACTATAGAAAAAATCTATGCCCATATTTTTAAAACAGAAGATGCCCTAGTAAGATGCCAAATGGTCTCAGGGTCTCATGCTTTATCTACTTGTTTATTTGCTTTATTGCGACCTAATGATACTTTGCTTTCGATAACAGGGCTTCCTTATGATACCTTACATGAGGTGATTGGGATTAAAGAAAACGCTAGTTCCTTAAAATCTTTTCAAATCCATTATGATCAAATTGATTTAGTAGAAGATAACTTTGATTATCCAAAAATTGAAGAATATTTAAAAACTCATAAAGTAAAAGTTATTGAAATTCAAAGAAGCAAAGGCTATTCAACAAGAAAAAGTATTACGATAGAAAAGTTAGAAAAGGTTATCAAATTTATTAAAGAGATCGATAAAGATGTAATTATTATGGTAGACAATTGCTATTGTGAGTTTGTATCTAAAGTAGAACCAAGTGAGGTTGGCGCTGATATTGTCGTTGGTTCTTTAATTAAAAATTTAGGTGGAGGTATTGCCCCAAATGGAGCTTATATCGTTGGAAAAAAAGAATTAATTGAACTTTGTGGAGAACGCCTAACGCTTCCAGGAGAGGGCAAAGATGTTGGACCGACACTTGGTATTAATAAAAGTATATTACAAGGGCTATTTTTTGCTCCAAGTGTAGTAGCAAGTAGTTTAAAAACAGCTATTTTTACAAGTCTTATGATGGAAAAATTAGGTTTTATGGTAGAGCCAAAATACGATGAAGAACGCGCCGATATTGTCGAAAACATTATCTTTCATGATAAAGAGGATTTAATTTTTTATTGTCAAGGAATCCAAAGTGGTTCGCCCGTTGATTCGGCCTTTTTACCAATTCCAGGAGATATGCCAGGGTATGAAGACCAAATTATTATGGCAAGTGGTTCTTTTACTCAAGGAAGTAGTATTGAGTTATCTTGCGATGGACCTTTAAGAGAACCTTTTATCGCATATCAACAAGGAGCTCTTACTTACGAATATGGTAAAATAGGAGTACTAAAGGCCATTGACTATTTAATGAAAAATAGACACTTTAAAATTTGATTTATATTTTAAAGTGTTCTTTCTTTTGCTATAATACAAGTAGTTGGAGGATGTTATGGAAAGATTACAAAAAGTAATTGCTAGTAGTGGTTATACTTCAAGAAGAAAAGCAGAAGAGTTAATACGCGCTAAAAAAGTAAAAGTAAATGGAAAAATAGTACAAGAATTGGGAATAAAGGTAAGTAATGAAGATACAATTGAAATAGAGGGAAAACTTTTAGAAAAAAACGAAAAAAAAGTTTACTATCTTTTAAATAAACCACGTGGAGTTATTAGTAGCGTTACGGATGATAAAAACAGGAAAACAGTTGTTTCTTTAATTGAGACCACGGAAAGAATTTATCCTATAGGAAGACTTGATTATGATACAACTGGACTTTTACTTTTGACTAATGATGGAAAACTAGCCAATTTACTTATGCATCCTAAAAATGAAGTTGAAAAAACGTATATTGCAAAAATAGAAGGAGAACTTTCTCCTAGTGAATTTTATCAATTAAAAAAAGGTATTATAATAGAAGAAAGAAAAGTAATACCTACACATATTAAAATAAGAAAAAAGGAAGAAACAAGTACCATTGTTGAAATTAGTATTATTGAAGGTAGAAACCATATTGTAAAAAAGATATTTGAAAGTGTAGGACATCCTGTTAAAAAATTAAAAAGAGAAAGTTACGCTTTTCTAACCCTTGGTAATTTAAAATCTGGCGAATATCGAGAACTTTCTATTAAAGAGGTCAAGAAACTTTATAGTCTAAAATAAAAATAAAAACCATACTATTTTTGAACTGCACCCTTTAGAGTAGACATCAATAAAAAACTAGTTTAAGGAAAATATGATAGAATACACTTCCGAAAGGAGGTGTTTTCTTGTGGCTTCAAAGGGTCAAAAATTTCTTCACTACACTGAGCAAGAAAAAAATGAAATTTTAAATCGATATATTAAAGGAGAATCAGGCTACCAATTAGCTAAAGAATATGGTATACCAGTTAGTACAATCAAAACTTGGAAAACAAAAGTAGATCATTTTGAACAAGTAACTGGTAATAGACGTGGCCGTCAAAAACAAAGGATTTAACTAAAGAAGATTGGAAAGAAAGATATGAAATATTAAAAAAATACCAGGCCTTCCTCAAGGCACAACGAGAGAGAAAGTAACTTTTATTAATCTTTACAGAGAAAATTATAAGTTATATAACATGTGTGCCGTACTTAATATAAGTCCTAAAACTTATTATAAGTATAGAAATAAGGAAGATCCTGATTATTATGATTATTTAATTATTAAAGAAATATTTGATGATTCTAAAGGTACATATGGTTATCGAAGGATAGTTGAAGGTCTACTCCAAAAATATGGTGTAGTTATGAATGGAAAGAAGGTATTAAGAATAATGAAAAAATATAATTTAATGGCAGAATATATAAGAAAATCAAAGAAGAAAAATAAGAATGAACGAATAGAAGATAATGTCAAACCCAATTTATTAAACAGAAACTTTACTACTGATAAACCTAATAAAGTATGGGATACAGATGTAACCTATTTAATATTTAAGGGTTCAAGAGCATATTTATCAACAATAATTGATTTATATGATAGACATGTAGTTGCTTATAAAATATCAAAGCATAATGATAATAAACTTGTGATGGATACACTTAATGAAGCAATAGCAAAAGAAAAAGATGTACATGGACTTATCATTCATAGTGATCAAGGATTCCAATATACATCTTATGAGTACAAAGCTATATGTGAATCAAATGGAGTACAAATTTCTATGAGCAGAAAAGGTACTCCAATAGATGATTCTCCAATAGAAAGCTGGCATGCTCTTCTAAAAAAGGAAACTTTGTACAACAATAATATTACATCTTTACAAGAATATATTCAACTTGTAGAAGAATGGATATTATTTTATAACACAACAAGATTAAAGTCAAAAGTTAAGAAAAAGAGAAAAACTTACACAAAAAGAGAAAAATAACTTTTCTCTTTTTAATATACTAGTTTTTTTATTGATGTCTACTCTAAAGGGTGCAGTTCATTTTTGATAGCATGGTTTTTTAGTTCTATTCATCTTCTTTTTTACATTCATCACATTCTTGACAACAGTTGCATTCTTGTGTTTCTTCCTTATTTTCCTCACTAAGAGAAATTGCACCCGTCGGGCAAGATTCTATTGCGTTTAACACATTTTCATTTTCAACATTTTCATTAGAAATAACACTTGATTTTCCTTCATCATTAAATTCAAAATGTTCAGGATCGATAGCTACACATGCACCACACCCAATACATTTTTCTTGGTTAACACATATTTTTTTCACATTTTCATCTCCTATAATATTTATTATACGAATGGTTTTTTTAAAAATCAACTATAGTATTTTAAAAATGTCAATTTTATGATATGATGTTAATGATAGTAGGTGTTGAGTATCATGAGTTCTAGAATGGATAAATATAATAATTATAGAAATGATGTAGAAAGTGAAGATAAAAACGAACGTTTTTATAAACCATCTTCTTTTGAATCAAGAGCTAAAAAAAATGAAGATTTGTATCAAGAAATTAATCATGAGGAATATGAAAATATTAATCTTACTAGTAATGCCCATGTTATCGGCGACAATAATAAGAATATTGATATAGAAAAAATAAAGGAACTTTTAGAAAAAAATTATCGAGAGGAACCTCGTAGATCGCGCATAATGATTAAAAAAGAAGAACCTGAAAATGAAGTAGTTGAAGAAGAAAAAGAAGAAACGAAAGAATATAATATTAATGCGATAATAGCAAAAGCCAAAAAAGAAAAAAATGTGAATTATGAAAAAGAACGATTAAAAAAAGTTCGCGATACACAATATGATATTTTAAAAGGATTAAAATTGGATGAAAAAGAAGAAGAAAGCGAATCTAAAGTAACAAGTAATAAAGAAGATTTAGTAAACTTAATAAATACGATAACAGAACAAGAATTAACTAGAGAAATGAATCCTTTAGATATTCTCACAGATTTAAAAGGAAGTGAAAATACTGTTGTTTTAGATGGTATAAAAGAAGAAATTAATAAAAAGGAAGCCGAAAAAGAGATTCCTAAGGCGAATGAAGCAAAAAAAGATATTGATAAAACTTTTTATACAAATTCAATTTCTTTTTCTAAAAGTGATTTTGATGATTTTAATGACCTAAAAGAAAATGTGGAAACAAATAAAATTTTAATTAAAGTTGTATTAATTATCATTGTAATTGCAATAATTGCTGGAATTCTATTCTTTGCAAATGAATTCTTTCATTTAAATTGGTTTTAAGTTAAGAATATTATCAAGAAAAAACGTAATATAATGTACTATGAAGACAAAAAAACATTTTTTTAAAGTTCCTACTTTTAAAAAAAACCGAATTCTTTTTTTGGCTCTTTTTGTTGTTCTTTTTTTAAATATTTATTTTTTTATTAAATTTAATCAAAAAATTACACCGAAACTTTTAAATGTTGCTGAAGCAAGTATCGATAAATTAAATGAAACCATCATTACCAATTTTAAAGTAAAGGATATGTATCCAAAAATTGATTTAGAAAATGCTATTTTAATTACAAAAAATGCCAAAGATGAAATTATCAGTGTCGATTTTGATCTGGAAACGGTTTATAAAGGCTTGTCTTTAGTTACTGAATATTTGCAAAAAAGTATTGAAGATATAACCGTTCGAAAAAATATTTTAAATTACTATAATGAAGATATTTCTTCTGAATTGGATCGTATTATATTAACTATTCCCATTGGAGTAGCTGCAGATAGTTTATATTTAAATAATTTAGGTCCGCGAATACCTGTTAGTATAACGTATATAGGTTATGTAAGTAGCAGTGTACGAATTAAATTAGAAGATTATGGTATTAACAATGTATTAATTTCTATTTTTATTGATTGTTCTTTAACGAATAAATTTATTATTCCTTCTATAGAAAAAGGGATTAATCATTCATACAGCATATTAGTGGCATCTAAAATTATTCAAGGAGTTGTTCCTGAATATTATGGTGGAGCTATTGAAACAAAAAGTAATATATTAAATGTTCCTATTTCTTAAAATTTATGATATACTTTATACAGTAGGTGAGGATATGGAAGGTAATATATTTATAAACGAAGCATTTACAAATAGTATTCGAGATTATTTAACTTATAAAAATAATCCAAGTCGTGAAGAGTTTAATTCTTTTTGCGTAATGGTAATAAGAACTTTGATTCAAATTTATGGAGAATTAGATATTGTAAACCCTTATCGAACAAATGGAGAAAGAGGATTTAAGGATAATTTAAAAAAATTTGGATGTAGTGAGGAATTTTTAGAAAGCTTTTTTAATGATGTTCAAACTTTTTATGCCAACCAAGATAATGACGAAATAGGCAAAGAATTATTTTTAAAGATTCAAGAAAATTTAGTGGATATGTTCGTACTAAGAAAAAAGCATGTTCTAGTAACGGATGAAGAAATGGAAAAGTTTAAAAGTTTACTTTATACTAAAAATGATACAACTCCATCTAAATTTCTTTTATATAATAAATATACTCCAAACGATGACACTATTTTGCATTATTTGAGTAGTAAACTGTATGAAATAGCTCATGATTTTACTTTTAACGTATATAAAGATGTGACTTTAAGTGCAGATGCTTATCAACTAGCTGGATATAATGCTGTTGAAGTAATGAACATGAAAGAAGAAGATATTTTAAATATTAATAATAAAGTTTATCATTTTTTTCGTATAAAAGATAACGATATAAATAAAAGGGGACGTTTAGAAGAAGCCATTCGTTATTATAAAAAGTATGGAAATACAATTACTTCTGGAAATGGATACGTTGATTTACTATTATTATTAAGTATTATCGCAACAACTTTAATGCTAATCACTTTAATTTTTATAAAATTATGAGGGAATCAAAATGAAAATTAAAATACATGACATGGAATATGAAGTTATTAAAAATGAGAAAGATGCTATTGATATAGAACAACTTGAAGATAGTATCACTGACTATTTTGATAGCTTTGATTATATTTTGGGAGATTATGCTTATGGAAAGTTGCGTTTAAAAGGATTTAATGACAAAGGTAATAAAAACTTTAAACCATACAATGATATAGCAAATTTGGAGTCCTATATAAAAGATTATTGTGCATACGGTTGCAGACATTTTGTTATTTCTAAGGTAAAACCCTTGAAATGACATTTTTTATTTGCTATAATAAATATTAGAATAGCGAGGAATGAAATATGGGTGTAATAGTAAAGTTCCCTGATGGAAGACAAGAAGAGAAAAATTGTGTATCAATGTATCATGTTGTAAATGGTACCGATTATATAGTTTTCGAAACTGATAAAAAGGAAAATGAAAATAAAATTGTTGGGGTAAGTTATAAACCTCAAAATGCATCACTTTTTACTAATCCTATAAATACAGATACGGATAAAGCTTGGGATGCAACTAAAAAAGTTTTAGTAGATGATATTCACGATAGAAAAGATGAATTTGTCTATGTAAAACCTTCAGAAGAGATTTTAGTTACTGAAAATTTTATGCATGAACTTGCTTTAAGAGAGGCAAATTATAAAAAGTTAGAAGAAAATTACCAAGGCTTTTTAAAAGCAGAAGAAGAAAAGCAAAGTGTAGCAAATCCTTTTGAACAACCAATTCCTGAACCAGAAGCTATACAAGCTTCAGAAGCACCTATGCCTGAAGCTGCACCAAGCACTATACCAGAACCAGTACCTGTTGCAGAAATATCTCCAGTTTTTCCTGCTGATGCACCTTCAATCGATACACCAAAGGAAGGCTCTACAGAACTTGCTAACGAAAAAGCTGTAAAGGATAATATTATAAATTTCCCTGGAGTAGAAAAAGTAAATACTCCTTTAGATGTAAATTCTCAAAATATTGAACCACAACCAAGTACAGAAAATGAAAAAGTGCAAGATACTCCTGCCGTAGAAACCACAGGAGTTGTAGAAGAAGCGCCAAGTGCTTTAGAATCTATCGAGCAAAAGCCTTCTATTGTTTCACAATCATATATGGAAACAGCTAACCAACTTATTAATCAAGTAAGAGAGGTTACAGACAAATATATTAAAAATATGGAAGAAATGAAGAATGAAATAGGTAGACAACTTGAAGAAGCTCGAAAGATTAATGATCTTGCTAAACAAACATTTGATAATGCTCAAAAAATTATGAGTTCCCAAAATCAAGAAAGCATAAAAAGAGATTTAACAAAAGCAGCTTAAGCAAAATGCTTAAGTTTTTTTATCTTATAGAAAAGTTTTAAAAAACTAAAAAATTATCTTGAAGAACAAGATTGCTGTTCTATAATTTGCATCAAGGTAAAACAAAAAGCATTTTAATTTATTTGTTTTACTTTGGTTCTCTAAGAATATTGAAATTGGAATCGAATACAATTTACTAGTGATACTATGAAAGAACTATTAAAAAATTACTATAATGTATTTGATATCGATATAATAGAAAATGATGCTTTTAGTTATTTTATTTTTAAAAATAAAAAATTTCTTTTTGTACCTTATGTGCGTAGTGAGGAAGAATTTAATGATTTACTTTTATTAAATGATGAACTTCTAAAAAAAGGATTTCCAACGGGAAAATTAATTCCTAATAAAGAAAACTCCTTTATAACCCTTTATAATGGAAAAAAATACGTTTTATTAGAAATGGATTTAAATAATCACACCGAATATAATGTAATTGACATGATAAAATTTGCAGATCAATTAGTTGTAAAAAATACGAAAACTATATTATATCGTAATCGTTGGGCAGAACTGTGGAGTTCTAAAATTGATTATTTTGAATATCAAATAAGACAATTAGGAAAAGAAAAATTAGTAATACTAAATAGTTTTAGTTATTATGTTGGATTAGCTGAAAATGCAATTAGCTATGTAAATAGTACGACAAAAAAATATGAAAAGCTATCAAGTGAAAAAATTACTTTACAAAGAAAAAGAGTTGTCTTTCCCAATATTGCATTAAATTATTTTAATCCAATTTATTATGTTGTTGACATTGAAATAAGAGATATTGCTTCCTATTTTAAATCCTTATTTTTTAATTCCTATGAAGATTTATGGATTGAAGTAAATGCCTATTTAAAAGCAAGAAAATTAAGCATATATGGATACCAAATGTTATATGCTCGAATAATGTATCCTTCCTTTTATTTTGATATTTATGAAAAAGTAATGGAAGGAGAGATGGAAGAAGAAGCTTTAATTCCTATAATAAATAAAGTAGATGATTATGAAGATTTTTTACACGATATGTATTATCTTTTATCAAAATATGCACCCATTGAAAGAGTAGAATGGTTACTTAATAAAAAAGAATTATAATTCTACATTTATAATTCCTTCAATTTCAGGGATTTCTTTTTGTAACATAGTAAGTATAGAATTTTTTAAAGTAAAATCTTGTCCTATGCATTCTATACAATGCCCCTTTAATTTGACATAAACAAATTTTTCTTCGTATTTAACAAATTCAATATCTCCTCCGTCCATATTAAGATAAGGTCGGATTTCTTCTATTAAATTTTTTATTTTTTCTTCTATATTTTGCAATATGCATCACCTAGACATGATTATAGCATAAAAAGAAGAAAATACGTGTTATAATATATTTATGAGGTGTATTTATGAATATTTATAAAGTGGGAGATATAGTAGAAGGAATGGTAAGTGGAGTATCTGAATATGGTGCTTTTGTAAATATTGATAATACGTATAGTGGACTAATTCATATTTCCGAGGTCTCAAATCATTACGTAAAAAATATTTTAGATTATGTAAGTGTTGGAGAAAATATACTATGTGAAATTTTAGAAGTAGATAATGAAAAAAAGCAATTAAAGTTATCTATTAAAAACATTAATTATAAATTAATTCCTCACTATGGAAAAATAAAGGATACCAAAGATGGTTTTAAAAAACTACAAATGAAACTCCCTATTTGGATAAGAGAAAAATTAAAAGAAATAGAAGAACAAGAAAATTCATAAATAGTTATAGGAGGTTAATTATATGTTTAAAAATAAAAAAATTTTAGTTCTTGGAATGGCTAGAAGTGGGGTTGCTATTGCAAAACTATTAAATAAGTATCAAAATGAAATTATCATTAGTGACATAAAAGAGCAAGAAGAAAATGTTATAGAAGAATTAGAAGTTTTAGGGATAAAAGTTGTGATAGAAGAACATCAAGAAGATTTAGTGAATGAAAGTTTTGATGTTTTAATTAAAAATCCTGCTATAAGAAAAGATCATCCTGCTATTGAAAAAGCCAAAAGCTTGGGCATTCCCGTTATAAATGAAATAGAAGCAAGTTTCTTTTATTTGCCTAAAGATATTTTAATTGTAGGAATAACGGGATCTAATGGAAAAACAACAACGACTACCATTACCTATGAATTATTAAAAACGCTAAATCGACCCGTTTATTTAGCAGGAAATATTGGTATTCCTCTAGCAAGTATTGTGGAGGAGATAAAAGAAAACGCAATTTTAGTAATGGAAATCTCCGATCATCAATTAATAGATATGAAAAATTTTAAAACCAATATTAGTGTTCTTACGAATCTAAGCGAAGTGCATACCGATTTTCATGGATCCTATGAAGCTTATAAACAAGTAAAAAAATATATTTTTAATCATCATACAAATAATGATATTTCCTTGTTAAATCAAGAAAATCAAGACGTTTTAGAGCTAACTAAGGATATTTCTTCTCAAAAATATTATTTTTCTTCTAAACATCCTGCTGATATCTATTTAGAAAACGATAAAATCATCTATAAGAATGAAGAAGTAATCGATATTCATGATATTAAAATAAAGGGAATGCATAATTATGAAAATTGTATGGTTGCCATTTTTATTGCGAAAACATTTGGAGTAACAAACGAAGCAATTCAAAAGTTTTTAAGTGCTTTTAAAGGAGTGGAACATCGCATTGAATATGTTCGTACTTTAAACGGAAGGAAATTTTATAATGATTCAAAAGCAACCAATAATGAATCAACGATTATTGCTTTGAAATCTTTTTTGGAAGATACCATTTTAATTATGGGCGGATTAGACCGTAATATTCCATTTGATTCAATTGCTCCCTATCTTACCCATGTAAAACGCATTTTATCTTATGGAGAAACTAAAGATAAAATAAGATCTTTTGCAGAAGAAAATCATGTGGATTCTGTAGTTGTTGATACACTAGAAGAAGCAACTAAAAAAGCTTATGAAATGAGTAAAGAAGGCGATGTAATCCTTCTTAGTCCTGCTTGTGCTTCTTGGGATCAATTTAAAGATTTTGAAGTAAGAGGGGATACATTTAAAAAACTAGTAAATGAACTTAAATAAGTTTCTTATACTAGTTTTTTATTCTTTTGTAACCTTCATCCAAAAGATTTGTAAATGCCTCTGGTAGTTTTTAGCTTGGAAGGCTCAAGACTATACAAGACTTCTAACATTAGAAATAAAAAAGAAACCTTTTTTGGGGTTCTTTTATTGTTTATAGTAAATGAGATAAACTCATATAATAACATTATGGTGCCCAAGGCCGGACTTGAACCGGCACGAGCTTTAACACCCGCAGGATTTTAAGTCCTGTGCGTCTACCTATTCCGCCACTTGGGCATTGGCACTTGTCTTAATTAATTAAGACTATTTAAGTATAATATTAAATTTTAAAATAATCAACCCTTTTTTCACTAAAAATATCGTTTTTTTGTGTTGACACGTTAAAATCGACTATGATATAATCAATTTGTCGTTGGAGGAATACCCAAGTCTGGTTGAAGGGACTGGTCTTGAAAACCAGGAGGTCGCGTGAGCGGCGCAGGGGTTCGAATCCCTTTTCCTCCGCCATTTAATTTTTAGTTATCGCGGGATGGAGCAGTCTGGTAGCTCGTCGGGCTCATAACCCGAAGGTCGTAGGTTCAAATCCTTCTCCCGCAACCATGGTTCCGTAGTGTAGGGGTCTATCACGTCTGCCTGTCACGCAGAAGATCGAGGGTTCAAATCCCTTCGGAACCGCCATTTTTTTGGCTCCATAGCTCAGTCGGTAGAGCAGAGGACTGAAAATCCTTGTGTCACTGGTTCAATTCCCGTTGGAGCCACCATTGATGTTTCTATTCGAACTTTTTCGAATATTGATATAAAAAAAGATAGCCCCTTAGGTTATTTTGATATACTTGTCAAAATACCTAGGGGGTTAATTATTTTGTCAAAACAAAATATATTCAAAAAACTAAAAATGGATATAAATTATATATTTAGCCTAGATTACTCTTTTTAGTGCATTAGTTAAAGAAAATTATGAAGATATATTGTTAAAGAAAATAGTACAATATAAAAAGAAGATTTTGAATATTAGTGCTTAAAACCTTCTTTTATTTATCGTTGTTTAATTTTTCTTCAATACGTTTAACTAATCTTATACTAGATTCAACTTCATTTTGCGTAAGATTAGTAAAATGGCTTAATTCTTTAACATTTGAATTTGAAGAAAGACTATATCTTCCCGCATGAATAACTTTACTAATTGTTATTAAAGCATCATCTTTATTATATCCATCATTAATTACTTCTCTCACACATTCTCCAACAATTTTTATAATTTTCTTTGGTTCATCTGCAAGTTTAATTGGCTCATCAATGTCAGTTATTTCTCCTAATGGAAATAATTTGTTTACAAGTTGTTCAATATATAAAGAATTGGGCATTTTACTTTTTTCTAGCAGGCTAAATGAATAATCAGCTCCAAGAGTTATTCCAAACTGTGCTAAAATAGACATCATTGTCTGCACTCTAATATTTATATTTGAAAGACTAAAATCAGGATTTTCGTCATAAAATAATTTATATATTTCTATTAAGGCTTTAGAATCCATATCTAAATTAACTGGCTTAACATTTTTTAATAAATGCATATGTTTGATTAATTCATTAAGTTGGTGATTCATACTATCATAATGTGGATAATCTAAAATACTATCTTTGTCTTTTTTTGAAACAAATATCTTTAAGTTACCTGAGTCAAATTCTATAGTTATTGAATTTTTATTTTTGAAATGAAAGAAAAACAAATTTCCATTGTCGTATTTTACTATTTCTTGAGAATTTTTATCACTATATTCAACAACTAGTAATTTTTCTTCAAACTCTTTTAGTATTGTTCTGATAAATGCAACATTTCTTATCATATTAGTATGAGATTTTGAATTAACAAAATTATCAAGTAATTTATTTATTTTTTCTTTATCAATATTTGAACTAGATTCAATTCCTTCAAATCGAAGCGCAAATTTTTTTTCATTTTCTGTTATATTCTTATTAAAATTAACTTTTTCCATATCCATAAAAACCTCCCTAATTACATCATAATTGTAACTTAAATTCGATAAATAGTAAAGTTTTTGGAAGAAAGTATTTAATAAAAGATATTACATAAATAAAAAAGTTTGTGCAGTAAATTATAACAATTTGTATTTTATTATGAAAATAGTTAATTTTGCGAAAAGTTGTAGATAACTACGTCATTCGCACCAGATAGATACTAAACTCGGACTTTTATAGTTCGAGTTTTAAAATGGTTGAATACGTGATATAATTTTTATAAGTTGAATTGATATTTCTAAATTTATAAAAAACACTGCATATTGACAATGCATTTATATGAGGAGATTATTAATGAAAATAGGTGCTATTATCCCTTGTAAAAATGTTGCTTCAAATTTAACAACCGATGATCATAAAATAACTATGATAAATTACATAGATGTAATAAAGTATATGAAGATGTATTTTAAAAGTTAGGTGAATAGATTATGAAATTAACAAATAAAGAAGCAAAAGATATATTAGAAAATGCAAGAAATAAATTTGAAGATCAAAGATGGATAGATCATTCGCTTTGTGTTGGCTTAGCTGCTGGAAGAATTGCCACGGCTCTTAGAAGAAATAATATAGATGTGGATCCTGAAAAAGCGGAAACTTTAGGTTATATCCATGATATAGGTAAAATGATTGGTCCATCAAGTGAACATGTCATAAGAGGTTATGAGTATCTGAAAGAGCAAGGCTACGAAGATGATTATTGTAATATCTGTTTAACTCATTCCTATCTTAATAATGATATTAATTGTACAGCAGGTGGCATTCCTGATGATATACCTTTTAGAACAGAATTTATTAAAAATCATCAATATACACTGGAAGAAAAAATTATAAATTTATGTGATCTAATGTGTACTACTAAAATGTGTACGATAGATAAAAGATTAATTGATGTTATGATTAGAAGAGGAGCTTATTCAAATACACAATATCATATAAAAGAAACATATAAATTAAAAGAATATTTTGATAATTTATTGGGATATAATCTCTATGATTTGTTTCCAGAAATGAAAGATAATTTATAATTGTAATAGATTGATTTTATTTTGCTTTGTGTAATAGTGATCCCAATTTATCTTGAAAATCAAAAAAACATTGCTTCTTCCTTTAGGACACCATTGACGAATCTATTGAACTTTTTCGAATATTGATATAAAAAGATAGCTTTTTAAATTAATTTTGCTACTTGTGTCAAAAATACCAGGGGTTTAATTATTTTGCTAAAACAAAAAATATGGTGTAAAAAAGTATTAAACTTAATTACAACTTACTGATAAAGAATCTGAAAAAAAAGATGATTTTGGTAAATAAACTTTCCATTATCATCTTTTTTTATGGTCTCTTATTATTTTTTATTAGGTTTCTAACTTTCGGTTGTTCTTCTGTTTCTTTTTGTAGTTCAGGTATTATAAAGGTATCATCATTAACACTATGAAATTCTATAATTTCATAAGTATCACATTGTGGATTATATTCTTTATGCTGTTTTAATAAATCTATGTATGATTGTATTCCACCTTGTTTATCAAATTTTTTTGCTCTTTCACGTATAATAAAAGTTGCTGAGCCATCATTAAATATTGCAAATATACCAACGTTATAAATTTTATTTTCTAGGATTTTAGTCTTAAATCCATCTAAATTAGTTGTGTTTAAAGCAAGTTCGTTATAAAAAGATATAAAATCTTTTAAAAAGAAACGCCCAGGACCATTATTGAACCAATATATAGGTTCCCAAGGAAAAGACATTTTAGACTGTTCTTTAGTAAGTTGGACTTTCTTATAAACTCCTTGATCTTCTTTAATTACAGCAAATAATGCTCGCTTGCATCCAATATCATATGGCCTTAAATACAAAACGCTGTCTGGATTTTGAATAATTTTATTTAAATTTTCATCGATATACACTAATGGCATCTTAAAATCTCCTTTTTAAAGAGGTAACTTTAAAGTTTTTCTTCATCATGGATATTATAACATACATACGACAAAATTCATAATTTTTATGGGAAAATCATTGTTTTATAAAAGTTATAGATTACTTGGGGATTTTAAGATGCAAACGTTATTATAATAATTTATAATAAAATTGTAATAAACAAACTTATAGCATTTTAATATAGACAAATTTTTTTTAAAATGTTAGTATAAAAGCAAGAAGTGAGGTTTATTATGGATAATAATACAGTAAAAGATTTTTTTGAAATATATAATGATAATCAATTCATATCTATTTTATATTTAAAAGATGAATTAATGCATATTTATGATGAAATGAGATTTGCAAAAGGTATAGATTTTAAAGCATTTCGAAAATTAAAAACTAGATTAGAAAGCTTAAATCAATTAATTGATGCTTACGTTAAAAAAAGTGAAACTTGTTTTCCAATAATTTGTTTAGAGAATCAAGTTATTGAGCCACAGGATAAATGTGAACTAAAAACAAATGTTATTGGTATTCGTTTAGATGATTCAAAAGTAGTTTTTGACGGAAGTATTCCAAGTGCAGGATATCTTCAATTATCCTATGAAGATAAAGAATGGGGAACGAACATATATGTGAAAAATAATATGCCACGTGAGGCACTAGAAAATTGGGATATTTGCGGATATCATTATAACGATCCAATGACGACACGTTATTTTGCACCTGGTGTTTATAGAATTGAAAAAAATACTACTATAGGAATTGGACAAAGTAATGATAAAGAATTGGTTAAAGCTATCAAAAAAAATAATCCTTTTAGAATTTAATAAAAAATAACTACTACTAGAGATTTTAGAACAACAAGTTATACATTAGAAATTATTTAAATTTTTTTCATTTTTATTAAGTTTTTTTGAAAAATTAATAAATGTTTGTTATAATAACGCTGGAAAGAAGGAAAAAGTATGAAAAAGAAATTCATTATTTTATTAATAGCAATTTTATTATTGCCTACAATAGCATTTGCAGAAAAAATAAATTTAGAAGATTATACTTCTTTAAATTTAGAAGAAACTTTAAAGGACGAACAATCATATAATGCAGATTTTACATATGATTTAACGGGTTACACAGAAAACGATAATCAAATTACAATCTATGTATTTAGAGGTAAAGGATGCCCACATTGTGAAGATTTCTTATCTTATTTAGGAAATGATTTAGTTAAAAATTATGGTTCTTATTTTAAAGTTGTTTCTTTTCAAACATGGGGGGATACAACTGAAGCAACCAATAATAATAGACTTTTAACTAAAGTAGGCAACTTTTTAAACTTTGAAAAAACGGGTGCTGTACCTCTTATAATTATAGGAGATCAACATTTCTTAGGTTATGGTGAAAGTTCAAATGCCGAAATAGAATCAGCAATAATGTCTTTATATAATAGTAGTGATCGCTATGATATTTTTGAAGAAATGTCTAAAGAAGAGAAATCAACAGATAAAACTTCAAATGCTTCTATCATTATTTGGAATATTATTATTGCTGTAATTGGAGTTTTAATTGTAGTTGCTCATAATAATTATATAAAAAATGAAATTATAAATGCTTTAGATAAAAAAACAAAGTAAGAAATACGTAGAATTAAAAAATTATAAGTACAAATTCTGAATAAAGGATTTGTATTTTTTAATTTCTTTTATAAATATAGAAGGCTTTATATATGGAACAAGTAAATAGCAAGCATTTTTTGTTCTTGTTAAAGCAACATAGAAAAGTCTTCTTTCTTCTTCATATAAAAATAATTCTTTATCTTGCAATAAATTAAGAATATTTTTATTTGTTCTTTTGGCAGGGAGACCAAGTTTACCATCGACTAAATTAATTAGAATAACAGTATCACTTTCTAATCCTTTTGATTTATGAATGGTTAAATAACGCAATTTTTTATTTATTTTTTTTAAAGTGAAATATCCATTTTCTTTCCAAATAATTTTTTCTTTAGGAATATAAGAATAAATATCAAAGTTATTTCTGCCTAGTATTAAGATTTCTTCTGTAGCTATTTTTTTAATAACCTTTAAAAGAATCTTTTTTTGATTTAAATAGTAACAGAACTTAAGAGGTTTTTTTAAATGTTTGGGACTTTTTAAATTTTTTTGAATTTGATTTTTATTTTGCATAACAAAATCTCCAGCAACATGAATTAACTCTTGACTATTGCGATACGTATTTTCTAATTTAAATATTTTTGCATCTTTAAAATAGTTTTGAAAGTTTAAAAAAATATTTAAATTGCATCCCGAAAACTTATAAATAGATTGAAAATCATCTCCAACTACAGTTAGATTAGCATTACTATTTTGAACTATGGCAGAAATAAAATCCAAACGAAGCTTAGAAGTATCTTGAAATTCGTCAATTATAATTTCTTTATAGTGACAAATCTTTTTCTTTTGACAGCAATCCATTGCATTTTTAATTAAATCATCAAAGTCAAAATAAGCATTTTTTTCTTTTTCTATTTCATAAGATTGTAAAATTGCATAAATAAGAAATAGTAAAGGATTTTCTTTCTTGTTTATAAAAAATGTTTTAAAATCTTTGGGATTCAAATTATGAGTATTATATAAAGAGATAAAAGTAGCAATCAGTTTTTCACATTCTTTATGCTCTGAAGTTTTTAAAATTTTATAATATTGTTTTGGAGTAAAAAAAATTTTTTTAGTTAAAAGAAAAAATTGTTTCTTTAGAAAGGAAGAAGAATAAAGTTTCTCTTGAAAAAAAGAATGTATAACCTCTTCTAAAAAATTTGGTGGAGCAAGTTCATAATATATATCTTCTTTTTTTAAAATATCGATTGCTAATTTATGAAAAGTAAATACAGGAATTTTGGGATTCTTAATTTTTTCTTTTAAACTGTTAGTTGCTTCATTGGTAAAAGAAATACATAAAATATCTTCTGGTTTTATATGCTTTATTTCAAGTAAATACTTAATTTTACCTATCATGGTTAAAGTTTTTCCACTTCCTGCACCTGCTACAATCAAAGAATATTTCTCTGCTTCACAAATTGCTTTTATTTGTAGATCATCTAATGTATATCCATTAATATTAAAAAAATCTTTGTTCATAAAAGGGTATTATAAGGATTTCATTTGTCAAAGAATGTCGTTTTTAAAGAATAGATTAAAAAATAAAAGGCGTATCTTCCCTTTTTATGGTATGATAAGTATAATGAAATAAAGGTGTGATGTTATGTATCGTAGAACATATGCTACAATTGATGGTAAAATTTTAGAAGAAAATGTAAAAAAAATAAAAGAAAAATATAACGGATATACTTATTATATTGGTGTTGTTAAAAATAATGCCTATGCACATGGATTTCGCGTAGTTCAAAATTTACTTAGAGGTGGAATTAATTATTTAGCCGTTTCTTCTTTAGATGAGGCTCTACAAGTAAGAAAAATAACTCGTACAACTCCTATTTTAGTTTTAGAACCAATTGATTTAACATATATGGATGACGTTATGAATAATAAAATAACCATTACAATAGAAAGTTTAGAATATTTAAAAGAGCTTAATAAAATTGAACTTCCTTATGAAATTAAAGTACATTTAAAAGTAGACACGGGAATGAATCGATTAGGATTTAAATCAAATAAAGAATTGAAAGAAGCTGTAAAAATTATTGAAAAAAACAATAAACTGTTTTTAGAAGGTATCTATTCTCATTTTATGTCTAGTGGAATTTGTGATATTTATTATGATAAACAAGTAAATAGCTTTTTAAATTTAGTTAAGGATATTGATTTAAAAAGTATACCTATTGTTCATCTTGATAGAAGCTTAACTCTTGTTACACATGAAAAACTTCCCTTTGTTAATGGTGTCCGTTTAGGAATAGTTTTATTTGGATTTAATGGAAGTCGTTTTACAAGCAATAGCCTAAAAGGAAAATTGAGAGAATTAAAAAGAAAGTTTTATGTCAAAAAACATCATTTAAGTCCGACAATTACCAAAAATAATTTAGAAGTTAAAACAGCTTTTTCCCTTTATTCTGAAGTGATGTCTATAAGAAAGGTAGTAGCGGGAGAAGTTATTGGATATAATGCTTCTTGTAAAATAAAAGAGGATGGTTTTATTGCTACAATTCCTATTGGATATGCAGATGGCGTAACAAAAAGTTTTGAAAGTGTAGTGATTCGTAAGAAAAAATATAAAATACTAGCGGATAGTATGGATATGCTAATGGTACTTGTTGATAAAAGTGTAAAACTAAAAGATAAAGTAGAAATTTTTGGGGATACTATTTCTATTCAAGAAGTAACAAATAGATTACATACAAATGCTTATCATTTATTTAACCAAATTACAAATCGTGTTCCAAGGATACATAAGGATGATAATGGCGAAATAGAAATAAAATACTAGGAGGGATTAAAGTGGATTTTGAAGTACTGATTTTAGGAACAGATGCTAATGCCTATTATATGGCAAGATGCTGTTATGAAGCCTATCACAAAAAAGCTTATGTGATTGGTAAAGATCGTTTAGCATTTACTAAATTTTCTAATATTCTAAAAGTTTCTTATGAGAAAGATATTTGGAATGAAAAAGGATTTTTAAAAATATTGAAAGACTTTGCTAATCAACATCAAGATAAAAAAATACTTTTAATTAGTACGAATGAAACTTATGTAGAATTTATTTCTAAAAATAAAGAAAAATTAAGTAAGCAATATGTTTTTAATTATCCGAGCATTCAAGTTATTAAGACATTAACCAATAAAGAAAACTTTTATAAAACATACGCTAATTCTATTTTAAAGTTTCCTAAAACAATCTATTATGATGCTCAAAATCCTAAAAAGATTCCTTCTATCACTTATCCTTGTATTTTAAAACCTGCTAACGTTGTTTTATATAATCATTTACATTTTGAAGGAAAAAATAAAATTTATAAAATAGAAAATGAAGAAGAATTAAAACGTACACTATCTTTAATTAAAGAAAATGGTTACCAAGATAAAATAATAATACAAGAGTTTATTCCAGGAGATGATTCTAATCTTTTTGATGCTGTTGTTTATGTAAATACTAAAGAACAAGTAGAGTTTATAAGTTTTGCTCAAATTGGTTTACAAGAACACACAAAATCGATGGTTGGAAATGCAGCTGTTTTAATTAATGGTTTTAATACAACAAAAGGAGATACTTTAAAAATGAGTGAGGACATTCGGACATTTTTTGAAAGTATTCATTATACTGGATTTGCAGAAGTTGATATGAAATATGATATTCGTGATAATAGTTTTAAAGTGCTTGAAATTAATGCTCGTCAAGGGAGATGTAGTTATTATGTAACTCCAATGGGGAAGAATCTTGTTGAGGTTTTAGCAGAAGATGTTTTATTTCATAAAAAAAATACGTATACCTTTTTAACAAATAAAGTCTTGCTTTCTTTTGTACCAAAAGGAATTGTTAAAAGATATGTTACAAATAAAAAATTTAAAAAAGAAGCATTAAATCTTTGGAAATCGGTTATAAAGCCTATGGATGCTAAAGTTGATAAAAACTTTAAACGTTTTTTACTATTGCGTAAAAGATGGTGGCATTACTATAAAGAATTTAAAAATGGTTATTGGAAATGAGGAACTAGAATGTGTGGAATTGTAGGATTTGTAGATCAACGCAAAAAAAGTGAAAAAAAAGAAATAATAAAGAAAATGGCAGATAAAATAGAACATCGTGGACCAGATGCAGAAGGGTATTATGTTGATTCTTTTGTTGCTTTAGGGCATCGAAGATTATCTATTATCGATTTATCAAAGAGTGGTTCTCAACCTATTTATAACGAAGATAAAACTCTTGCCATTATCTTTAATGGAGAAATTTATAATTATGAAACCCTAAAAGAAGATTTAGTAAAAAAAGGTCATGTCTTTAAAACAAAGACTGACACGGAAGTTTTAATTCATGGCTATGAAGAATATAAAGAAAAATTATTTACTCGTTTACGTGGGATGTTTGCTTTTGTTATCTATGATAAAGTAAAACAAGAACTCATTGGAGCTAGAGATCATTTTGGTATAAAACCATTTTATTATTATAAAAAGAAAGATGAATTTTTCTTTGCATCAGAAATTAAAGCCTTTTTAGAACATCCTGATTTTCAAAAAGAAGTAAATACCGATGCTTTAAAAATGTATTTGATTTTTCAATATTCAGTGCATGACGAAACTTTTTTTAAAAATGTATACACATTAAAACCAGGACATTATTTTAAATATAAAAATGGAAAATTAACTATAAAAGAGTATTTTAAAGTAGATTATACCAAGACAAAGAAAAATTATGAAACCTACAAAGAAGAGTTAAAACAAGTTTTAACGGATTCTATTAAATATCATCAAATTACAAGTGATGTAGAGGTGGGGTCTTATTTATCAGGGGGAGTAGATTCTTCTTATGTGGTAAGTGTGGCAAAACCTGATAAAACTTTTTCTGTTGGTTTTGATATACCTGGTTTTGATGAAACGATGTTTGCAAAAGATTTATCAGATTTGCTAGGAATCAAAAACTATCAAAAGAAAATTAGCAGTGATGAATTTTTTGCCATTTTGCCAACAATTATGTATCATACCGACGAACCTCATGCCAATCTTTCAACAGTGCCTTTGTACTTCTTGTCACAACTAGCAAGTCAAGATGTAAAAGTTGTCTTGTCAGGAGAAGGAAGTGATGAAATGTTTGCAGGTTATAATGAATATTATGAACCGCTTTTGTTACGCTTGTATTCTAAAATTCCTCTTGCCTTAAGAAAATGCTTAGCAAAAATTGTTTCTCCTCTGCCTCATTTTCCTGGACAAAATACATTAAAACGCTATGGTAGACCCTTTTATGAACGTTATATTGGGCACGGATCATTTATAACAGAAGAGGAAGCAAATGAAATTCTTGCACCCAATATACGTAGTGAGGAAACGATTGCTGATATTATAAAACCTTATTACGATAAAGTAAAAAATCAAAATGATGTGACAAAGAAAATGTATATCGATATGCATTTTTGGCTTCCAAAAGACATATTATTAAAAGCAGATAAAATGACAATGGCAAATTCATTAGAACTTCGTGTACCTCTTTTAGATAGTCTTTTATTTGCATATTCTAAACAAATTCCAACAAAGTATTTAGTTAGAAAAAGACAAACAAAATATTTATTCCGCGATATTGCAAATGAAAAAATACCACATGAATGGTCGCAAAGAAGAAAATTAGGTTTTCCTGTTCCTTTTTCAAAGTGGATTAGGGAAGAAAAATATTATAATATGGTTAAAGAAATGTTCAATAAACCATATGTAGACCAATTTTTTGATAAAGATTTTATTAATCAATTGTTAAATAACCATTTTAATAATATTCAAAATAATGGTCGTAAAATTTATAATATTTACATGTTTTTGATATGGTATGAAGTATATTTTGTGAAAAATTAAAAATTTTTCAAAGTCATGTATTGACATAATTTAACATTTTTGTTATAGTTGATTATGTCCAGTACATGGGCGCTTAGCTCAGTTGGTTAGAGCACCTGCCTTACAAGCAGGGGGTCATAGGTTCGAGTCCTATAGCGCCCACCATTTTTTTTTTTTGCCGACTTAGCGTAATTGGTAGCGCAACTGACTTGTAATCAGTAGGTTGGGGGTTCGATTCCCTCAGTCGGCACCATTTTTTTGGAGGGATAGCGAAGTGGTCAAACGCGGCAGACTGTAAATCTGTTCCTTCGGGTTCCATGGTTCAAATCCATGTCCCTCCACCATTTCTGTTTATTGCCTCGTAGCCAAGTGGTAAGGCATCAGACTTTGACTCTGACATTTCGGTGGTTCGAACCCACCCGAGGCAGCCATTTTAAGTTTTGATCCGCTAGCTCAGTAGGTAGAGCATTTGACTTTTAATCAAAGGGTCTTGGGTTCGAATCCCAAGCGGGTCACCATTAGAATATCACTCAAACTTCGGTTTGAGTTTTCTTTTTTTATAAAAAAAATACATATATAGAAAATCTTTTTTTATTGCCAATTTTTACCAAAAAATCTTTGCCAAAGTTCTACAATATTTGCAATTAGTAACTATTATAATGACTTTAAGTGAAAAATTAACGGCGCGCCGTTAATAGTTTTTGCAATTTAATTGATATACTTAAAGCATAAAGGTGGTTAAAAATGAAATTATCAACAGCAGTGTCTCAAAAAATATTAAAATTGTGTGAAGAGAAAAACATTTCTATTAACAAACTCGCTGCAATCTCATTTGTAACGCAAAGTACTGTACAAGGGTTAATTCAAGAAAAATCTCAAAGTCCTAAGCTGGCGACAATAAAAAAAATATGTGAAGGGTTAGGAATAACTTTGGAAGAATTTTTTGATGATCCGCTTTTTGATAATTTAGAGAGGGATGACAAATGAAAACAAAAAAAGATGTTGTATTATCAAATAAAGAAAAAATTGTAATAACAACAGCAGATGGACATATTCGAGTAATTGTTACCTGTATTGGAAATACTTTGCATATTGAAGAACAAACGAAAAATAATCTTCCTGTTGAAGATGAAGAAATGATTGCAATAAAAGCTATGAAAAAATATTTAAGAACTCATAAAAACGATAGATAGCAAGTTCATCTTTAGAAATGTGCAATTATAATACAAATGTGACAGTTATTCCAATTTACCATCAAAATTTCAGGAACCGATGATGTGAAAATAAGGCAGAGGCTCAGCAACAAGTAGCAAAGCTACAATCTGCCTGAGGCACAAAAGCCTATCACATCCTCCCTAAAATTTTAATGTTTTCTCGGCATAAGCTTTATCAAAGAAGAAATAATTGCACAGTGTAGGTTTGTCAAACCAATCCAACTAAATTTTGGAAAGGAATGAGAAATCTATGAGTAAAACCAAAATTACTCAGCAGATGAGATACAGATTGTCTCTCATCAAATACGCCAAGAAATATGGCGTATCAAAAGCGTCTCGTGTTTACAACACGAATAGGCAATACATCTATCGTTGGAGAAAACGTTACAATGGTGATATTCGTTCTCTTGCTAACGAAAGTACAAAACCTAAAAGTCATCCTAATCAACATACGGAAGAAGAATTAAAGTTAATACAAGATGTGTTCCGTAAAAATCAGAATACTGGTTTAGTAGTTCTTTGGGTTAAACTGAAACAACGTGGTTACACAAGAACGGTTTCTAGTTTATATCATCAGTTAAAAAAATTAAACCTAAAATATGTTACCCCAAAGAAACATAAGAAGAAAAAAGCTAAACCTTATATTCAGATGACTTTTCCAGGAGAACGAGTTCAGATAGATGTTAAAACCGTTCCATCAAAATGCATCGTAGGACAGTTCAAACTTTATCAATATACAGCTATAGATGAATTCTCTCGTTATCGTTACTTAAAAATCTATGGAGAGAAATCAACATACACTTCTTATAAATTCTTATTAGAAGTGATTAAAAGATTTCCATTTAAAATCTATACGATAAGAACGGATAACGGAGTGGAATTCACCAAAAGATTGATATCTAAGGATCCTAAAGATATCACTATGTTTGAACTCGGATTAAGAAAGAAAGGCATCCATCATGACTTAATTAAACCTTACACACCGAAACATAATGGTAAGGTTGAACGAAGTCATAGAAAAGATAATGAACGGTTTTATAATTGCCACCGCTTTTATTCATTAGAAGATGCCAATCAACAGTTGCAAGTTTATTTAAGACATTATAATAATTTCCCTATGCAACCGTTGAAATGGAAATCTCCTAATGAATTGCTTCGTGATTATTTTAATAAATTAAAATAATCTATCGTTGGTTTGTCGTGACTATGTCACTTTTGTTTGACAAACCTACATAGATAGCAAGTTCATCTTTAGAAATTACTTGCTTTTTTAATTTGTTTAGACTATAATGGAATTGCATTTTGAAAATGCGCCCATAGCTCAATTGGATAGAGCGTTAGACTACGGATCTAAAGGTTAGGGGTTCGACTCCCTTTGGGCGCACCATTGACGTTTCTATTCGAACTTTTTCGGATATTGATATAAAAAGATAACCCCTTAGGCTATTTTGATGTACTTGTCAAAATGCCTAGGGGGTTAATTATTTTGTCAAAGACAAAATATCAAAAAATAATTTAAACTAAGTTTCCTAATCTTTTTCTATAACATTTCTGCTTTTATTCAATACTATTTAATAGTGATTCAACTTCATCTGCTAATAAAGAATGAACACCGATATCTTTTAATCTGATGACATTTTCTTCTATATCATCAACAAACAATATTTCATTCATACTGCAATTATGAATACGACTAATAATTTTTACAGCAGCTACTTTAGTTTCTTGATTTTTGGTTGAAATAACCTCTATATTATCACCATAATATTTATTAACAAAGTTTTGCTTTGCTTTTAAATGAAATGAAAATCTCATTCCAGATAAACAATATAATGTAACTCCTTTATTTTTTAAAGCAGTAATTAATTTATATAATTTATCTGATTTAGTACATGGTTCAATATCTTCATAGAAAGAATTTGGATTTAAATATGCTTTTAAATAATAATTCAAAAATTTTTCTTCACTTTCTCGACGATGTTTTAGAAAATCTTTATCTTTATGAATAGCTAATGTATTATCAAAATCAAAAATTGCTACTTTAATGTTATCAAAATTTGTATTGATCATTATTATCACCTAATATAATTTTATCATAAAAACACATATTTTTCTATGCATGCAGACAAATCTGCACTAAAGTATTACTAATGATTACTATTTTTATATAATAAAATCGTTAACATTACAAAAAGTTGTAGATTACTACGTCACTCGCACCAGATAGATAGGAAACTCGGACTTATATAGTTCGAGTTTTAAAATATTAAAAATTATGATAAAATTTTTATAGATAAGTTGATAATGTCAATTACATTTGTATAATGACAACAATCTATGTAAAAAAAGGAGATAAAGTATGGAACAAATATATAACAAATTGGTAAGAGATAAAATACCTGAAATCATTAAATCTAATGGTGAAAAACCAATCACAAGAATTTTAACTGATGAAGAATTTAAAGCTGAACTAGAAAAAAAGCTAAATGAGGAATATCTAGAAGTAATAAATGCAACAGGAAAGGATAGAATTGAGGAATTAGCAGATATGGTAGAAGTTATTAAATATTTAGCTAAATTAGAAAATTCAACATTAGAAGAAGTAGTTGCTATTGCAGCATAAAAAGGGGCTAAAAAGGGAACATTTGAAAATAAAATATTTTTAGAAAAAGTATATTAAAAAATTTTAACTAAGGGACAAAGACTATTTAGAAAATTTTAAATAATAAAAAACATACACAATTATTTTTTAGAAGAGGTTAAAAAAAACAAATATATTGGATGTAGGTATTTATTCTATTGAATAAGTGCTTTTTTATTTATTAAAATATAGGTTTTGTTTAAAAAATAACAAAAAAAGGTTCACAAAAGATAATTTTTGTGTTAAGATTACTCTTGTATTGATGCAAAAGTAAAATTTTTGTAGCAATTTATTGAATTGATGATATAATATTATAAGTAATCGGGAAGTGGCTCAACTTGGTAGAGCACTTGGTTTGGGACCAAGGGGTTGCAGGTTCAAATCCTGTCTTCCCGACCATTTAGTTTAGATCTTCGTATTTTTTACGGAGTTTTTTTATTTAAAAATTTATCTGTGTATATGCAAATACCAAAAATAAGTTCCAACATATTCTATTACTAGAAGGAGGAATATTTATTTGAGTAGAGTTTTGTATAATGCTGTAAACCAAATTACCCAAAAATACAACGGAATTTCTCATAAAGGAATTGATCTAGTAAAAGAAAAAAATAAAGTTGCGGAAGTGATGGCTCATAGTGACGGAGAAGTTGTTGCTTGTGCAACAGGACAAATTCATAATACAAATACGACAGGGACACAAACTTATGGTAACTATGTAAAATTAAAGCATAATAATGGGATGTATACATTATATGCTCATTTAAAAAATGTTAACGTAAAAAAGGGTGATAGAGTAAAACAAGGCGATATTTTAGGAGAGATGGGAGAAACAGGTAAAGCTTATGGAGCACATCTTCACTTTGAAGTTAGAACAAATAAAGATATCCGTATTAACCCAACCCCTTATATTGATGCAGATCTTCCTAATAACACTGAAAAAATTGAAGTTACTTACCAAACCTATGATAATGTTAAAAAAAAGTGGCTCCCTAATGTTATAAATGATTCAGATTATGCTGGAAATTTAGGAAATGATATAGGAGGACTAGCTATTAACTTGTCAAAGGGAAGTGTAGAATATCGTGTACATGAAATGAATAATAAATGGTTGCCTATTGTAAAAGATCGAGAGGATTATGCTGGAAATCTAGGAAAAACTATCGATGGTGTTCAAATGCAAAGCAATGAAGGCAAATTGGAATATCGCGCTCATTTAAAAGATGGAAAATGGCTTTCTTGGGTAGATAAATTTGATGATACCAATTCTGGCTATGCGGGAATCTATGGAAAAGCAATTGATGCTATACAAATAAAAATAAAGTAAAAACAGAAGGCTGATCACAAGTTTAGTCTTCTATTTTTTTCTTTTTTCGGTTATACTTATAAATAGAATAGGGTTTGATAATATGGGTGATAAAACTTTATCAAAAGATATGTTAAAAAGAATAGATGGTTATTTTAGAGCTGCAAATTATTTAAGTGCTGCCCAATTATATTTAAAAGATAATCCTCTTTTGCAAAGAGATTTAACTTTTGATGATATAAAATCAAAACTTGTAGGGCATTGGGGAACTGTCCCAGGCCAAAATTTTATTTATGCCCATTTAAATCGTGTTATAAAAAAATACAATTTAAATATGATTTACGTTTGTGGTCCTGGGCATGGAGGACAAGCAGTTGTATCCAATACTTATTTAGAAGGAAGTTATAGTGAATTTTATCCTGAAATTACTGAGGATATAGAAGGCTTGAAAAAATTATGTAAACAATTTAGTTTCCCAAAAGGAATTGGTAGTCATGCAACTCCAGAAACTCCAGGATCTATTAACGAAGGAGGAGAACTTGGCTATAGCTTGTTACATGCTTTTGGAGCGGTTTTTGATAATCCTAGCTTAATTGCTGCTTGTGTAATAGGGGATGGAGAAGCTGAAACAGGTGCTCTTGCTACTAGTTGGCATTCTAATAAATTTTTAAATCCTATTACGGATGGAGCTGTTTTACCAATTTTACATTTAAATGGTTATAAAATTGCTAATCCTACCATACTTTCTCGTATTAGCGATATTGAATTAGATGCATTTTTGCGCGGTTGTGGGTGGGAACCTTTTTATGTTAGCGGAGATGATCCACTGGTTTTACATGAAGATATGGCAACCGTCCTTGATACTATTATTGAAAAAATAAAAGAAATTCAAAAGCATGCCCGTAAAACAAATAATTCGGAAAGAGCAATTTGGCCAATGATTGTATTACGTACGCCAAAAGGTTGGACTGGACCAAAGGAAATTGATGGCAAAAAAATTGAAGGAAGCTTTCGTGCTCATCAAATACCCATTGAAGTCACAAAAGAACATCCAGAAAGTTTAAAACGCTTAGAAGAATGGTTGAAAAGTTATCATCCTGAAGAGCTTTTTAATAAAAATGGAAGCCTAAAAAAAATATATAAAGATTTAGCGCCTGTAAGTTTTCAAAGAATGGGATCTAATCCTAATGCTAATGGAGGTTTGCTTACTATTCCTTTAAAAAGACCTGATTTTAAAAAATATGGTGTGGATGTTCAAAAGCCTGGAAGTATCATTGCTCAAGATATGAAAGAACTTGGTATTTATATTAAAGATTTAATTGATCTTAATAAAGAAAATCGTAATTTTAGAATTTTTGGTCCCGATGAAGCTTTGTCTAATCGTTTGAATTCAATCTTTGAAGTTACTGACCGAAAATGGAACGCCCGTATTTTAAATACAGATGAATTTTTGGCTAACGATGGAGTAGTAATGGATTCCTATCTTTCTGAACATGCTTGTGAAGGGTGGCTAGAAGGTTATATATTAACTGGTAGACATGGTTTTTTTAATAGTTATGAAGCTTTTATACGAGTAGTTGATTCTATGGTAAGTCAACATGCTAAATGGCTTAAAATGGCTAAAGATGTAGCATGGCGTAAATCGATACCCTCTTTAAATATTGTTCTTACAAGTCATGTTTGGCAACAAGACCACAATGGCTATACCCATCAAGACCCAGGATTTTTAAATCATATTATGACAAAAAAGGCAAGTATTGTACGAGCTTATTTACCACCAGATACTAATACTCTAATTTCTTGCTTTGATCATATTATACAAACAAAAGATTATGTAAATGTTCTTATAGCTAGTAAGCATCCAAAACCTCAATGGCTTTCCATGAAAGAAGCCGAAGAACATTGTGCTAAAGGTATAGGAATTTGGGGCTTTGCTAGCAACGATAAAGGTACGATACCAGATTTGGTTATTGCGACTTGTGGCGATATGCCAACTCTTGAAGGTCTTGCTGCTACCAGTATTTTAAGAAAATATCTACCAAATCTAAAAAGTCGTTTTGTCAATGTTGTTGATTTAATGAAAATACAATCCGATTCTTTGCATCCTCATGGACTTTCTGATAAAGATTATAATTTAATATTTACAAAAGATAAACCTATTATCTTTGCTTTTCACGGCTATCCTAACTTAATTCACGAATTAACTTACCGAAGAGAAAACAAAAATTTACATGTTCGAGGATACAATGAAGAGGGAAGTATAACGACGCCTTTTGATATGCGAGTTTTAAATCGAGTAGATCGCTTTCATTTAGTATTACTTGCTCTTGATCATATAGAAGGATTTACGAAAGAAAAAGAGGCTTGTCAAAAATATTGTATAGAAATGCTTGAAAAACATAATGCTTACATACGCGAATATGGTATAGATATGGAAGAAGTTACAAATTGGAAATGGAACTAAAAATAGAACAATAAAATCCTAAATTATTGTTCTATTTTTTTTGTATGAATGGCTTGAAATCCTTTAGGTGTTTCAATTAAATCAAATTCCACTAAATCATCTTTTTTTAAAGTTTTATAACCATTAATTAAAATGGAAGAATAGTGAACAAATATGTCATCTTTATCAGTATAGGAAATGAATCCATATCCTTTTTCATCACGAAACCATTTAACTCTACTACGCAACCCCTTTACACCTCACTTTCAAAAATAATATAGCATAGGTGTCCTCTTACCAAAAACCTTTAAAAGAAATTTGGTTTAAATCAGGTGAAAATATGTATTATGGATAAATTCCTAATCCTAACCTTTCTTTTAATTCTTTCTTTTTATTTCTTGCTAATAAATCAATTTCTTGGTTTTTAAAATGAATCTTATTTTTACTAAAATTTACTTTTTTAATATGTTTTAAATTGACGATACAACTTTGGTGAGTTTTAAAAAAAATGGTTGTATTCGCTAATTTATTTTCAATATTTTTTATACTTTCTTTAATTTTATAAACATTGTTTTTAGTAATAATAGAAGTATAATTATTATTTAAGTTTTTTTCAAAATATAAAATATCATCATAGGGAATTTGATAGAATTCATTGTTATAAAGAAAATTAAAAGATGGATAATGAGAATGTATTTGTAGAGCAATTTGAAGTGCCTTTTTCATATTTTTAAAAAAATCTTCATCTTTTTTTATGATATCGATTGGAAGAATTTTACTTGCAAATCCTTTTTCTTTTAATTCATTTGAAGAAGTTGTTAAAATAATTGAACTTGCCCAATCTTCTTCATAACGAAGAATTTTTGCTATATCTAAACCAGAAGTGGAAGACATATCCATATCTAAAATATAAATATTATTTCCTATTAAAGCGTTTATTTTTTCTTTTGTATAATTTGTTATAGTTAGTATTATATACTTTTCATTTCTTTGGTTTAAAATATTTAAAATAATTTTTTTATAATTTTGTTGTGATTTATTTTTATCTGTATATATAATAAAATTTATCATTCTAACCACCTTTTATTTACAGCATGACAAAAATTCTAACATAGATTAAAAACGCTTTTATTTAATAATGCTTCTATAAACTAATTTTTTGTTTTATTTTTTTTCATAAGAAAAATTATCTTTATTTTGTAAATATTTAAACAAAAAAATTGCTTTTTTTTATATCAATAATGTAAAATAAAAATAGGTGATGCAAAGTGAATTGTAAACGTTGTCAAGCTCCTTTACCGCTTACGGGATATATCTGTCCTCACTGTGGAAAGATGATGACTTTAGATCAAATAAAAGTCCAAAAAGAACAAATGAAGATAAATAACAATACCCCTTTTCAAATGGTAAGTGAAAAATATGGACATAAACAATTTATTTATAAAAAGAGGGAAGAGGAGAAGAAAAAATATTGGGGACTTTTTCTTATATTGGGAATTCTTTTACTTGTTTTCCTAATAGGTGTTTTTGTTTATTTTTAAAATTTTAGGAAATAATAGTTCTAAGGTGATAGAATGGAACTATTTTTTTTATGTATTAAAATATTTTTTGCCCGTATTTTGGATGTTTCAATTGGTACAACAAGAGGAATGTTAATGCACAAAGGAAAACCTTTGGTAATTGCTGTTTTGGCATTTTTAGAAGTTTTTATTTGGTTTTTAGTAGCTAGAGAAGCCTTAATTACTCCTGTAAAAAGTATTTTTATACCTATTTCGTATTCTTTAGGATTTGCAACAGGTACTTTTATAGGAACTTACTTTGCTACGCATTTTATTAAAGGAATTGTTGGGGTACAGGTAGTAGTTGAAAAAGATTTTAAAGGATTATTAAATACAGTTCATAAGCATGGATATAAGTTTTCAGTAATTGATTTAAAAGATGATTATGAAGGAAATAAACGTGATATGCTTTATTTTCAAGTTAATACAAAAAATGTAAAAAAATTAATTGCCTTGATTAAACGATTTGATGAAAATGCTTTTATTGTCATTAATGATACGAAAACGGTACAGAATGGTTTTATAAAATAATTATTTTTTTGTTCTTTTAGAAACATTAAAGATTAATCCTACAAAAAGAAAATAAACGATCATATTAGAACCTCCATAAGATACAAAAGGAAGTGGTATTCCCATAATAGGCAATAAACCTAAGTTCATAAATATATTTTGAATTTGTTGAAATAAAAAGAGATATAAAAAACCATGAATCAAAGCCTTATATTCTATAGTATTTAGAGAAAAGCATTTACGAAGAAAATAATAATTCATAATAAGATAAGATCCTAGTAAAAAAATACCACCACTAAAACCAAAAATGGATAGAAAGAGGGTAAAAACAAAATCAGTAGGAAATTCAGGAACATAAAGAAGTTCTTTTTGAATGCCGTGCCCTAAAAAACCCGCATTTCCAATCGTCGTTAAGGCATTTTCTAATTGCAAACTACTTCTATCTTGAAAATGGATCAAACGATCCATACGATAAAAAAAACCAGTGCCAAAAAAAGAAATAAAAAGATCTTGTTTAAAAAAATAAAGGTAAAAGAAACTACTTCCTAAAATAAGGAAACCAATGAAAGCTAGAATAAACCACCATTTTTTAATTTTAGATAAAAGTAAAATAGAAAGTAAAAGCAAACAGTAAAATATAATAGCTCCCGTATCGGGTTCTAAAAAGACTAAAAGACTTGGAATTGCTGTAACAAAAATGCATTTAAAAACAAATTTCCATTCTTTTTTATTTTTTTCAGCATTAAATTCTCTTAAAATTTTAGAAAGATAAAGTAGAAGTGCAATTTTCATAAATTCACTTGGTTGTAAATGAAAAAATTTTAAATCAAACCATGCTTTGGCACCATTAATATCGCTCCCTAAAAATAAAACAAGAAATAAAAGTAAATTTCCCAAAAGATAGAAATAGAAACTATATCGAAATAAAAATTGAATTTTTATGCTCTTTAAAATAAAAAGTAAACCAAAACCGATAAGAAACCATAAAATTTGCTTATAAAAATGTCCTATATAAATCTCCTTAATAAATCTAGATTGATACATACAAAAAAGACTCGCAAAAATCATAATAACGAGAGGTATAAAAAAGAGTAAATTGTATTTTTCTATAAACTTTTTCATATTTTTAGTATGCAACAAAATATGAAAAAAATCATAAAATGTAGGGAGGTGTTCTATATGAATAAAAAATTACCAAGTGTTTACCCAGTACCTATAGAGAAAAAACTAAACAATAACGAAGAGGTTTTTGATAGCAACGAGGAAGGTATGCGTACAAGTCCTTTAACCATAAAAGAAATTAATGAACTTTTTAATGCGAAAGATCATGTTTATAAAACAAAGGTAAAATTGACAACCAAAAATGGTGTGAAAATAGTTGAAGTTGTTGGATTAAGTTATAATAATCTTTTAACTTTGGATGGAGAAAAAATTAATATAGATACTATTTTAGACATAAAAAAAGTGTAAATTTACACTAAATAAGATCATCAATATATTTCTTTAATTGACGGGCATTTTTTCCAAATATAATTTTTAATTGATTATCAATTTCAACAATTCCTTTAGCACCTAATTTTTGGATAGCATCTTTATCGACAAGGGAGACATCTTTTAAAATAACCTTAAATCTTGACATGTTACATTCGGCATTGATAATATTTTCTTTTCCACCAAGATAATTAATTAATTTATTTGCTTCCACGCTAAAGTCTCTTTTCATTAATTTGATAACAATTAATGAGATAATTCCTAAAATAAGTAAAATAATTAGATATTGTAGCCATGTCGCCATTTTTAAATCACCTAATTTAATTATACAACAAAATAAGATTTTTTAAAACCTTTTTGAATTTAAGAACTATTTTTATAAATTTTCATAAATTATTAATGAGAATACATGAAAGGGTGAATGATATGTGTAATAAAGAACAAGAGAATACAAGTTGTATTGCTGAAATCCTAAATGTTATTTTAGTTCTTCAACAAAATGCTTGTCCAGAAAGTTGTTTAGATTCTTGCGATAGACCAATGCTTGGCGGTGGACCTAATTGTCTTATTTGTAATACTAGACCAATAATGCTTTACACTTGTTGTGGCAACGGAACTCCTTGGAGTATGCCAACTACAAAAGATTCAACAGCTACTTGTACAGATGCAAGTACAACTTGCTCAAATGTCTTTAGAGTAGAAAAGGTAGATGGAAATTGTTGTACCTGTCGTGTACTTGCTGATAATCCCGATACAACAAGTTTAAATCCATATGTAGCTACTAGTTCATTTTTTACGATTAGTTTAGATTGCATTTGTGCAATTCGATGCCTAACAGATACATTTGTTGAATGTGTTTAAAGACCTCTAGGTCTTTTTCTTTTGGCTTTTTTTGTTGTATTTTTTCTTTCTTAGAATATAATTGGATGTAAAAACTTTTTTACTATCACATCTAGAAATAGGAAATAAAATTGTTTATAATAAAAATAAGAGAGATAAAAGAACAAAAAATAGATAGGATAAGAGGAAATATATGAATGAAAAGTTAAAACAATTACAAATTGGTGAAATAAAAGAATTGGTCGATCTAAAAAAATACAATACCTATCGAATTTCTTGTATAGCCAAATACTTAATTTATCCAAAAGATAGTAAGAAACTTATTCAACTTCTTTCTTTTTTAAAACAAGAAAATATCCCCTATAAAGTTTTAGGCAATGGCTCTAATGTCTTATTTACAGAAGAAATATTTAATGGTGCCATTTTAAAACTAGATTGCTTTAATCAAATAGAAATTCAAAAGAATACTATAATTGTTGGAGCGGGAGTCAATTTAATTTCTTTAGTTAATAAATTATCGAATATGGGTTATACAGGCTTAGAGTTTGCCTGTGGTATTCCTGGATTAGTTGGGGCTAGTGTTTTAATGAATATAGGTGCTCATCATCAAGAAATTTCTTCTGTAGTCAAAAGCGTTAAAGTAATTACTCCAGATTTAAAAATAAAAGAATTATCTCATGAAGACTTAATGTTTTCTTATCGAAATAGTTTTTTAAAACAGCATAAAGAATACATTGTAATCGAAGTAACTTTAAAATTAGAAAAAAAAGATCCCAAGGAAATTTTAAAAACAATTCAAGAAAATAATAAAATAAGAAATAGCAAACAACCCCTTGATTTTCCAAATGCAGGCAGTGTCTTTATAAATCCTTCAAATGATAGTGCTGGAAGGATTATCGAAAGTTTAGGCCTTAAAGGAAAAAGAATTGGTGGGGCAATGGTAAGTGAAAAACATGCTAATTTTATTATAAATACTGGAAATGCTACAGGAAAAGAAATTTATGAACTTATTTTATTTATAAAAAAAGAAGTAAAAGAAAAATATAATATAGATTTAGTTTTAGAGCAAGAACTGATGTAACATAGGAATTCTTGCAGATAACATTTCGAATATGTTATAATAGCCCTAATTAGAGGAGATAGTATGGAAAAGAAATTTATTGGAGGCTTTTATTTCCCTATAGAGGTATTTTAAGAAGCATTTTAGGTAGAAAATATGAATAAGTGGACAAAAGAAAGTTATGAGGAATTTCGAAGCTATTTAAAAAAGAATCAGGATGTTTCATATCAAAAATTCCAAGAAAAATTAGTTCAAACGAAATATGAAATACTAGGAATACGTATTCCAGTAAATAGACGAATTGCTAAAGAAATAGCCAAAAGTGATGTTGCCTCATTTTTAAAAGTTACCAAACATAAATATCACGAAGAAATCATGATTGAAGGTTTTGTTTTAGCAAGCCTTAAAGAAAAAGAAACTTTAGTAAAGTATTTGCCTCAATATATCGATTTAATTGATAATTGGGAAATTTGTGATGGCTTTTGTGCTAGTTTAAAAATTGTGAAACAAGATAAACCTTTTTGGTTCTCTTACTTTAAAGAATTTGTAAAAGCAAAAGAAGTCTTTAAAATAAGAGTAGCACTGGTAATTTTTTTAAACTATTTTATTAGTTTGGATTATTTGGAAAAAATCTTTTCTTTAATTGAAGAAATAACGGTGGATTCTTATTATGTCAATATGGCTATTGCTTGGCTTTTGTGTGAATGTTTTATTCGATATAAAGAAGAAACTTTAGCTTATTTATTAAAAAGTCGCATAAATACATTTACTTTTAACAAAACGATTAGTAAAATAAAAGAGAGTTTTCGCGTAAAGCAAGAAGATAAAGAGTTTGTAGAAAGTTTAAGGAGGAAAGTAAAATGAAGAAGTGGCAGATTTTAGTAGTTCTTTTTGGGTTCTTTTTTATAACAGGTTGTGGAAAAGAAGTTTTAAGTGAAGAAAAGACGTATGAAAACATTACTTATCAAGAAACAAATAAAAAGACCAATAATGTGGTAATGAATTTAGAAAATGAGAAAAAAATTATCATCGAATTGTATCCAAATGTTGCCCCTATTACAGTAGAAAACTTTCAAAAACTAGTGGAAAGTGATTTCTATAATGATACAATTTTTCATCGCGTCGTAAGAGATTTTGTAATTCAAGCAGGAGATGGAACGAGTTTAGGAAGAAGTGCCAGTACGATAAAAGGGGAATTTCAAGAAAATGGAATAGAAAATACTTTAAAACATGAACGTGGAGTTGTTTCTATGGCTCGTAATAGTATAAGTATGGATAGTGCCAGTAGTCAGTTTTTTATTGTTCTTAAAAACAATCAAAATACAGCAAATTTAGATGGTTCTTACGCAGCGTTTGGTCGTGTTATTGCAGGAATGGATGTAGTAGATGAAATTGCATCGGTTGTAACAAATAATAGTGATAAACCAATTAAAGACATTAAAATTTTAAGTATGGAATTTATAAAGGTGGTCGGGTAAAAATGAATAGAGAAGATTTAGCAAACTTGATATTTCCAAATATAACAAAAACAATTGAAGAGTATGAAGAAATGTATCCAAAAAGAAATCTAGGAGAAAACGCCAAAGTTACGCGTTATGCTCCAAGTCCAACAGGATTTATGCACATTGGGAACTTCTTAGCAGCAACCATTGATTATGTGATTGCTAAAAATAGTGGAGGTATATTTTACTTAAGAAACGAAGATACAGATACTTCTCGTGAAGTAGAAGGAGCTGTAGAGTACATTCGTCATATTTTAGAATACTATGATATGAAACCAGATGAATATGAATATCGTGATACAAACGAAACCAAAGGAGAGTATGCCCCTTATATCCAATCGGAAAGAAAAGAAATCTATCAAACGTTTATTAAACACTTAGTTCGGGAAGGAAAAGCTTATCCTTGCTTCTTAACGCAAGAAGAAATGGACGCCATTCGTGAAGGACAAGCGAAAGATAAAAGAAGAATTGGCATTTATGGAAGATATGCCAAGTATCGTGATTTACCTGTAGAAGAAGCAATTGAACGTATTAAAAATGGAGAAGCGTATACCATTCGTTTAAAAAGTAGTGGAGACTTTAATCGTAAATTTAAGTTTAATGATTTAGCCTTTGGAGAAATGGAGTTACCTGAAAACGATTTAGATATTCCAATTATGAAAAGTAAAGATGGTCTTCCAACTTATCACTTTGCCCACCTTGTAGATGACCATTTAATGCACACCACTCACGTTGTACGTGGACAAGAATGGGTAAGTTCGATTCCCATTCATTATGAGTTATTTAAAACGTTTGGTTTTCAAATGCCTAAGTATATTCATATTCCTTTAATCTTAAAAAAGGATGGGGATAGTATTCGTAAAATTTCCAAAAGACTAGACCCAGAAGCAAGAATGAATTACTACGAAGAAAAAGGATACCCTGCTCTTGCTTTAATCGAAGCCATTATGACGATTGCCAATTCCAACTATGAAGCATGGAGAGAAGGACATCCTGATGCTCACTTTACGGAATTTACTTTTTCACCTAAAAAGATGAGTGCTAGTGGAGCTTTGTTTGATTTAGATAAACTTGATAATATCTCTAAAAATTACATTAGTCATTTAACCAAAGAAGAGGTATACGAAGGTGTCCTTCGTTGGAGTCAAAAATACGATACAGAGTTTTATAACCTTTTAACAAAATATAAAGATTATTCGATGAAAATTTATAATATTGAAAGAGAACAAAAGAAGCCTCGTAAAGACTATACCTATTATAGTGAGATTAAAGAAAAAACTTGGTATATGTATGATGAATATTTTCTAGGTTCTAAAGTTGATTTTTTAGAATATGATTTAGAAGAAGTAAAAAAGATCTTAAATTGCTATAAAGATATTTATAAAGAAGAAGATACGCAAGAACAATGGTTTAATAAAATAAAAGAAATGTGCGAAGAATTAGGGTATGCCACAAACGTAAAAGCCTATAAAGAAAATCCAGAACCTTATAAAGGAAGTATCGTGGATGTAACGAATATTATTCGTATTGCTCTTACAACACTTACTACGACTCCAGATCTTTATAGTATTATGCAAATATTAGGAAGCGAAAAAGTTTTGACAAGATTCGACAAAATTGTTGCAAAATAAGCTTCTTTTTTTTATAATAGCTTTTAAGAAAAGAGGGTTTAAAAATGGCAGAAAATAAAAAAAAGGCACAAACGAAAGCGAAAGGTCAGACAACTAAAAAAAAACAGGGAAATTCTAGTAATTTGAAAAAAAGCTCTACTCCAAAGAAAACAGTTCCAGCTAAAAAAAATACATCTTCAAAAAATTCAGAAATTTCTAAATCTAAAAAAACAACTTTTACTAAAAAAAGTACACCAACATCTACTAAAACATCGACGCCAAAAGTAAAAATTGTTCCTAAACAAGAAATAAAAACATCTTTAGATAAAAAAATAGAAACGGCAAAAGAAGAACCTATTAAGATTATTACAGGACCAGCAAAGAAAGGAAAACAAGTTCAAAAAAAGGATAAAAAAGAAATAAAGCAAAAAATAAGCCAAAAATGGACTGCTTTTATTAAAACTTTAAAAACAAAATATAAAAAGATAAAAAAAGATGTAAAAAAATGGCAAAAAAATAAAAAGAAAATTAGACAAGCAAAGCAAAAAGAACAAGTTAAAAAAGGAGTAATTCCTACTTCAAAAAATAAAAAATTAATTTTTATTTCTCTTACTTGTATTTTCTTAGCTGTTTTGTTGATGATTCCCTATGGAAAACGTTCTTATTTTTCAGAAGCTTCTAATAAAAATTTAGAAATGCCTAAATTTTTAAAATTAAAAGAAGAATGTTGTAGTTATACGGCTACCTTTAGCTCTTTAAGAAGTGTTTGGGCTTTAAAAAAAGATATGGAAAATATTTTAAAAAATTATGAAGTTTTGAATTGTGATGGTAATACTTATTATTATAATGAAAATGAGAATTATACCATCACAGATTATAATATAAAACAAGGAATTCTATTTAATCAAATTCTCTTAAATTATGGTAATGGAAATTCATGCGATATTGATACAAAATTTAAAAAATTAGAACTTTTACCAAGTGATTTTTCTTTGGAAGATGCTATAAAAGATGGCAATTATGTTATTAAAGATAATAAAGTTTATAATAAAGAAGCTTATATAAATTTTATGGATAATGTAAAAAATAATATACCAAGTACATTGCGTATAGTAACTAAAAATAGTAATGGAGCAGTTTTGATTACAGATGTAGAATATACTAAAGAAGGTAAATATGTGATTTCTTATGATGGAACAAGAGATCAAAACAATAAAGACAACAAAAGTATTGTCGCTTATATATTTGAACATTTAATTATTTCAAATCATAAATTATATGCTTATAACGGAGAAAAATTGAAGGTTAACGGAAAAAAATATGAAACCTATTATCTACTCGATATAATAGAGGAATAATGTAGATTTTTACTATATAAATATGGTATGATTAATAAAGGAAAAGGGATATTACATGAAAAATTATAAAAAAGGATGTTTCCTATTATACCTAACAAGTATTTTAATACCAATAATAATGGTTCTTTTAATTATTGGATTTCATAGTCATGAATTCATACCTATTTGGTTTCATTATATTTTATTTTTACTTGGGTTTTTTGTTGCATCATTATTTGTAACAAGCATTTTCATTCTATTTAAAACAAAAAAGTCAAAAGAAAAAGATAAAATGTCAAAAAAGAACAAAATTATTTTCGGCTCAATTATAAGCGTAGAAATTATTGGAGCAAGTTTTTTTTTATTACTTCTATATGGGCCATTTTCATTTTTTCGAGATTGGCTTATTTCTTCAGCAATGACCACCATGAATCATCGTTATTTTGCTACTTGGTTTTATAGTAAAAATGAAATAGATACGGTTTTAGAAGCAAATAAATTGATTGAAATAGAGGAAGAAACGAATTTAAATTTAATTGAGATTCGAAAAAACTTTAACAAAGATTATTATGAGAATGAATTTGAAAAAGAAATTTTTACTGTTGAGGATATACACGTAAATTATAAAATTATTCCTATTTCTGGGAAAAACTATGAAGGCTATATGGCTGTAATTTATGACCCCTCAAGGATTTCGGTAGGTACAACAAAATACTTAAATAATAGAGGACAATATGTCACAGAGATGGCTGCCAATTATGAAGCAATTTTGGCTATTAATGGTGGAGGATTTTCTGATCCTAATAATCGTGGAAGTGGTGGAACTCCAGAAGGAGTATTAATACAAAATGGCAAAGTATTATCCAATAAAGGATACGATCGTTCAGGAGGACTTATAGGTTTTACAGAAGAAAACAAGTTAATTCTTGGTAAGATGAATGCAAAAGAAGCAAAAGAAAAAAAGGTAAGAGATGCTGTTTCTTTTGGACCATTTTTAATCGTAAATGGAAAGAGAAGCTTTATAAAAGGAAATGGCGGATGGGGAAACGCTCCTAGAACGGCGATTGGGCAAAGAGCGGATGGAATTGTGCTTTTTTTAGTACTTGATGGAAGAAAAGTAACGGTTCCTGGAGCAACCATGTTGGACTTAACAAATATAATGGCAAATTATGGAGCAGTGAATGCTGCCAACTTAGATGGTGGAACATCAAGTGTACTCGTGTTGCCTAAAAATGAAGCTAGCAAATATATTACAGAAAAAGAAATGAAAAGTCACTGCCTTAAAGAATATTGTTATATTAATGATATAGTAAATGGAAGTGGCTCACATGTCACAAGACCAATTGTCAGTTCTTTTATTGTCAAATAAAATATTTTATGATAGACTAGTAGTGTTACTAAAAAAGTGACACTTTTTCTTGGCCTGTTGGTGAAGGGGTTTAACACGCCACCCTCTCAAGGTGGTATTCACGGGTTCGAAACCCGTACAGGCTACCAATTTGTTTTTTAAAGTCCTTTGAAAAAAGGTTTTTTTAATCACCTTTAAGGGTGTGGCTTGCTATGGGCAAGCCATCAAAAATCCACTCGTTAGACGAGTGGAATTACAAGACT